>JAHHSV010000042.1 GCA_020025015.1 Anaeroplasmataceae bacterium
CCATTTTTCAATGACACACTGATTTTTTTAAAGTTAGCACACCGATTTATGTAAAGACGGCACACTGATTTTTTTAAAGCTCTTTTTTATCGACACACCGATTTTTGAAAAGAACCTCATTCTTGCTGGGAGATTAATTATAAATTCTTATATGGAGTATTACCAAAGCTTACATTTTCTACAAGCTCTAATAAGCGTGAAAGAATACGCATTGCCTTAGTTTGTTCTATTTGATCCTTGCCTAAGGTGAAATATGGTAATAGCTGATTAAATGATAAATTAGTTGAAATAAATAAAGCCTTACCCTCAGCTAGTCGGTAATTAATAATAGGGCCAAAGATTTCATCACGTACCCATTGAGTCATAGATTCACTACCTAAATCATCAATCATCAAAACATCAATTTCCTTTAACTCATTAATTAGCTCATCAAAGCGTGGAGTATTTAAGGCACTCTTTAATTCTCTAATTAAATCAGGGAAATAAATAAGTAGGCTATTTAATTTTTTCTTAGCAAGCTCATTAGCAATAGCACCTAACAAATAGGTCTTGCCTGTTCTAAAGCCACCTGATAGCATTAAGCCTTCCTTAAAGCTATTCTTACTATAGGTATTAATAAATTCAGTTGCCTTTTTCAAGGAATTAACTCTTTCAGGAGTATTAATATTGAATTCAGCTAAGCTAGCATCTCTAATGCTTTTAGGCATATATAAGGTATGAATCAATTCATTTTGATTGTTTTTAGCATCTATATCTTCCTTAAAGTGACATTTTACTAATTGAAATTCCTCACCCTTTTTAGCTAAGACATAGCCCTTTTGGTGATTAGGACAATTATCTAAGCCCTGACAGCTGTGGCAATTAGCTTGCTCATCTAGGAATATAAGACATTCATTTAGGTTTTCTTCAGTTACTGTAAAGTTTTTTAAATGTGGGTTATTTTGAGTTTCTTCAATAAGCTTATTGATATCAATCATAACCTCAGGATATTTAATTTTTTCCATTATCCTTTATATCCTTTCATTAAATTATCAAATGATTCCTTTTGCCAATCCTCAAGCTCAATATCAGGTCGATTAGATTTAGCACGTGGCTTAGAATCTACAAAATCATTTTGATTTGGATAGCTTCCATCCTCAATATATTTTAAAGCTAAAGCGGTTGAAACAATTCCTTTGTTAACCCAAGAATCAGCAATTCTAATAAAGTAATTTATGCTTGGAATAGTTTCCTTTTCACGATAAACCATCGCAATCATAACATTTAAAACACCATGTGGTAAATTAATCTTTTCATAAATTTCCGCAATCTTCTTTAAGTAAATAACTGGATAATCATTACTGCCAACAACCTGATTTAAAAGCTCTAAGGCTGTCATATTATCAAACTTAAAGATTACATCATTATTTTCAGTTTTAATAACAAGCTCAGGTCCATTATTGTTATATAAGTAATTATATAGATTACCTGATTTACGCTTAAAGACATCATAGCTAAAGTTACCATTCTTATCAATCGCATCATTATATAGGTTTACCATTTGCTCAATTGTAAAGCCGTAAACATAAGCAATTGATTTCATTTTCTTCTTAAAATCACTAGTTATACCATCATCTAAGAAATTCTTATCAATCTTACTTATAAATAAATCAATATCAAAATCAAAGTTAGATAAGACTGAGCCTTGATTAGGCTTACGTCCTACTAAATTAGCATTTAGATTTTCTTCACTAGTAATTAAAGCTGTCTTGAAAACCTCATCAAAGCTCTTAGTTACATTTTCAAAATCACCCAAATCTAAATCTGGAATAATGAATTTCTTATAAAGCTTATCGTGAATCTTTTCGCCAACCTTACTCATTAGGTATAAGCCTAGATTAGAATCATTAAAGAAGTTTCTAGGAGTTACAGGTGATAATAAAATAATGACAATTTCTTCGGCATTTTGATAGGTCTTAATTAAGTTAATACCCTCAAGCTTAGCCTTAGCATCATTATATTTTTGGAGCCTCCAGCCTAGAATATCTAAGATTTCATCAATCTTTACACTTTCACTTTTCATGCTTCTACGATTTACATAGCTATGAAAAAACATATATAGGCTAATCGCATCATTACCTATTAATGGCATATATAATAAGTGTAAGCAATTCACATCATCTGTTCCCAAGGTAAACCTTGTATATATTGTATTTTTTACCATTATAGCACCCCTATTCTATACTGCTAAAAATTTCTGTTAAAACCTCTAACAAATTATTCTTTGTTTGGCTAAAGTCTCCACTAGTATCAACCACATAGTTAGATTTAGCCTTTTTAGTCTCTAAAGGAAGCTGGGCATTAATTTTAGCATAAGCATACTCTCTATCAATATTATCACGATTCATTAATCTTTCAACCTCTAAATCCTTATCTAGGTAGGCACAAATAATTTTATCGCATAAATATTCAAGCTTAGCCTCAAACAATAAAGGAATATCTAAAAATATTAGCTCATTATTAGAAATATCCCTTTCTAAGCATTTTATAACATAAGGATGAATTAGCTTATTTAATTCATCTCTTTTTTTTTCATCATTAAAAATGATTTTAGCCAATAGCTTTAAATCAAGTAAATCACCAACAAAGGCATCACTAAAGCTCTTTTTAACCTCATTTAAAATAATAGGATCATTATAGGCCTCATGTGCATATTTATCCGCATCAGCTACAACAAAGCCTAAATCCCTTAATTCCTTAGAAATATTAGATTTACCGCTAGCAATACCACCAGTTAAACCAATAACAAGCTTTCTTCTTGGGCTTTCACATAATGGACAAAAATAAGAGGTTCTACCACCAATTTTCATCTTGTAGACATGATGCCCACAAGCATCAGTAGCCTTAGTATGAATAGCTAAAAAGTTCTGATAATTACCTGTAACCCCTAGGCTTGAGGTATAGCTTCTAATTGTTGTACCCTTATTAATAATTGCCTTATCTAAAATTTCCTTGGCGTTAATACTAATATTATTTAAATCATCTTTAGTTAAGCTCTTAGCCTTTAAATTAGGAAAAATATGTGACCTATATAAAACCTCATCAACATAAATATTTCCTAAGCCGGCAATAAAGCTTTGATCTAATAATAATGATTTAATTGGTAAATTAGACTTCTTCATTTTTAAATAAAGGCTATCAATATCCTGAATTCTATTTGCGTCAGGCCCTAAATCTAAATCAGCCTCTAGATCAGCTAAGGTTTCATAATAATGCATTCTACCAAATTTTCTAACATCCTGATAAATTAAGGATTTACCATTAGAAAAATCAATAGCTACATGCATATGCTTATTAATTTCTGTATCAGAATCTAGGTAAAAATATTTACCCTCCATACGAAGGTGAGACAATAAAAATCCCTTGGCTAAGACAAATATTAGATATTTGCCTTTTCTTTTTATATCAATAAATTTATTGTTTATAAGCTTATCTACTTGATCATTATTTTCAAAAATAGGCTTATAAAATAATCTAACATTACAAATATTTAAATTTAAAATTTCACTAAATAAAACTCTTCTAACCGTTTCAACCTCAGGAAGCTCTGGCATTATTTCACCCTATTCCAACAAATATTTTCTTTTTTAATTTTATCCTTTTCATAAAAGGCATTAGGATCCTTAGGATAGCCTAAGGCAATAACTGAATAAACAAAATCATTATCAGAAATATTTAAAGTATTTTTTACGTAGTCCATTCTTTCTTTAACTGGATAGGTACCAAGCCAACAAGAACCAATTCCTAAATGCGTTGCCTCAAGTAAGATATTTTCTGTTGTGGCAGCTAGATCACATTCCTGCATATGCAAAGTTGGGATAGTATCCTTATTAATACCAATTACTAAAATACAGGCCTTAGCTTCCTTTAAAAAGCTTGCGTACTTACTCATACTGGCTAGCTCTAAAAGAATACTTTTATCATTAACAATAATAAGACCTCTGCTATCCTGATTACGAGCACTAGGAGCCATTAGGCCAGCCTCGGCTAGCCTTTCTAAATCTCTAGTACTAATTTCTTTATCACTATAGCTTCTAATCGAACGACGTAAAAATATTTCCTTCATAATTATACCTCTACTTCAATAAATACCAGTTATCTCCAAATGAATCAGCAACCTCTAAAGGTACAGCTAATTGCATTATATGAGTCATCTTATCCCTAACTAGGGTTTGAATAATTTCCTCTTCACCCTTGCTAACCTCAAATACCAATTCATCATGAACCTGAACTAGCATTATACTCTTTAAGCCACGGCTTTCTAATTCTCGATCAATTTCAATCATTGCCATTTTAATTATATCCGCTGCACTCCCCTGAATTGGCGCATTCATTGCCATACGCTTAGCAAATTCACGCTGCATATAATTCTTAGAATTTATATCAGGGATATAGCGACGACGATTCTTTAAGGTTTTAACATAACCATTTTCCTTACAGAAATCTAAAACACGGGCCATAAATTCATCAACCTCAGGGTTAATTTGCTTATATTTTTCAATAAATTCCTTAGCCTCATATTGTGGTATATCTAAATCATTGGCTAGACCATAGGCTGAAATACCATAAACAATACCAAAGTTAACAGCCTTAGCCTTACGACGCTCAAGTGATGTTACATCATCATGACCAAAAATTAATTTAGCAGTTGAGGTATGAACATCCTCACCCTCCTTAAAGGCCTTAGTTAAATGCTTAACCTCTGCCATATGGGCAAGCACTCTTAATTCAATTTGACTATAATCGGCACTATAGAATGTATTTTCCTTATTATCAGGAATAAACATTTTTCTAATTAAATGACCCTGCTCAGTTCTAATTGGAATATTTTGTAGATTAGGCTCAATGCTTGATAATCTGCCTGTTTCTGTTAAAGCCTGCTCAAAAATAGTATGAACCTTATTATCAGGGAAGATTTGTTCTCTTAAGCCCTTAATATAGGTGCCATATAGCTTAGTAATTTGACGATATTCAATAACCTTATTAACAATTGGATTTAAATCCTTAATTGCCTCTAAAATACTAATTTCAGTTGAATAGCCCTTCTTACTATTACCAGGATATGGGATATTCATCTTAACAAATAAAACCTCAGCTAATTGCTTTGGGCTAGAAATATTAAACTCAAAGCCAGCAAGCTCATAGATTTCCTTTTCTAAGGTACTAGTTCTTTCAGTTAATTCTAAATCCTGGCGCTCAAGCTCTGCCATATCAATTTTCATGCCATTAAATTCAAGCTTACCTAAAACATAGCTTAAAGGTATTTCAATTTCTGTTAATAAGGCTGCCTGCTCAGTTTCATTAAGCTTATTCATAGCTTCAGGGTATAATCTTGTAATTTCCATCGCCTTAGTAGCAACATAATGATATAGCTTTCCTAATTCAGGAATAGCTCTTTTAGCACCCTTGCCATAAATCTCTTCCTCATAAGGAATGGCTGATGATCCGTAAAAATCGGCTACTAATCTAAACTCCTTAGCACTTACCTTAGAGTTTAAAACATAGGTTGCAAGCAATAAATCAAAGCTTACACCCTTAGTTATAATTCCATAGTGGCGTAAGGCTACATAAATACGCTTATAATCATAAACTAGCTTATTATTATCAGCTTCCATAAAGCTCTTAAAGGCAGCTGTCTTAAATAAATTAGGCTCAATGATAAAGGTACCCTTAGCATTATTTATACCAATACATAATAAAGGATTTTTATGATAATTATAATTAGCAGTTTCAGCAATTACGCTACTATTATCTAATAATATATCCTTTAATTCAGCCTCATTATTAATAACCCTATAATCAACAATTGTTGTTTGCTTGGTTCCAATTTCCTTTAGGAAGGAATGGAATTCTAATTCCTCATAGAATTGATATAAAAGCTTATCATCTGCCGGCTTCTTTAAGGTGTCTGAAACAGAAACCTCAATTGGCGCCTCACGTAAAATTGTTGCCATTTTCTTGCATAAACGAGCCTGGTCATCATAGTTTACAAACTTATCATGGTCAGCGCCCTTAATTTCATCCTTATGCTCAAGAAGGGTTTCAATATTAGCATACTCTTTAAGGTACTTTATAGCCTTTTTCTCGCCTATTCCAGGCACACCAGGTATATTATCACTCTTATCGCCCATTAACGCCTTAAGGTCAATAAAAGAGGAAACAGGAATATCATACGCCTCAAAGAAATGCTCTGGTGTATAATCCTCAAGCTCAGTCATACCCTTTTTCGTTAAATGCACTGTAGTATTATCAGATATTAGCTGTAATAAATCCTTATCACTAGAATAAACATCGACATGATAGCCAGCTTCCTCACCCTGCTTAGAAAGCGTACCAATAATATCATCCGCCTCATATAAAGGAACCTCATAGCGTTTTATTCTTTTTAAATCTAAGAACTCCTTAATATAAGCAATTTGCATACGCATCTCATCAGGCATTGGACTACGACCAGCCTTATAGTCTGTCATAAATTCATGTCTAAAGGTTTTTTTACCCGCATCAAACGCAACTAAGATTGCATCATAGCTACCATCATCGGTTAAATGATTCATCATTCTGGCAAAGGCATAGGTTGCATTAGTATAAATACCCTTAGAATTAGTCATTGCCTTGGCGTTAATCATACCAAAATAGGCTCTATACATTAATGAATTTCCATCAACTAATATTAATCTTTTCATAGAAATTCCTCCTTATAAAAATCTATAGCTTAATTGGATCCTTAGCCTCATCAGAGTGCTTATATAATACTAAGGTTCTACCAATCTTTTGTACTAGGGTAATACCAGCATAGTCAAAATATTCTAAGGCCTCATCCATATCAAAATCACAGTTTTGTAATACTGAAACCTTCATAAGCTCATGCTTATTTAAATAATTTAATAAATCTCTTATTAATTCCTCATGGAAGCCTTCCTTACCAATTTGGAAAACTGGCTTTAAATGATGAGCTAAGCTCTTTAATTTAGCAATTTGTTTTGTTGTATATTTCATAATTATAATAAACAATTAAAAATTAATTGTATCCTCCTTATTTTAAATTAATATAATCATTCATTTTATGATACCATATTTTAGCATTTTTTAAAATACAAGAGGCCTATATTGTCTTAAAATTAAAAAAAACACCATAGGCCTTATACCTATAGTGTCATTCATAAAATGTTAATTCTTTAAGAAATTATTTTTGTGATTTCTATTATAGAATTTAAACATATTAGCATAATCAACAGGCTTATAATCCTGATTGATTCTTGTCTCATTTTCAGTCATTAAATCCGCAATTAAAACTCTTAAACGCTTTACTGATAGCTGTGATTTAATAAACATTAAATAAGGAGTCTTAACGTGAACCTTTTTA
This sequence comes from Anaeroplasmataceae bacterium, assembly GCA_020025015.1. Lineage (GTDB taxonomy): Bacteria > Bacillota_I > Bacilli_A > Acholeplasmatales > Anaeroplasmataceae > CALUXS01. The sequence goes on from JAHHSV010000042.1 coordinate 7,403, forward strand.
AGTGATACATCACGATGTGGGAATTGAGTTGGTGAGTAATCGTTTGGATTTAAAGCCATATAAACCCTTACTCTACGCTTTGTTATAGATAACTTAGCAACTAGCTTTTTATTAACATATAAGGAATCAAAGTTATTTGTTACCTTATATTTAATATTATCATATTGCATAAATTCATTCTTAACAATGTTATATAGCTGCTTAACCTCAGGAGTTGCAGTTTTAATTCTTTCAGGAAGGTTCTTCTTATGCTTACCACGATAATATAGTAAGCCATTTACGATTTCATAATAACCATCCTTTAGCTCCTCCTTAGCCTTCTTATTCCAATCTTCCTTATATTTTTCCTTATAAGAATTAATGATTGATTCAACCTCGCTTTGGCTTAAGGTAGGCTTTTCTAAATGAATTTCAGGCTCTTCTTCATCATCATCTGAATCATCATCATCTGAATCATCATTACCTAAGCTTTCAATATCAAGATTAACATTTTGGTTTGCTAAATCCTGATCATGCTCAATAGTTTCCTCGTCAACCTCTTCTTCAGCTTCCTCTTGATTCAATTCAGCAATCATTCTTTCAAGCTCTTCACGTTCCTTACGTTCCTTTTCTAAGGTATCTAAAAGCTCTTGCTGTTGACGCTTGCTTTCAGCTAAATAGTTATTCATTTGCTCATCCTGACTAATCTTTAGCTTTTCAAATAACGAATTAACATCAACCTGCTGTTGCTGCTGACTCTTAAGCTCATTAATTTGCTGTAACAATTCCTCATATTGTGGATCAACTGTATCCTCTTTTTCTTCAACCTCTTGCTGCTGCTGAAGCTTAGTAATCTCAGTTTTTAATTCATCTAAATAGCTATTCATTTGCTCATCCTGGCTAATCTTTAGCTTTTCGAACAATGAATTAACATCAACCTGCTGTTGCTGCTGACTCTTAAGCTCATTAATTTGCTGTA
>JAHHSV010000043.1 GCA_020025015.1 Anaeroplasmataceae bacterium
TATTATAAGGGATAATTGTCAAGAAATATACATTATTAATAGTATAACTGTCACTTTTGAAATGACAAATAAAAGCGATTTTATTGTTAGCTGTTACTAACCAATAAAAATGAAAAAGGAGGCTTACTAGTCTCCTTCAAATACCTATAATTATTTCTTCAAATATAAATAACGATATACAGCAACAATTGTTTTAGCATCCTTGATGGTACCATTATCAATTAGCTCTAAAACCTCGTTAAGCTTATACCATTTTTTACTTATATTCTCATCTGGATCAAAATTAGTTTGCGTTTTAATAAAATCAGAAGCCAAATATAAATAAATAATCTCATTAGAATAGCCACAGGTTGGATAAATTTTTCCCAGAGGCTTAAGCTTTTCAGTTTTATAGCCAGTTTCTTCCTCTAGCTCTCTTAAGGCAGCCTTATAAGAATCCTCATTTTTTTCAAGCTTACCTGCAGGAATTTCTAGTAATTCTTCATTATAAGCATAACGATATTGCTTAATTAAAAGAATTTCTTTCTTATCATTAACTAAAAGAACTCCAGCCCCACCTGAATGATGAATTATTTCTCTTTTAGCCTCTAAGCCGTTATCACAGCTTACATCATCACAATATAGATCTAAGACTTTTCCTTGATAAATTAAATTTGTTTTAATATTCTTTTCCATACTTAACCTCGTATCGCAATATTAAGTAAATTATAGCATAAATATATAAGCTTTAGAAATAAAAAAGGCACCTAAGTGCCAATTTTTATTTACTTTAACATTAATTCACAAACCTTATTAGCAAAAGCTACAGGATCCTTAGGCTGCATTCCTTCAATAATTAAAGCTTGATCATATAGGAAGCTACTATATTCCTTTAAAGCATCCTTATTATCCTTATAAACCTCTTGAAGCTTTGCAAAAATTGGGTGATTTGGATTAATTTCTAGGATTCTTTCAGCCTTAGCCATTGGATTTTGTTCCTTTAAAACCTTTTCCATTTCAATTGATAAGCCATCCTTGCTTGATAAGCAAACAGCACCATCAACTAAACGCTTAGATAGGATTACCTCAGCTACATCATCCTTTAAATCTTCCTTGATTTCCTTTAATAGATCCTCATTTTCCTTAGACTGCTCATCAATCTTCTTTGCCTCTTCTTCGTCTAATAGGTCTAAGTCACCTTGATTAATAGACTTAAATTCATGCTCCTTATAATCCTTCATCATTTGTAGCATAAATTCATCAACATCATCAGCTAAAACTAAAACATCATAGCCTTTTTTCTTTAATAAAGCCATTTGAGGTAATGCTTCAGCCTCGCCTCTTGATTTACCGCTAACAAAGTAAATGTTCTTTTGACCCTCAGGCATCTTTTCTACATATTCACTAAATGTAATATTTTTCTTTTCATTTAAAGATTCAAGTAAAACTAAATCCTCAAGTTTATCCTTACGGCCACCATAGTTTTCATATAAGCCATATTTAATAGCTCTACCATAATCCTTAAAGAATTCCTCGTATTTTTCACGGTCGTTCTTTAAAATACGACCTAATTCACTTAAAATCTTCTTTTCAACATTACTTGCGATTTTCTTAATTTGACGATCCTCTTGTAATAGCTCACGGCTAATATTTAAAGGAAGATCAGCTGAATCAACTAAGCCCTTAACAAAGTATAAATATTCAGGAATTAAATCCTTACACTTATCTAGAATGAAAACACCCTTTGTATATAATTGTAAGCCTCTTTCGTTCTTATCGCCATACATATTAAACATTGGCTTACGAGGGATAAATAATAAAGCGTTATAGGTAATTAGGCCTTCAACATTAACATGAATTGTTGCAAGAGGATCTTGATAATCCATAAACTTTTGCTTATAGAAATTATTAAATTCCTCCTCAGTTACCTCATTTTTATTCTTTTTCCAAATAGGTACCATAGAGTTAATTGTTTCAAGCTCTAGATGAGTACTTTCTTCATCCTCTTTACCCTTTTCAGGCTTATCATATTTAGTAACCCATGTTTTAATTGGATATCTTACATAATCAGAATATTTAGTAATTAATTCCTTAATCTTATATTCTTCTAAGTATTCATCATAATTAATATCTTCTGTATTTTCTCTTAAATATAAAGTAATAACTGTACCATCAACTAGCTCATCTGATGATTCAATAGTATATGAATCAAGACCCTCACTAGTAAATTTATATGTTTCGTCGCTACCAGCCTTATGAGTTAAAACCTCTACCTTGCTAGCAACCATAAAGGCACTATAAAAGCCAACACCAAATTGACCAATTATATCTAAATCTGAGTCAGGTGTATTTTTATCTAGTGACTCTAAAAATTCTTTACTACCACTTTTAGCAATGATACCTAGGTTATTTTCAAGTTCTTCCTTACTCATACCAATACCATTATCACTAATAGTTAATGTACGTTTTGCCTTATCTGCCTCTACCTTAATTTCATAATCAGTAGCTGGAATGCTTGAATCAGTTAATGACATAAAATGACGCTTATCAATTGCATCACTCGCATTAGAAATAAGCTCTCTTAAAAAGATTTCTTTATGTGTGTAGATAGAATTAATCATCATATCTAGCAATTTTTTCGTTTCTGTTTTAAATTTTTTTGTTTCTTTCATCTTCAATACCTCCAAGACAATTACTATTATAGCCTTCTAAATTAGCACTGTCAACACGAAAGTGCCAAATATTGCTAATTAGTTAATTTTGTGATAAAATCAACAAGAAAGTGAGTTGAATATAATGAATGATTTTTTACAGATAGCAACCTGCTATGATGACACTGTTAGAATTTATGCATGTGATACAACAAAAACAATAAAGGAAGCCCAAGAAATTCATAATTTATGGCCTACAAGCTGTGCAGCTTTAGGTAGATTATTAACTATGGGTTTAATAATGTCATCAATGCAAAAGGCTAATGAACATATAACTATAATTGTTGATGGTGGCGGCGCAATTGGGCGTTTAACCGTTGAAGCCCACGATTGTATCGTTAGGGGATATTGCCATAATCCTGGTGTTTACCTAACTAAAAATGATGGTAATTTAGCTGTAGGCTACGGTGTAGGTAATAATGGTACCTTAACTGTAATTAAGGATTTAGGCTTAAAAAATCCTTTTACTAGCACTATTAATCTTACAACTGGTGAAATAACTGATGATTTTAATGCCTACTTCTTACAATCTGAACAAGCCTATACAGCTATTAGCTTAGGTGTAATGTTTGATACAGAAGGGAAAGCTCTAACAGCAGGCGGCTTTTTAGTTCAGCTTCTTCCTAATTGCAAAGAGGAAACCATCAATATCTTAGAGGAAAAATTAAAAGAAATTAAAGGTGCTGCTAATTTACTAAAGGCTGGTAACACTCCTTTAGATATAATAAATTTTATTGCTGATGGCAAGTATAAATTGTTAGGTACTAAGGAACTAAAATATGGCTGCGATTGTAGTCTAGAACGCTTCAAAAGAGCTTTAGTTAGCCTTGGTAAGGATGAGCTTAATTCAATGATTAATGATAATAAGCCAATTGAAATAAATTGTAATTTTTGCAACAAAAAATATAGCTTCGCTATTGAAACTCTAAAGGAATTAGAAAAATTAAGTAAGTAAGGTGATTATTAATGAATTTTATCTTTATTTCACCAGCATTTCCTAAAAGCTACTACCATTTTTGTGAACAGCTTCTTAAAAATGGTGTAAATGTTTTAGGTATAGGAGATACTCCTTATGCTGAATTGAGTGATGAGTTAAAAAAATCCCTGACAGAATATTATAATGTAGATTCCTTAGAGAACTATGATAGTGTTTATCGAGCAGTTGCTTTCTTCGCCTTTAAATACGGTAAAATTGATGTTTTAGAATCAAACAATGAATATTGGCTACGTCAGGATGCCAAGCTAAGAACTGACTTTAATATACCTGGTCCAAGACCTAGTGATGTATTAGAATTCACAAGTAAAAGTCATATGAAAAAGCATTATGAGGAAGCTAATGTACCTATTGCTCGCTATAAAATATCTACTTCCCTAGTAGAGGATTTAGAATTTATCCAAATGGTAGGCTATCCAATAATTGCTAAGCCTGACTGTGGAGTTGGTGCTGCTGAAACCTTTAAAATTAAAACCAGAGAGGATTTAGCTAGATTCCACGAGCATTACTTTGCTGTACCTTATATTTTAGAGGAATTCATTGAAGGAAATATCGTATCCTTAGATGGAATTTGTGATGCTTCTAGTAATATCGTATTTTGTGATAATGAAATATTTCCACCTTCTATTATGGATATAGTAAATGAAAAGCTTGAGGTTTCTTACTATGTAAATAAAGAGGTTCCTCATGATATTTACCGGGCAGGACAGGCTGTTTTAAAGGCCTTTAACATTAAATCTCGCTACTTCCACTTAGAATTCTTTAGGCTAACTAAAGCTAAGGAAGGTCTAGGTAAGGTTGGAGATATTGTAGCCTTAGAAACTAATATGCGTCCACCTGGCGGCTATACTCCTGATATGATTAATTATAGTCAATCTACTGATACCTATAAAATCTATGCCGATATCATGACCTATAATTCTACTGATGTTGATTTAAATAAGGAAAAATACTACTGTATTTATGTTGCTAGACGTGATCGTTTTACTTATTTTAATGATAATGAAGAAATTTATGCAAATTATAAGGATAATATTAAAATTCACGATCGGATGCCAGAAATATTTGAAGCAGCAATGGGAAATGAATTTTTTATAGCAGCCTTTAAAAGCTATGAACGCTTAGAGGAATTTAAAAACTTTATCTTAGCTAAAAAACAACAATAAAAGGCCCTAGGCTTTAACCATTAGGTTTAAGCTCTAGAGCCTCTTTTTCATTTAGTTTTTTAACTTAGTTTAGTTAATTTATTACTCGATACTATCAACTATTTTTAAAACCTCAGCTTTTAATTTATCAACTAAATCATTAGCCTCTTGTTCTGAATTTCCCTTAACGCCATAGTATACCTTTAACTTAGGCTCAGTTCCAGATGGTCTTAAAACAAACCAGCAATTATCATTTAAATAATATTTAATAACGTTACTCTTAGGTAAATTGATAGTTGAGTGACTATTAGCTTCATAATCATTCTTAACGCTAAGCTTTACATCGTCTTTAACTAGAATTGTAAAGCTTGGAAGATTTATATCGTGTTCACGGAAATAATCCATGATTCTATTTATTTTACGGCTGCCATCAAGCCCCTTTAAAACTATATTAGTAATTCCTTCTTTATAATATCCATATTCCTTATAGATATCCTCTAGGGCCTCATATAAATCCTTACCTTGCTCGAAATAATATGCAGCAACTTCACTTAACATTAAAATAGCTTGGATTGAATCTTTATCTCGAACGCAATCGCTAATTAAGCAACCATATGATTCCTCAAAGCCAAAGACATAGGTTCCCTTACCTTGCTCCATTTCACGGGCCTTTTCGCCAATGAACTTAAAGCCAGTTAAAGTAATTTCAACCTTCATGCCATATTTCTTAGCAATTACAACAGGTAAAGATGAAGATACATTAGTAGTAAATACATAACCATCCTCTGGTAAAGTATTTAGCTTCTTTCTTGTCTTTAAAATATAATCTAAAACTAGGGCTGCTGTTTGATTTCCAGTAAATAGGATAAATTCATTATTGTGACGAACAGCAATACCAAGTCTATCACCATCAGGGTCAGTAGCTAAAACGATGTCAGCACCAATTTCCTTGGCTAGCTCGATACCCTCATCATAAGCTTCCTTATTTTCTGGATTAGATGTTTTTACTCCACTAAAATCAGGATCTGGAGTCATTTGCTGTGCAACTGGTGTTACATCATAACCACAGCTTCTTAATACATCAACAGCAAATACCTGACCTGTACCATGTAAAGGAGTATAAACCATCTTAAAGTTCTTCTTTAAATTAGGTTGAAGAATTATCTTTTTAACTTCTTTAATGTAAGCCTCATCAACCTCTTTTCCGATATATTCAATTCTATCATGATTCTTACTATGATCAATTTCAAAGTAATTATCAATCTTATTAATTTCAGCGATAACCTTATCAGCCTCAACAGGAACTAACTGACAGCCTGTTTCATCATAAATTTTATAGCCATTATATTCCTTAGGGTTATGACTAGCTGTAATCATAATACCACCAACACAGTTAAAATATCTTACAGCAAATGATAGCTCAGGAGTAGGACGTAGGTCCTCAAATAAATATACTCTAAAGCCAAGTGTGCTTAAAACCTCAGCAGACATTCTTGCAAATTCCTTTGACTGATGTCTATTATCATGACTAATCGCAACACCTCTATCTAACGCATTTTCGCTTCTTGCTAGATATCTACCAAAGCCTAAGGTTGCCTTAGCTACAATATATATATTCATTCTATTTGTACCAGCACCTAAAATACCACGTAAACCGCCAGTACCAAATTCCAAATCATTTGTAAAAGCCTCTTCCAAAGCCTTTTCATCCATATTATCTAATTCTTTTTTAATATTATTATCTAAGTCTTTATAGTTCTTCCATAAATTAACTTTTTCTATATAACCCATGTTAAAACACCCTTTCTACTTAATTAAATGATAGCATAGAAAAATAAACCTTTCAACCGAAAACCCTTAAATAACCCCTCTATATAAAAGAAAAATGCCTAAAAAGGCATTTTTAGTACTTTCTATTTTTCTTATAAATTTCAATTAAACCTAAAAGCAATAAATTCTTTTCTGTTTGAATTGGTGTTTTACAATAAGGTAATATTACTGAAGATAAGCCACCAGTTGCAATAACCTTTAAATCAGGCTTCTTTAGCTCCTGACGTATATGGTAAATCATTCCATCTACCATTGAAGCAAAGCCATAGATTACCCCTGATTGCATACATGGGATTGTGCTATTATTTAAAACCTTCTTTGGGCCTATTAAATCAATATTAGGTAAAAGAGCCGTATTTCCAATCATTGCCTTAGTAGAAATTTCAACACCTGGTGCAATTACTACTCCCGCTAAGGTATTTGATTCTCCATATAAAAACTTAGTTGCTGTACCTAAATCGACAATTAAGCACTCCTCACAAATACTTAAGCCAGCTACCGTATCAGCTATTAAATCCGCTCCAACTGATTTTGGCTCATCAGCTCTAAGTTTTAGACCAGTTTTTAGACCTGGGCCTAAAATTAATGGATCAATAGCGAAATATTTTTGAAGCATGTATTTAATTTTAACAGTTATTTCTGGTACAACACTACTTATAATCGCATCTCTTAAGGGCTTTTTACTAACAATTCCCTTTATTACCATCGCATATTCATCGGCTGACTTTTCATCCTTCGTTATAAGCCTAAAGGTTTGAGTTATTTCCTTACCATTGTATATACCAAATGAAATATTTGAATTACCAATATCTATTAATAAAACCATCTATTTACCTCAATATTACTCTATATTATTCTCAAGATCTAAGCTAAAGCCTAAATCTGTTCTACTATTAATTGTTTTTACTATATAACCAAATACTGGAGATAGAATAGCATTTAAGCTAAATTCAATTAAAAAATTAAAGCCTATCATTGTGAGAAACAAAAAGTTTAGGGCATCAGTTCCCCCAGCCCATTCATTTAAGGTATTCCAAAAGAATGTCATACTACCAAGCGCAAATAAGCCAGTATTAACAATTGGGGTTAGAATACTTGCTAAAACGATAGCCGCTGTAAAATTCTTCTTATATAGCTTCTTAAACACAATGCCAGCTACAAAGCCTGCGGCTGTTGTTTTAAGTAAACATACAAGAATTGTCGCAAAGGGATTAACAACCCAATAAGCTTGAGCATCAGTACAAAGAATTACAAAGCCCATAACAAAGCCTAAAAAGCTACCGATTCCTGGTCCATAAAAAATCGCTCCAATGATCAAAGGTATTAATGCTAAGGTTGCACTAAAGGGACCAAATTTGATCAACAATGATAAAAGTTGTAAAACTACAACCATTGCTGTAAGTATTGATATACCTACAATTTGCTTTACATTTATTTTTTTCATTATTAAATTCCTTTCTTTTGAAGCTCCTTAAGGAGTCTCCGTAAGCGATAGTATTATATACTTCTTTCTATTATTTTGCAAGGACATAAAAAAAGAGGCCTCAGCCTCTTATGATTATCTTTTGATAATTTCTTATTAGTTATCTTTTGATTATTTCCCAATG
>JAHHSV010000044.1 GCA_020025015.1 Anaeroplasmataceae bacterium
AAAGGACTGTGAAGTCCCTAATTTCAAAAACTAGGTTTTTTCACAGCCCCTTTTTATAAGGAGTTTTTATGCAGTGGGTATTTTTTGATTTTAATGGAACCATTCTTGATGATGTTGATTTATGCTTAGAGCTTTTAAATGATATTTTGATTAAGCAAGGAAGCAAGACTCTTACAAAGGAAGAATATAAGAATGTTTTTTGTTTTCCAGTAAAAAAATATTATGAGTTGGCAGGAGTTGACTTAAAAAAAGATAGCTTTGAGGATTTATCCCAATGGTTTATAGCCGAATATCAGCCGGCATCCTATAGGTGTTGCTTATTTCCTAATTTAGTTTCGACGGTTTTAGAGCTTAAAAATAGAGGAATAAAGGTTGCAGTTTTATCTGCAAGCCAGATTGATAATCTTATTGATCAATTAAAGCAGTTTAAGATTTATGATTTATTTGATGCAGTTTTAGGCTTAGATAACATTCATGCAACTAGTAAAATTGAGGTCGGTAAGAAATTTATTGAGGACAATAATATTGATAGTAAAGAGGTTCTATTCGTTGGAGATACTAATCATGATAAGGAAGTAGCTGATGCAATTGGTGCTCAAGCTGTTTTATTTAGTGGTGGGCATCAAAGCTTAGAGGTTCTTAAAAAAGAAAAGACACCAATTATTGCTGATATAAAGAAAATTTTAAAATTTATTTAATTTCAAAGGAGTGTTCTAGCGAATGCTCTTTTTTGTGGGAAATTGTGGTTTTTAAAATAATTAGTTTACTTGGTAAAGTAATTGTGATATTATCTCATAGAGGTGATTTTTATGGACGCTTTAAGCTTAGCAGAATACTTAGGGAAAATGAAAAGCTTGGTTAATAAAAAGTTTGAAAGCAGCAATGCGAATAAGGAAATGTCATTGGCAGAATTACGACTATTATTACAAATTTATCGTGAGCCTAGTCTTGAGATGCAAACACAAAGCCTTGCTAATATTAATACAGTTACAATTGCCGCAATTATGCATAAGCTGAAGCTCTTAGAGGACAAAGGCTATGTAGTAAAGAAAAATAGCTTAGTCGATCAAAGAATCAAAATTTATACTTTGACACCTAAGGCTATTGAATTTGCAGAAGGTTTTAAGAGAAAGATAGATTTATATAACGAAAGATTATTAGAAAGCTTTCAAGCCAGTGAGGTAGAGGCTTTAGAAGCTATTTTGAAGAAAATTATTTTATTTATGGAGGAAAATTAATGTTAAAATTATTTAAACATTTAAAGCCTATTTATTGGCTTCTTGCAATTTTGACCATATCTTTAGTTGCTGTTCAGGTAATATGCGATTTAGAGATGCCTGATAGATTAAAGCTTATTATGGATAATGCTGGTTTCATTCAACAACAAGCGAGTAGTGCGACTCAGGCTCAAATTGATGCCGCAACTAGTGAAATTTGGCATAATGGATTAGTTATGTTTATCCTTGCCTTGGTTTCAGTTACTTCAACGGTTTTAGTTTGCTTTTTAGCAGCTAAGATTGCATCAGGCTTTAGTTATGCCTTACGTAGCGAGGTTTATAAGAAGGTTGAAAGCTTCAGTATGTCAGAAATTGATAAATTTTCAACAAGTAGCTTAATTACTCGCTCTACAAATGATATAACTCAGGTACAAATGGTAACAGTTATGACATTGCGTATAGCCTTTGCAGCCCCAATATACTCAATATATGGTATTGTTAAGGCTCTAGAAATACAGGGCGCAGCGTCATTAAGCTATACTGTTGTATCGTCAATTATCGCGTTAGTGCTGTTAGTAGTAACTGTCTTTATTATTGTTTTACCTAAATTTAATAAAATTCAGACTTTAACCGATCGTTTAAATTTAGTTACGCGTGAAAACTTAACAGGCTTAAGGGTAGTTCGTGCAAGCAATGCCTATGATTTTGAAGAAAACAAATTCAACAAGGCTAATGATGATATAACTAAGAATAATATATTTGTTAATCGTGTATTTTCAGTTTTTAATCCTGGTATTAGAACCTTATTAAATTTTACAAGCCTTGCGATTTTATGGCTAGGTGCTTATTTGATTTTTGATGACCCATCATTAATTGGCAGTGTATTTACCTTCCAACAATATACAATGCTTATCGTAATGGGCTTTATGCAATTAACTATAATTATAATAATGGTACCTCGTGGTGTTATTTCTGGTAGAAGAATTAGTGAAATTCTAGATACACCAAATAGTATTATAGATACAAAGGAGTCTAAAGAGTTTACTGAGGAAGGAACTGTTGAATTTAGAGACGTTGATTTTAGCTATTTTGATGGTGATGAGCCAGTTATATCTAATGTTAGCTTTAAAATAAACAAGGGTGAAACTCTTGCCATAATTGGAGGTACAGGTAGCGGTAAAACTAGCTTAATTAACTTAATTCCTCGCTTCTTTGATGCTAATAAAGGTGAGGTTTTAGTTGACGGCATTAACGTAAGGGATGTTGATGAAGAAACCCTTAGAAATAAAATTGGCTATGTTCCACAAAAGGCCAGCTTATTTAGTGGTACTGTTCGTTCAAATTTAGCCTTTGGTAAGAATAATCTTAAGGATGAAGATATAAAGGAAGCCTTAGAGATTGCTTCAGCTTCAGATTTCATCAAAGAAGGTATGTATGATTATAGAGTAAGCCAGGGTGGTGTTAACTTTAGTGGTGGTCAAAAGCAAAGATTATGTATTGCAAGAGCAATTATAAGAAAACCAGAAATATTAATTTTTGATGATTCATTTAGTGCGCTTGATTTAAAGACTGATAAGGCCTTAAGAGAAAAAATTGCCACAAAATTAAAGGGTACAACCAATATAATTGTTGCTCAAAGAATTGGTACTATTTTGCATGCGGATAAAATTATTGTTTTAGATAATGGTAAGGTTGCAGGAATGGGTACTCATGATGAGCTTATTAAGAACTGTGATGTATATAAGGAAATAGCTTACTCACAATTATCAAAGGAGGAATTAGAAAATGCGTAAAAATAAAAATGGCATATTTAAATCCTTTAAAAATTTAGCTAAATATTTAAAGCCATATAGTGGTTGGCTAATTTTAGCTTTAGTTTTGTCAGTTGCAGGAGCTGTCTCAATGGTAATAGGTCCTAAATTATTAGGCGATATTACAAAGTATAGTCAAGATTTTGTAATCACAGGTAATAAGCATATTGCTGATATAACTAATACAGCATTTATTTTAATCGCTGTATATGCCTGCGCCGGCGTTTGTGATTATTTTTGTGGCTTCATAATGACTGGCGTGAGCCAAAAGGTTTCTAATAAAATGCGTAAGGATATTTCAAAAAAGATTAACGATTTGCCTTTAAGCTATTTTGATAGTAGAAGCTTTGGTGATGTATTGAGTCGTGTAACTAATGATGTTGATTTAATAAGTCAAAATATGAATCAAGCTTTAACTCAAATTGTTTCATCGATAACCCTTTTTGTTGGTGTTTTTGTAATGATGTTATATTTATCAGGTTGGATGACTCTAATAGCCTTAGTATCAATTCCTGTTTCATTCATTTTGATGATGATAATTGTAAAATTTAGTCAAAAATTCTTTAGAAATCAACAAATAGCCTTGGGAACTATAAATGGTCACATTGAAGAGGCTTATTCAGGCCACACTGTAATCAAAGCCTTCAATCATGAAGAAGAAAGCTATAATGAGTTTGATAAATTAAATCAAAGCCTTAAATCTTCAGCTTGGAAAAGCCAATTTTTATCTGGTATGATGATGCCAATCATTAGCTTTGTTGGAAATTTAAGCTATATTTCAATTTGTGTATTCGGCGGCTTATTAATTATTGGTGGAGTCTTTGGCCTTGAATATATTCAAATGTTTATTCAATATACTAGATTGTTAAATCAACCAGTTCAACAGATAGGACAAATTACAACAGTCCTTCAATCATGTGCCGCTGCTAGTGATAGAGTATTTGAATTCTTAGAGGAAAAAGAGCTTCCTAAGGAAAATCCAACTAAGGTATTATTAAAGGAAGATGTAATTGGTGATGTTGATTTTGAAAATATAAATTTTGGTTACACAAAGGAAAAGCAAATTATTTTTGATTTTAATTGTCATGTTAAAAAAGGAAGTAAGATTGCGATAGTAGGTCCTACTGGTGCAGGTAAGACAACTTTAGTAAATTTACTGATGCGTTTTTATGAGCCTACTAGTGGAGATATAAAAATTGATGGCATAAACACTAAGGATATTTCTCGAGAAAATGTAGCAAGTTTATTTGGTATGGTATTGCAAGATACCTGGTTATTTTCAGGAACAATTAGGGATAATTTAAAATTTGGTAACCCTAATATCAGTGATGAGAATATATATCGTGCTCTTGAAGCCTGTCATATGGACCACTTTGTTAGATCATTGCCTGGAGGCTTAGATTTTGTATTAGATGAAAATGCGAATGTTTCATCTGGACAAAAACAATTGTTAACTATCGCTAGAACAATGATCGAAGGCTCACCAATGTTAATCTTAGATGAGGCAACCTCATCAGTTGATACTAGAACCGAAGCAATGATTCAAAAGGCTATGGATAATCTTATGAAAAATAGAACATCATTTGTTATTGCTCATAGACTATCAACAATTAAAAATGCTGATTTGATTTTAGTTTTAAAGGATGGCAATATTGTTGAACAAGGAAGTCATGATGAATTAATTAAAAAACAAGGCTTTTATGAAAAATTATATAATAGCCAATTTGAAGAATAATTTCATTTGAAAATAATATTAAATGAATGATTGATATTATGGTTTTAATATGCTTAAACCATGTCTTAGACCACTATATTTTTTCTAAATTCATATTATTATTAAATTCAGAAAAATAGGTAATAAAGCGATTATTTTATTGTAAAAATAAGGTTTATACTATATAATATAATTAAAGTGTCAACGGAGGTAATTTTATGCAATTTGGAACAAATTTGTTAGGCTTAACATTTAAGCCGGTGGATATAGTATTTATAGCACTATTTGTTGGTTTGTTAATTATTATTCTAATGTATTATGTTTTTAACAGAATTAAAAACAAAAAGACAATCAATGCAATTCAAGAAGAATTTGAGTGTTTAAAGGCTCAAGAAAATAATGATGCAAGGACGGCTCAAGAGGAAACAACTGCTGAAGAGACTGAGGCTGTAGAAGAGGTTCAAGAGGAAACAGCTGCTGAAGAACCTGAAGCTGTAGAAGAGGTTCAAGAGGAAACAGCTGCTGAAGAACCTGAAGTTGTAGAAGAGGTTCAAGAGGAAACAGCTACTGAAGAACCTGAAGTTGTAGAAGAGGTTCAAGAGGAAACAGCTGCTGAAGAACCTGAAGTTGTAGAAGAGGTTCAAGAGGAAACAGCTACTGAAGAACCTGAAGTTGTAGAAGAGGTTCAAGAGGAAACAGCTGCTGAAGAACCTGAAGCTGTAGAAGAGGTTCAAGAGGAAGCAATTGCTGAAGATAAAAAAGAACTTGAAGATTTAAACGATGATTTAGATACAAAAGCTGAAACTGATAAAGTGGAGGATGATGTGATTGTGGAAAAGTCAAAACGTCAATACAATGGAAAATACGAAGTTTATGCTGAAAATGAATATTATCGTTATCGCTTAAAAGCTTCAAATGGTGAAATATTATTCGTAAGTGAGTATTATACATCTAGATTAGGAGCTCTCAAGTCAATTGGTGCTGTTCAACGTAATCTTGAAAAGGGTAAAATTGAGATTTTCTCAGATAAGAGAAAAAATTATAAGTTCCAATTAAAGGCGGCAAACCATCGTGTGCTTGCTGTTAGTGCTAATTATTCAACACTTCAAGGTGCAACTAATGCTTCTGAATCATTTAAGCGTTTTGCTACAACTGAAGATATTGTTGATGTTGTATTACCTGCAGAAGAAACAAGCGATTCTGCTTTAGTTGAAATTCCAAAGGTTAAAGAAGAGGACAAGCGTGGTGGAAAGTTTGTTTTAAGAAAAGATCCTCATGGCGTATTCTCGTGGGAATTAAAAGCTTCAAATGGGGAGATTCTTTGCCAAGCTGATGGATATAGTTCTAAGTCAAGTTTAGAAACATCTATTAATTCTTTCAAGTCTAGTGTTAAGAATGGAACATTCTGCATTTATGCTGATAAGAATGATTGTTATCAGTTCAAATTATATTCACAATCAGGTAGAGCTTCTATGATTGGTGAGTCATATACAACAAGTCAACAAGCTCAATCCGTTGTAACTTCAATTTTAAATTTCTTAGATTTGGCTGTAGTAGTGGACAAGACTGTTGCTCCAGTTAAGAAGCCAACTAAAGATGGTGAAGCAACCCCTAAAAGAACTGCTCCTAAGAAAACCACTAAGTCTAGTACAAAAAAATAAAAAGTGTAAAAACTAGTTTCTACGGGAACTAGTTTTTTATTATGTGCGCCAGGCAAGGCACTAATCTTACTGGTGAAAGTCTAGTCGTGAGTATTTGTCGCTAGCGTAGCGAAGTGCAAGTCAATAATAGTAATGTTATGGTTCTTTTCAAAAATCGGTGTGTCGATAAAAAAGAGCTTTAAAAAAATCAGTG
>JAHHSV010000045.1 GCA_020025015.1 Anaeroplasmataceae bacterium
CACTGATTTTTTTAAAGCTCTTTTTTATCGACACACCGATTTTTGAAAAGAACCTTTAGTTAGTTTATTCACTTCTTAAGCACTCAACAGGGTCCTTTTTAGCCGCTTTATTAGATGGCAACAAGCCAGCCACTGAGGTTAGGATTGTTGATATTAAAATTAAGCTTAAGGCTGCTATCAAGGTTAAATCTGCAATGCCCCAAATATTTAAAGTCGACTTAAAGATTGCATTTATAATAAGCTCAAGCAGATAAGCAATTGAAACGCCCAATAAGCCTGCCAAAAAGCCAATAATACAGGTCTCAGCATTAAATACCTGCCTAATATTACGTTTAGATGCACCCAAGGCTCTTAAAACACCAATCTCTTTAGTTCTTTCAATTACACTTACATAGGTAATAATACCTATCATAATGCTAGAAACAACTAAAGATATACCACTAAAACAAGCTAAAACTATAGTGATAGTATTCATAATTGTATTTAGCATTGTTGAGGTTATTGCTAAGGAATCTATGTAGGCCATCTGATGTCCTGCATGACTAGGATCCTCATTCCAAGCATCTAAATAGTCAGTTATTAATTGCTTATTAGCCTGATTACTTGCATAGATATATAAGGTACTAGGAGTAGCGATGCCACCCAATTTTTTCATTGTTTCATTATATTGAAACCTTATTAAATCGTCTGTTTTACCTTGGAATGGAAGACCAGTTATAACACTTTTATTAGGACTTGCCTCTTGAGCTTTAACAACCTCACTATTTTCATTAGCCTTTAGCATTTCATCAATTAAATAATTTGTATAGCCTAAGCCAGGCATTAAAATCATTGATGGAGCTAAGCTTCTTTTTGGTCTTAAAACAGCTGTTATTTTTACTTTAATTGTTTTATTAGCAATAGCATCACCAGTAACATAGCTATCTAGCTTAGGGTCAGTTAAATCAATTTGCTTATATACTCTATCACTTTTTGAGTAATACGCATCATTTAACAGGATTGTAAATTCCTTACCAATAATTTTATCATATGGTAATTCTTCTAAAATATTACCGTTACTATCTGCATAATCAATTCCTAATTCATCAAGTAGAATAGTTGAAATATTGCTATGGGCATCAACAACTAGAGCAATTTCATTAGCACTAGCTGGAATGTGACTACCATTAAAGCCTTCTGCAATATTATCATAATTTGCCTCAATTAAGCTAGGAACATCTGGTAAAACTCGGTTAACTGGTAATTCTTCAGTATAAACATTCATTTGAGTGTCAACCTTGTAGATATTACCATTTGTCTTATGATACATATTTAAAGGCATTTTCATACCACGTTGGATAGCACTAGCGTAATTTACGCCACTATCCTTTTCTACTAGCTTATTTACATAGGCTACATATTCATCATTAATATTATTAGTTTCTAATATACTACCCTCAGGCTTATGAGGCTTGATACCATTTTCACTATTAGGATACATTTCACCCTTACCTGAGCCCATCAGCATGCTATTCATAGCATCAGCGCTTAAGCTTAGAGATGCAACCTTAATTGGTGTTGTCGTTATAGCATCGTCTAATATTTTATTCATAAATTTAGTAGTACCATTACTAAATGCCAAAATAAGTGCTATACCTATAATACCAATTGAACCAGCTAAGCCAGTAGTAATTGTTCTACCCTTTTTACTAACTAAATTCTTAAATGATAGCTTAATTGCTGTCCAAAAATTCATCGAAGGCTTATTCTTATCATCAGCCTGAGGTGCTTCCTCTATAGCATCAATAGGAGCTGTATCGCTTTGAATTAAGCCATCCTTAACTCTAATAATTCGATCACTATATTGAACAGCTAATTCAGGATTATGGGTAACCATAATGATAAGCTTTTCCTTACCGATTTTCTTTAGAATTTCCATTACCTGAATTGATGTTTCAGTATCTAGTGCACCAGTTGGCTCATCAGCTAAGATAATATCAGGATTATTAACAATTGCACGAGCAATCGCAACCCTTTGCTGCTGACCGCCACTTAGCTGATTAGGATACTTATTTTCAATATTTCCAAGCCCTACCTGTTCTAAGGCCTTATGGCTCATTTCTCTTTTTTTATCACTGGTTAAGCCAGCGATAGTTAGTGCTAATTCAACATTTTCAACTAAGGTTAAATGACTAATTAAATTATATTGCTGAAAGATAAAACCAATAGAATGGTTTCTATAGGTATCCCAGTCTAAATCTGTATATGTTTTAGTGCTTCTACCATTAATTATTAGATCACCACTAGTATATTTATCTAACCCGCCGATTATATTTAATAAGGTTGATTTACCGCAGCCTGATGGACCTAAAATTCCTACTATTCCCTTTTCATTAAACGTAATATTTATTCCCTTTAAAGCGTGTACAACATTATCACCCGCTTGATAATCTTTAATGATATTTATTAGCTTAAGCATTATAACTCCTCCTATTAAGTTTATTTCAATTTAATAATACGCCTATATCAATAGCTATTCAACAAATCACAAAATAGACCTATATTTCACATATTTTGCCACATTTTAAAGCTAGTCAGAGGTGTAATTTCAAATAAATCTATCCAGCTTTCGTTCAACATTTTTCATTTTATGAACCCTAGGCACTTTTATAATCCTTCCATCCTTGATTACAGCATAAAGCTTCCTTAATACAGTTAAATCCTCTAGTGGATTTTTATCAACGACAATCATATCGGCTATTTTTCCTTTTTCAACACTACCAATTTCCTTATCTAAACCAACTATCTTAGCATTACTTAAGGTAGCGCTATAGATGGCAAAGCTAGCACTTACACCAACATATTTATGAAAATAATTTAATTCACGCCACATATCATAGTGAGTTACATAAGGACAGCCTGTATCTGTTCCTAGGCCAACTGGAATATTGTTCTTTAAAGCTTCCTTAGCACAAGCTAAAACACCATCAAAAACAACATTACCATTATATTGCTCTAATTCAGAAACTCTACTTACACTTCTATCAAATAATGCGAAGGGTAAGGCTGGTGAAATTGTTACGATGTGAGAAGCCTTACGTTCCTTAAATAATTGAATAATTTCAGTAGTTGGGGTTGCACCATGCTCGATTGTATCTACTCCATTTTCAAGGGCGACCCTTACACCTTCTGTTGATTCAACGTGAGCAGCCACCATATAGCCTAAGCTATGAGCCTCATCACAGCAAGCCTTAACTATTTCAGGCGACATCTTTAAAACACCTGGTTCACCCTTAACCTTGGCATCTAAAACTCCACCAGTAATCATAAGCTTAATTAAATCAGGCTTATCTAAAGCTATCTTCCTTACACATTCAATTGCTTCTTCTTTACTATTTACAGCATAGGCTAGAGAATTAGCCATATGACCATCAGGAACAGAAATAGCCATATTGCCAGCTAAAATTCTTGGGCCAATTATTTTTTTATCATTAATATTATTTCTAATCTTTGTGTCAACATCTAAAACTCCACCAACCGTACGAATAGTTGTAACACCAGAATACAATTCAGTTTGGGCTAATTTCTTGCAAACCATATAAACCATATGGCGTAAAAAAGCATTTCTAGTTAAAAGCTTTACCAGTTTAACCGGATCTGTTTGTTTTTTCTTAGGCTTACCACTAGATGGTAGGTGAACATGCAAATTGATTAAACCAGGCATAACATATTTACCTCTTAAATCAATCACTTCATAGCCGCTTAAATCTCTATCATCATTAAAAATATCAGCTATTTTATTATCCTCAACTAAAATTTTATAGTTTACCTTTAAAGTTGAATTTTCATTTCCATCTATAATGTTTGCATTTATTAATACATATTTCATAAAAATCCCTGCCTTCTTTAATAAATTTTAGCACAAATAATTATCCCTTACAAACTATTATTCTTTATTATTCCGTGATTTTTGATTATAATATGATATGTAGCAATAGGTGATTAATATGGAAAAATATTTAATAATTAGTGACTTAGATAGAACACTTCTTAATAAAAAATCAAAAATATCTTATAGAACTAGAAAATTTATCAAAAAGATAGAGAAAAAAGGCCATTATTTCATAATGGCAACTGGAAGACCCTATCAGGGTGTTAAAACCTTCATTAAGCAGCTTAAGCCAGAAATTGTCGTATGTGATAATGGGGCTTCTATCTACTTTTTAGATAATCCTCAAGATAACATTATAACACCAATCAAAAAGGAGTTATTTTTAGAGCTAATAAAGGAAATAGAGCCTTATATTTTAGCAGGCCTTAGCGGCGACTATAAAAGCCTTTGTATGTATAATGAAAATATGCTTCCTGATTGGATGAAGCATATCGATAACACTAGAACTATTTCGCGAGGAAATTTCTTAGAAATTTTAAACCACGATCCTATTAATCCAAATCTATTTATAAAAAGATCCGCTTTTAACAAGGTTATAAATATTTTAGACACTAAGTACACAGATACATTAGGCTATCGCTATTGGGATAATCCAAGCTTTCAAGAATTTATAAGCCTCGAAATATATAACAAAAATATAAATAAGGGTGTAGCCCTTGATATTCTTAAGGAAAAGCTAAATATCAGAAAGGAAAATGATTTAGCCTTTGGTGATTCCTTAAACGATATCGAGCTACTTCTACATGCCAATAACGGTGTAGCAATTAATAATGCTAGACCAGAGGTTAAAAAAATAAGCAAATATATAACTAAGGAGCCAAACTTTAAAAATGGTGAAATAAAATTTATTAAAGGCTTCCTAAAAAAACAAAATGCATGGTAAAAATATAAAGGAGAATAAAATGAATCTACCAGAAAACCCAATTTTATTAATGAGCTTTGTAAACACAAAGCTCAGAGATGAATATGATGATCTTGACTCATTATGTGAGGATTTTGACATAAAAAAAGCTGAACTAGTTAATAAACTAGAATCAGCTGGTTTTAGCTACATAAAAGAAATAAATCAATTTCGCTAAAGGCTTAAAAGGCCTTTTTTTATTCCTCTTCCATCTTAATTAAATGGAAATCACAGCACTCATTATTGTTAGCTAAGGTTTTAGTTCTAACAAGCTTTGCCCCTTGAATTTCAAACTTTGAATAATCCATATGACACATACAAGGTAAAAATTCTAATAGATTTTCTCTTCTTGCTAAAAGGCAAACGCCACATTTAGTCATTTCAAAATAAACCTCTTTTTCACCCTTCTTATAGGTATAGCGCCAGTCCATTTCATCATTACTATTTTGGCTTCTTAAAGAGTCTCTATACATTCTTTCTTGGTACTCTTCACTAAATAATTTACCATTAGCTCTTGCCTTCTTATAAAGATTAACCATAAACTTAGAGTGCATAACCTCATCAAGCATTTTATTCATTAATTGCGGATTCATATTAGGCATAATTTTCGCTACAGCAAAAAAATAAGCTGCCCCCTTAAGGTTAGGAGCCATTAAATTATCCTTACTTAGGGATGGAGTACGTAAAATCATAGACTTATATTCTTTTTTAATATTTTTTATATTGCCTTTGATTTCGATATCAGGAAAATTCTCTTTATAATATTTTTTCAATAGCTTAGAAAATATAGCTGAATAAATTCTACAGCCTATATCGTATTTCATAATAAAATCCCCTTTTAAAAACGCAGTTCTAATTTATTGTTAATAACCATTCAGTTAGTCTACGCTATCTCTTTTTTTATTATATCATACCTTTGCATATTATTACTAATATTTTTTGAGATTATTAAAAAAAGATAATCTAAGTCAACTTAAATCATCCTTTTAATTATTATTTAACGTTTTTTTCTAAAAATAAACCAACTAACTGAAGCGATAATCCCTAGTCCTAAAATAGATCCAACTACAATAGATACTATTGAAACTATATCAAATTCTGATGAATTATTATCTGGTAATGTATCATTATTATCTGGCTCAGTCGGAACAATTGGTTTATTATTATCTTCGAAATCAGGTTTTTCTTCAAGCCTTTCCCATACCGCATATAGGCTAACTACTTCCCCATCTACCGTACTTAAATTGCTAATATTTTCTTCATCACTATATATTATATTTCCACTGCTTGAATCAGACCAACCTTTAAATTTATATCCATCTTTAATGAATACATTCTTAGCTAATTTTGTTTTTACGCCATAGTCTAATACCTGACTAGGAATATTGCCCGTCCCACCATTAGCATTATACTTAATTGTATAGGTAATTGGCTTCCAGACTGCGTATAAATTTATAATTTCTCCATTTGTACTACTTAGATTTTTAGCATTGACATTATCAGTGTATATTACATCTCCAGTACTTGATGTTGACCAACCTGCAAAGCGATAGCCAGTCTTAGTAAACGTATTTAAGCTTAGCTTAAAACTTGTATCATAAGCT
>JAHHSV010000046.1 GCA_020025015.1 Anaeroplasmataceae bacterium
TATTTTGATACGTTCCCACCTAAATTATTGTTTTTTCAGGCAAACTCGGGTTATACCATTTTTTACTAACAATTAAAACTATTAGCATTTTGAAAACCTTAAAAAATATGCTATAATTTTTTAAGGTGATAGCTTTGAAAATTGCAGGTGTAATAGCTGAATTCAATCCATTTCACAATGGACATGAATATTTACTTAAAAAAATTAAACAAGACTTTAATCCTGACCTACTTGTTGTATCCTTAAGTGGCTATTTTACTATGCGTGGAGAATTATCAATTAATTCACCATTTTTAAAGGCAAAATATGCTCTAAATGAGGCTAATCTAGTAATTGAATTGCCGACCTATTTAGCCTTAAATTCAGCTGATAAATTTGCTGAATATTCTATCTTAGAGCTAAACAAGGTTGGCGTAACTGACCTATTCTTCGGTAGTGAGGAAAATAATATTAAGCTTTATGAGGCTTGGGATGAAAGCTTTAAAAATAACCAAAAGGAAATTAAGAAGGCCTTAGAAAAAGGCGAAAGCTATAAAATGGCAACCAATTCAGTATGCCAAATATCACCTAATGACCTTTTAGGCTATAGCTACTATAAGGCAATTAAAAAGCATAAGCTTAATATAAAAATTCATCCAATAAAGCGTGAGGGTAGCATTCATGGAGAAAATACCCCTAATAATAATTTATATGCTTCTTCTAGTGCTATTCGTAATAATTTTAATTTAATAGATTCCTTTTCTCCAAGCTATGTAAGCAAAGAAAACCTCTTAAACCAAGAATTGCTCTTTCCTTATTTCAAGTTCCTTTTACTAAGCTTAAATAAGTCTGACTATTTAAATATTGCCTTTATTAGTGAAGGAATTGAAAATCTTTTACTTAAAAATATTAAGGATTCTAATAGCTTTCAGGAATTAATAGAAAAATCAGCCAACAGGCGTTATACAAAATCAAGAATTAGACGTTCTATTGTCTATATTATGTTTAGAATCCCTAAACTAGAAGGTAAATATGAAATAACCCGTGTCTTAGGCTACGATAGTAAGGGTAAGGCCTACTTAAATAGCATTAAAAAGAATATAAATATTAAGACAAATATCAAGGATGGACTTGATCCAATTTTAGATATCGATCTAAAAATTGCCAAAATCCTAGATTTAGTCTATAAAACAAACAATTTTAAATTAGAACAGGGTAAGCCAGTTTTAAAGGAGGATTATAATGATTGAACGTGAATTAAGCCTTAAAGACTGTTTTATGAAAGCATTAACGAAAGAAATTTTAGCAGGAGATATCAAGGCAGGTACCTCTATTCCTTCGATTAGAGATTTATCTAGTAAGCATAATGTAAGCCGTAGTGTTATCGCTAATGGCCTAAAGGAGCTTCAAGAGGCCGGTCTTTTAATTCAAGACAAGCAAAATCACTATATTGTTAAGGATTTTAATCGTTTTGATCGAATTGAGCTAATGTTATATTACTTAAACTTTCAAAATGAAAACTTAACTACTGCGGAATCAAAGGCCATTCTCGAGGTAAAATCAGCCTTAGATTGCCTAGCTATTGACTTAATAGGAAACAGTCTAACTGTAGCTGATTATTTGCGTTTAAAAAATATTTTAACTCCAGAGGTAGATTATTCCTCTCCTTGTTATTCGCATACTCTAGCCTTAGCCTATGAATCATTTATGCGCGAATTCTATCTTCTTGCAAATAATCTTATTTTAAATCTATTTTTAAAATCATTTTATAATGTTACCCTTTCAATGATTGAAAAATATTGTAAGGAGGCTAAGGAAAATTCAATGTTTAAAGCTTCAATGGAAATGCTAGATGCCCTATATAATCATGATTTAGATTTGGCTAAGCAAAAAATAAAGGAACGCTTCTATTATAGTAATTAATTAAAAAAGTCTTGCAACGCAAGACTCTTTTTTAATCTATTCTTCATTTGGAACAGCTATTTCCTTAATAACAAAATCCAAGCCTGATAAGACATGCTTATCAAAGCTATTACACTTAGGACAATAGCCCTTATGCTTTATTACATTAAAGACTGTTCCACATTTATCACATTCAGCATCGCCTTCGACAACCTCTATTTTAAGCTCTGTATCAATAAATCTAAGCTTATTATAGGTTACCGCTGGAAAGCATCTTTCCATATATTCAGGAACAATACCGCTTAATTCACCTATCTCTAAGGTTATTGAAGCTACCTTTGGGATATTTTGCTCATCACAAACTTCGCTAATTTTTTCAATTACCTTACACATTACGCCAAGCTCATGCACAATTATTCACCCTTGCCTGTAAATGCTTCCTTAACTGCAGTACCAACAATCTTACCAGCACGCTTAATTGCATATTCAGCAACCTTAATTGGAAGCTTTTCAAATACTGGTGCAGTATTATTGTAGCGTTTTTCCAGATGAATAGCATCAAACTTACATTTTGTTGTACATTGACCGCAGCCTAAGCACATATATTCGTCAAGCTTAACGGCACCACAGCCTAAGCAACGCTTAGTCTCTAGCTTCATTTGCTCTTCAGTAAAGGTTTGACGATTATCCTTATAGGTATGATTTAATTCAGATTTAATAATTGGACGTTGACGTGGAGTATTATCAAAGCCTTCAATAATAGCCGCATCCTTATCTAATTCTTGATATTTACGCTTATCACGGCCTAAAATTAAGCTTTGACCTGGCCATACCGAACGGTGCATTGAAATTGCGCCTTCCTTACCGGCTGCAATAGCATTAATTGCAAATTTAGGACCAGTGTAGCAGTCACCACCAACGAAAATATCCTTTTCACCAGTTGCATAGGTTTCTGGATCAGCCTTAGCTGTATGGTTAGGATTTACCTCAACATTTAAACCATCTAATAAATGGTTCCATTCAATTGATTGACCAACTGATAATAATACATAATCAGCAGGTACGATAATTGTTTCATCCTCAGCAAATTTTGGGCCAAAACGATGATTTTCATCAAATACACTTAAGCATTTCTTAAATTCAACACCAGTTAATTTACCATCTTCGATAACAAAGCGCTTTGGACCCCAAGAGTTGTTAATTTTAACATTTTCCTCTTCAGCCTCTAGGATTTCTTCATCTAAGGCTGGCATTTCATTACGAGCCTCTAAACAGTACATATTAACACTGCTTGCGTTTTCACGGGTTGCAGTACGAGCAACGTCAATAGCAACGTTACCACCACCGATAACGATAACATTACCTTGAAGCTTTTCTGATTTACCTAAGGAAACATTACGTAAGAAATCTACACCGGCAATAACATTTTCGTTATCTTCACCTTCAACACCAATCTTACGGCCTCCTTGAGCACCAATTGCTAGATAGAAAGCCATAAAGCCTTCCTCACGAAGCTTTTGGATAGTTACATCCTTACCAACCTCACAGCCAGTAACAAACTTAACACCTAATTCACGTAATACATCAATTTCAGCTTCAATTACATCTTTTTCTAATCTAAATGATGGAATACCAAACTTTAGCATACCACCTAAAGCATTCTCTTTTTCAAAAACAGTAACATCATAGCCATCTACAGCCATATAATACGCACAAGATAAACCAGCAGGACCTGAACCGATAACTGCCATCTTCTTTTTACTATAATCATGCTTCTTAGTTGGAATAAATCTTTCCTTAGCATTTAAATCCTGTTCTGCAATAAACTTTTTAATTTCATCAATTGCAACTGGAGCATCTAAGCCAGCTCTAGTACATGCACTCTCACACTTATGAGGACAAACACGACCACAAACTGCTGGGAATGGATTTTCCTTTTTAATTAGCTCTAAGGCTTCTCTATATCTTCCTTGGCTAGCTAATTTAATATAACCTTGAACTGCGATATGAGCAGGACAATTAGTCTTACAAGGGGCAGTACCTGAAGGTACAACATCCTCACGATTAATACGGAAGTCAACATCCCATTCCTTTTGGCTCCACTTATGATTTAATACCTTCTTTTGCTTAGGAACAACAATTTCCTTAGTTGAGCATAGCTTTTGACCTAGCTTTAAAGCGTTAGTAGGACAGTTTTCAACACATTGACCACAGGCAACACAGCTCTTTTCATCAACTACAGCGACATAATTACTACGACAAGCCTGAGGGGCCTTAAACATAGTAGCTACACGCATTGCATAGCATGAGCATGAGCAGCAATTACAAATTGCAGCTGATTCTCCCCAGCCTTCAATATTAGGCATCTGGTGCATTAAACCATTAGCCTCAGCTCTACGGAAAATTTCCATTGCTTCTTCACGAGTTATACGTCTTGCCTTACCTGTACGAATAAAGTATTCCGCACCACTACCCATTTGAACACACATATCATACTCTAAGTGACCACAGCCTTCACCCATTACACGACGTGAAGCACGACATGAACAAGGCGCAACACTAAATGTATCATATTTATCTAAATAGTAGCTAATTTTCTCTAAAGGTACAGCTTGACTATTACCAGAAATTGCTGATTCAATTGGGATAACACGCATCATAGAGTGTCCTGGAGGTAGCATTGGTACTAAATTTTGAATTCTTGTACGAGTATATTCCTCAAAGGCTACACCAATTTCAGGATACTTCTCTAGGTTTCCCGGAGCATTAACCATCATTTCTAAGGTACCTGGTGCAAAAATTTGAATCATATAACGATCCTTATTGTCATCAGCATCGGTCCAAACCTTTACAACACCTAAAGCACATAAACCATCTAAAAGCTCTTTAGTTTTCTCTGGTGAAAATTTACCACAACGGCTAACAATTTGTTCAAAGGTTTTAGGCTTACGTAATTCAATAGCCATAGCTACATCAGCCTGATCATCTGTAACACAGCAAGCTAAGCTATAGTATTCTGGAGCATTTTCATCAATTTTGTTAACAATACCTGTTAAACCACCAATCATTTTAGCAAGCTTAACAATCTTCTTTCTTAATTCCATAATATCCTCTCCTCAAAGGTTATTTTTTTATACTCTTATTAGTTTCTTCTCTTAGCCAGTCTA
>JAHHSV010000047.1 GCA_020025015.1 Anaeroplasmataceae bacterium
GTGTCTTTGTTTTTTAATATTTCGTCGACACATCGTCATATATAGTTTTCAAAGATCAAATATCTTAGTCGAATTTTCGACCTTGTAAATTGTACCATAACATCTATTCAATGTCAACAACAATTTAACATTAATTTAAGTGGTGGTTGGGGACGGTTTCGAACCGCCGAACCCTTAGGGAGCAGATTTACAGTCTGCCGCGTTTAGCCTCTTCGCTACCCAACCATAATGATATTAAGCACACATTTAAGCTTACTTTTTTGCTTACAAGGTGCTTAATCATTTTACAACATTAGTTTTATAAAATCAAGTATAATTTTGCTTTTTTTGAAAAAAATTTATTGTTGTTTTTTTTAAGCTGTTTCCTGAGCGTTTTTGTGCTTTTCTATAATCTCAAGTTCCTTTTTACTTAACGTAGGTTTAACTTTTTTATCTAATTCAAAAGAAGACAGCATTATCATTCTTCCACAACCAGCACACTCAAGCTTAATATCAATTCCAACTCTTCGAACGATCCATTGATTAGAGCCACAAACGTGAGGCTTTTTAGTAAAAATTATTTGGTTTAACTTATACATTAATTATCCACCTCACTTTAACGGTGCTTTTTTTATATTTGCAAATGCTCTTGGATACTTTTTTGGAGTCTCCTTAACCTTATTATATATAATAATGGTTCTTTTACCCATAGAACAAGGCAATGTTAGATCAAACTCGTTAGAATACTTGGCTCCTAGAGTATTTATTGCTCCCTTGGCTTCATCAATTTCATTTTTATCATCACCCTTTAAAGCAATAAAGTTGCCCCCAAGTTTTACTAGCGGAATACACAATTCACTCAATAAATTTAAACGAGCTACTGCTCTAGCGGTAACTATATCGAATTCCTCTCTTTTAATTTTGGCAAAATCTTCTGCTCGATAATGTAATGCTTCAACATTTTTTAAGCCAAGCTTATCTATAAGTGCATTTAAAAAGCCAATTCTTTTTTGTAAAGCATCGATAATTGTTACCTTAATATTTGGAAAGCAAATAGCTAAAGGAATAGATGGGAAGCCTGCCCCAGCACCAACATCGCATAAAGTAATTTCTTTGCTTTTTACATCATAGCACTTTGTAAGCAGCAATGAATCATAGAAGTGCTTTATATAAACCTCATCCTCCTTGGTTATAGCAGTAAGATTCATATATTCGTTGACTTCTATTAAATACTCATAATAAATATCAAATTTTTTTAATATATCTTCAGTTGGAACTATATTTAATTCCTCTAGGTATCTACTAAAATCCATTATTTTCTATTCCCTTCAATGTAAATAATTAGCACAGTAATGTCAGCAGGGTTAACTCCACTAATACGTGATGCCTGGCCAATTGTTGTAGGCTTTATTTTCTTTAATTTTTCTCTAGCTTCAAGTGCAATATTTTCTATATTATCATAATCAAGATCTTCTGGTATCTCTTTATCATCATAGAAACGCATCTTTTTAGCTTGCTCTTCAGTTTTTTTAATATATCCAACATATTTTGTGTCAATTTCAATTTGTTCAAGCACTTCATCGCTTATATTTGAAACCTCATCATACTGGTCGATTCCCTTAATCATTTCCTTTATATCTAAATAAGAAAATTCTGGTCGTTTTAAAAGATAAATTACAGACTGTGATTCCTTGACGAAATTCTCAGGATTCTTAATATAATCATTAATAACATTATATTTAATTTTTATTTCATTTAATCTTTCTTTATAATAAGCAATATCTTGCTTCTTTTGTGTAAATCTTGCGTAATCAACGTCTGAAATCAAGCCATATTGGTGTCCATATTCTCTTAAACGAATATCAGCGTTATCATGACGTAGTAATAAACGATATTCCGCTCTTGATGTTAATAATCTATATGGCTCTTTAGTTCCTTTTGTTACTAAATCATCAATCATTACACCAATATAAGATTCATCTCTACGTAAAATTAATGGGTTTAAGCCTAAAATACTATTGCTTGCGTTTATAGCCGCAATTAAGCCTTGACCAGCAGCTTCTTCATAACCACTTGTTCCATTAATTTGACCAGCTGTATATAAGCCCTTAACAAATTTAGTTTCTAAGCTTGGCCACAATTCTAGTGGATCAATCGCATCATATTCGATAGCGTAAGCATATCTTTTTACCTTGCAATCCTCTAAGCCTGGAAGCATATGAATCATTACATCCTGAGTTTCTACAGACATAGATGTTGAATAACCTTGTATATATGTAGTATCAAGCTCAAGGCTTTCTGGCTCAAAGAAAATCTGGTGACGATCTTTATCACTAAATTTTACAATTTTATCTTCAATTGATGGACAATATCTAGGTCCGATTCCTTCAGCAATACCACCATACATCGCACTATCAGTAATGTTATCCATAATAAACTTATGAATGCTTGGATTAGTATAAGATAAATAGCATGGTACATTTATGCCTAAAATACTATTGTATCCTGGATCATAGCTAAAATGGTGACAAACAGCATCACCTGGTTCAAGCTTTGTTCTTTCAAAATGAATTGAATCTGTATAAATACGAGCTGGGGTTCCAGTTTTTAGTCTTTGAATAGTAAAGCCTAAATCTCTTAGCTGCTTGCTTAAGCCATAGCTTGTTTTTTGATTATCTGGTCCTTCAGGAGTAATAACCTTTCCTCTTAGAGTTCTACTATTTAAATAGGTTCCAGTGGTTAAGATTACCTTTTTAGATAGAATCTTCTTACCATCCTCTAAAACAACACCTAAAACAGTATTATCTTCAACAATTAGCTTATCGACAATACCCTCTAACAAATCTAAATTAGCTGTACTTTCTAGGTGCTTTTTCATTTCTTTTACATATAAAATTTTATCTTCTTGAAATCTTAAGGCTCTAACGGCTGGGCCTTTACTTGAATTAAGCATCTTGGTTTGAATTTGGCACAAATCTGCATTCTTACCCATATAGCCGCCTAAAGCATCAATTTCTCTAACAACTACACCCTTAGCTGGTCCACCAATTGATGGGTTACATGGCATTGAGCCCACCATATTTAAATTACCAGTTATTAATAAGGTTTTTAGTCCACGCTTAGCTGGAGCTAAGGCAGCCTCACAGCCAGCATGACCGCCACCAACGACAATAATGTCATACATATAGTTAGTCATCTCCTATTTAGTTAAATATAGATATAAAAGCTTCATTGTTGCATATATTGCATCCATATGAGTTCTTTCCATACCATGAGAAGCGCAAACTCCTGGGCCAATTAAAGCTCCAGCGCAATCTACACCTGCTCGCCAAGCTGCGCCAATATCACTTCCATAAAATGGGAAGATATCAACAACATAATTAACATCATTATCCTTTGCTAAGTTAATTAGCTTAGTTGTTAAATTATAGCTATATGGACCGCCACTATCCTTAGCAGCAATACTTACAGCATATTCATTACCAGCTAAATCCTTACCAACACAGCCCATATCTACTGTTACAAATTCTGATATGCTAGCATCAACGGTTGAAGCACCATGACCAACCTCTTCCTGATGAACAAAATAAACATATGTCTTATATTTAGGCTTAATATTTTTTTCCTTTAATTCCTTAAGCACGCCTAATATCGCGCAAACTGAGCCCTTATCATCAATGAATCTTGATTTTAAAAAGCCACTTTCAGTAATTACAGTCTTAGGATCATATAATACATAATCACCGTTATTAATACCAAGCTTTAAAACATCTTCTTTAGTTTTAACTCTTTCATCGATTCTTACTCTTAAATGATCTATATCACGAATTTCGGTTTTAGCATTTTCAAAAACATGAACGCTTGGTACGTCTGATAAAATTGTACCAGTATATTCCTTGCCAAAGCGGGTTACAATTTTGCAGTACTCGCCTTCTAGGGTTGGAGTTAATGGTCCGCCTATATTAGTTAGATTAAGAGTACCATCTGCATTAATGCTTCTTACCATTAAGCCTAAAGTATCAGCATGAGCGCTTGTAGCAACAGTCTTGCTATTATCTACACCATCAATACTAATAAAAATAGTACCTTTATTCATTATTTTATATTCATAGCCCATATCAGTTAAAATTTTACCGATTACAGCATTGACCTTATCATTATAGCCACTTGGAGAATCACATAAAAATATCTCTGGGATAATTTTTTCAACAAATTTTTCTTGCATAATTCTATACCTAGTATAATCAAATTGTACTTAAGATTATACATTCTCCTTCTTTTGAAGTGTT
>JAHHSV010000048.1 GCA_020025015.1 Anaeroplasmataceae bacterium
ACGCACCTTATTATAGAGAACACTCTCTAAAGGTGCGTTTTGTCAACAGTCTGAAAGGATAGACTAATCTATCCTTAATTAATTACTTAGATAATACAGCGATTAATTCATCTTTCTTTAAAGCTGAATAACCCTTAATACCATTTTCCTTGCATAAAGCCTTTAATTCAGCAACGCTTAATGTGCTTAAGTCGATTGTTTCAGCTTCGCAGCATTCACATTCGCACTTTGCTTCTTCACATCCGCAACCGCAAGATGAAGCCTTAGCTGCATCTGCTAATTGGTTAGCGCTACGTTCTGCCTTTGGAGCAGCCTTAACAAATACATATTCAACCTTTTCAGCAGGTTTCTTGTTAGCTAAACCAGCCTTAGCTGCCTCAACTAAAGCCTTGAAGCCTTCTGCATCGTTAACTGCCATTTCAGCTAACATCTTTCTGTTGATTTCGATATTTGCACATGCTAAACCATTAATGAACTTTGAATATTTAATATCATTTAATTGGCAAGCTGCATTAATACGTTGAATCCATAATCTACGGAAATCACGTTTTTTAACCTTACGATCTCTATAAGCATAAGCTAATGAACGCATAACTTGTTCATGAGCTGTTCTATATAATGCATGCTTAGAACCTGTATAACCCTTTGCTAATTTTAAAACAGCCTTACGTCTTCTACGTGCTGTGTATCCACCTTTTACTCTTGGCATTATTCTTTCCTCCTACTAATGATTAGCGCATATTGCTAATTACGCTATTGATACGTTTAACGTCTCTGCTATCCATGATAGCTGACTTATGTAAGTTACGATTTTGTTTACTTGTTTTGTTTGTTGCGAAGTGGCCTGTATAAGCATGGCTACGTTTTACCTTACCAGTTGCTGTAATTTTAATTCTCTTCTTTAAACCACTATGTGTCTTTTGTTTTGGCATTTTTAATTACTCCTTTGTTTTGTTTTTTGGTGCGATGGTAGCGAATAGCAATTTACCATCTAATTTAATATTGCTTTCTAAAGTAGAAACATCAGCTAAAGCATTTACGAAATTATCCATAACCTCTTTAGCTAAATCCTGACGAGTTATCATACGACCCTTTAATCTTAAGGTAACCTTAACCTTGTTACCCTTTTCAAGAATTGTTTGAGCCTTACGAGCCTTAGTATCAAAGTCATGCTTTTCAATAGTTGGACTTAGTTGGATTTCTTGTACAACTACGATCTTTTGCTTCTTCTTCATTTCCTTAGCTTTCTTTTGTTGTTCAAAGCGGAAACGAGAATAATCCATCATCTTTGCTACTGCAGGATTACTATCTGGAGATACTAAAACTAAATCTAATCCACGATTATAAGCTTCTTCTAAAGCCTTGTTACGATTAAGAAGACCTAATTTTTCTCCTTTGTCTGTGATGACTAGCATCTCTTTAATTCGAATACTTTCATTAACCAGTTCTTCTGGTTTCTTTAAATTGCTAATGTTTACACCTCCATCACTCTATCACTAGCAAATAAAAAGGGACACACAAAAGCGCCCCTGTAAAATCTTAAAAATATCTTACGTGACCTTTTTGCCCACCAACCTAATTATCGATCGGGCGAGAACGGGGGTTCTGCTTTTCACCTCTTTATTAACAAAATAATTATAAACCATTTTACGAAAATGTCAACATATTTTTTAAAAATATACCATTTTCCGTAAATTTATTTAGCTTATTCAAATGTGGAGCTTATTATAATTTAAATATCCTCCTTTTTCAAGTGTTTGAAACCAACATAGTTTGACATTTTATATCTTCTAGATATAATAAGGTAGTGAGGTTTTAAAAATGAGCTTTGATGGTATATTTTTATCTAAATTAAAAAACGAACTTAATATTTTAAAAACTGGACGTATTTCTAAAATTAGTGAATTAACTGATACTAATTTTTTATTCACAGTTAGAGCAAATAGAGTAAACCATAATTTATTTATGGGCTTTTCAAGTGATACAGCCCGTATCCATCTAACCACAAGAGAATACAATCATAGTCAAGCTAATAAAGCCTTTACTCTTTTTTTGAAAAAGCAAATCGAAGGCTTCTTTATTGCTGATATTAGCCAGTATGAAACAGATCGTATTTTAGTCTTTACCTTAGAAGGCTATAACGAAATGAAGGATCGAACCCTACGCTATTTAATTTGTGAGGTTATGGGTAGATACTCTAATTTAATTTTAACAGATGAAAATTATTTAATTTTAGAATGCCTTCATCATGATGGAGTTGGAGAATTTAATCGAATTATTATGCCAAATGCGCCTTATAAATTCCCAGAAACAACTAAAATTAATCCTTGTTACCTAAGTAAGGCTGAGTTAAATAATATAATTACTACTAATAATCTAGATACACCTAAAAAAATGCTTAATTTCTTCCTAGGTGTAAGCTATACCTTTTTAAATGAGGTCTTTAAAGATGATAATCTAGCTAATAATTTTTATGAGCTATTAAATAATAAATTTAAGCCAGGTACCTTTTTAAATCAAAATAATAAAATAGACTTCTACTTCTATAGTGAAAAGCCCGTAAAGGAATTTCAAACAATTTCAGAAATGCTTGATAGCCTATTCTATGAAGCTGATAAGCAAAGTCAAATTAGAAAGGAAACTAATGATTTAAATAAATTTATTTCCCGTGAGATTAATAAAAACGAAAAGAAAATTCTAAAGCTAGAGGCTGAACGTAATTTAGCCTTAAATTGTGAGGAATATAAGCTATATGGTGAATTGCTTCTTTCAGCTCCTAACCTTAAGGCTAAGGAAAAAAATATTACTGTATATAATTATTATGACAATAAGGAAATCAATATTCTTCTAGATGAAAAAAATACAATTCTAGATAATAGTCAAAAATATTATAAAAAATATCAAAAGCTTAAAAAATCAATCACCTTTATCGATGAGCAATTACATATTAGCCGTGAGGAAATTGCTTACTTTAATCTTTTAAAGGTTCAAATTGAAACAGCTAACCTAAACGATGTTTTAGAAATATATGATGAGCTTATAAAAAATAAGTATCTTCCACCGAAAAAGGTTAATAAGAAAAAGAAAAATCCAAATATTTCTACTTATATTCTAGATAATGGTACTATTATCTATGTTGGTAAAAACAACATCCAAAACGAATACCTAACCCACCATTTAGCAAAGGCTCAGGATTTATGGTTCCACGTTAAGGATGGTAGTGGTAGCCACGTTGTAATAGCTAAAGGTGCAGATTACACCGAAGCTGAAATTAGAACTGCCGCAAATCTAGCTGCTTACTTTAGCTATGCTAAAAGCTCTAGTAGCGTTGCTGTTGATTATACTAAGATTAAATATATTAAAAAGATTCCTGGTAGACGAGCTTGCTTCGTTACCTATACTAATCAAAATACTATTTATATTGATCCTAATTTTGAAGAAATTAATGAATTGAAGGTGAAAAAATAATGAATGCCTATAAAAAGTTTGCCTACTTCTATGATGAGGTAATGCAAAATTTAGATTACTACCTATGGAGTGAATTTACTGAAGAATTTTTAAAGCCAGGTGATTCTATTCTAGATTTAGCCTGTGGAAGTGGTACATTTTTAACAATTATGAATCTACATGGCTATGAAACCACTGGTCTTGATTTATCTGAAACTATTATAGAAATAGCTAAGGAAAAGGCTAAGCTAAATCGTCTCCCTATTGATTTTGAAGTAATGGATATGACAAATTTTAGTCTCAATAAGGAATTCGACTGTATAACCTGCTATTTTGATTCTGTAAATTTCTTAGAAACAAAAAAGGATTTAGAAAAAATGTTTAAATGCGTTTTAAAACACTTAAAAAAGGGTGGCTACTTCTTATTTGATACCTTCAGCAAGGCTATGCTAAATGAATATAAAAATAATTTGATTGATGAAGATCACGAAACCTTTAAAATTAAATGGAAAACAACTGAGGTTGGTAATAATAAGCTAATGCATAATATTAAAATAACTGAGGTTGATGACGTTTATTCCGAAAAATATTATGAATATTACTATAATTTAAAGGATTTCAATCTTGATGGCTTTACCCTTGTTAAAATGGTAGGCGATTTCAATGATGATTTAGAGCCTGAGGATGAAAGAATTCTCTATGCCCTAAGAAAGAATTAAGCTTTAAGCATTAAAAAAAGGGGCTGTGAAAAAACCTAGTTTTTGAAATTAGGGATTTCACAGTCCTTTTTT
>JAHHSV010000005.1 GCA_020025015.1 Anaeroplasmataceae bacterium
TCATTGGGAAATAATCAAAAGATAACTAATAAGAAATTATCAAAAGATAATCATACAAAAGAGTTAGCCCTAGCATTAGGGCTTTTCTTTTGCCTAAAATGTGCTATAATGTAAACGCTTTTATCTTATAGTTTCAAGATATTTAATATTTTATAGACAAACCTTTTTATTTATAGTATCATACTATATGTATATAAAAATTGTGCGAAGAAGAATGGTATTTTTTGAGTCTTTAAGAGAGCCTAGATTGGTGGAAACAGGTAGATTCTAATACCGGACAACATCTTCAAATGATAGAGGAATTAAGTAGAACTATCCGTATCCTGGCGTTAACGGTTAAAGAGCTAGTCAAGTTTTTTCTTTTTTGGCTAGAACTAAGGTGGTACCGCGCGTTATAAATGCGTCCTTAGATACATTTTATAACGGAGGATATATTATGAGAAATTTATTATGGCAAATCTTTAAGGACTACCAAGATTATGCTGATAAGGAAGTATTAATTAGAGGCTGGGTTAGAAATAATCGTGACCAAAAGTCATTTGGTTTTTTAATGGTAAATGATGGAACTCATTTTAATACAGTTCAGGTAGTATATGATAGTGACACAGAGGGCTTTGAAGAGGCTAGAAAGTTTAGAGTAGGAGTTTCAGTTGAGGTTAAGGGTAAATTATTATTAACACCTAACAATTCTCAACCTTTTGAAATTCATGCTCTAAAAATAGTTTTATTAGGGGACTGTCCTGAAAACTATCCAATTCAACCAAAGCGTCACTCACGTGAATTTTTAAGGGAAAATGCTCATTTAAGAGTTAGAACCAATTTATTTAGTGCAGTATTTAGGGTAAGAAGTGTGGCAGCAAGAGCTATACATGAATTCTTCCAGCAGCAAAGATTCGTGTATGTTCACACACCACTTTTAACAGCCTCAGACTGTGAAGGTGCTGGACAAATGTTCCAGGTTACTACCTTAGATTTAAATAAAATTGCGAAGGAGGGAGTAGTAGATTATTCAAAAGATTTTTTTGGCAAACCTGCAAATTTAACTGTATCAGGACAATTAGAAGCAGAAACATACGCAATGGGCTTTGGTAATGTTTATACATTTGGCCCTACTTTTAGAGCAGAAAATTCAAACACTCAGCGTCATGCTTCTGAATTCTGGATGATTGAGCCTGAAATGGCTTTTGCGGACTTATCTGATGTAATGGATACAATGGAGGATATGATTAAATTCATTATTCGCTTTGTTTTAAAGGAAACATCAGATGAAATGAAATTTTTTGATCAATTCGTTGAAAAGGGACTTATTGATCGTTTGACGCATGTAGCTAATTCAAGCTTTGTGCGTGTAACTCATGAGGATGCGATTACAATCTTAAGAGAAGCTAAATGTAAATTTGAAAACGAGCCTAAATATGGTGAGGATTTAGCAACTGAGCATGAAAAGTATTTAACAGAGGTTTACTTTAAATCCCCTGTTTTCGTAACAAACTGGCCAAAGGATATTAAGGCGTTCTATATGCGCCAAAATGCTGATGGTAAGACTGTTGCGGCAGTTGACCTATTAGTACCTGGCTCTGGTGAATTATGCGGTGGATCCCAAAGAGAGGAACGTTTAGATTTATTATTGAAGCGTATGAATGAGCTTGGAATCGAACCTGAATCTATGGATTGGTATTTAGATACAAGACGCTATGGTGGATGTATCCATAGTGGCTTTGGTATGGGCTTTGAACGTTTAATTATGTATTTAACAGGTGTTGAAAACATTCGTGATGTTATCCCATTCCCAAGAACACCAAAAAACATTGAATTTTAATAGTTTTATTAAAATAATCAAACTAGCCTAAAAGCGTAAATTTTACTTTACTCTTTTAACGCATTTCTTAAAAAAGCATTATGTTAAAGGGCTTTTGTGCTTTCCTTGAATATACCTTTATGGTATAATTAAAGTAGTGCAAAAGGCTGAAAACGTTTTATGCATCAAAGAGACGGAGGATTTTTATGAAAGTCGTTTTACAAAATTTAACAAAGGTCTTCATTAATAAAAAAGCAAAAAGTGAAGTCAGAGCTGTAGACAATTTAAATATAGAAATTCCTGATGGCAAATTAATTGGGTTACTAGGTCCATCAGGCTGTGGTAAGTCTACAACCTTATATATGATCTCTGGTTTGGAAAAGCCTACTAGCGGTCGTATATTCTTTGGAGACAGTGATGTTACAAGAATAGCACCAGAAAAAAGAGGAATTGGCTTAGTTTTCCAAAACTACGCTTTATATCCTCATATGACTGTACTTCAAAACATTAAATTCCCATTAGATAACGCTAAGGTTCCTGCTAAGGAAGCTGCAGTAAAGGCTTATGAGGTTGCTAAATTAGTTCAGCTAGATGAATTAATGGGACGTAAACCAGCAGAGCTATCTGGTGGTCAACAGCAACGTGTGGCGATTGCTCGTGCGTTAGTAAAATCACCTAATGTATTACTATTAGATGAGCCATTATCTAACCTTGATGCTCGTTTACGTTTACAAACTCGTGAAGAGATTAAACGTATTCAAAGAAAAACAGGCGTTACTACAATTTTCGTAACTCATGACCAAGAAGAAGCTATGAGTATTTCTGATTATATCGTAGTTATGAAATTAGGTGTAATGCAGCAGGTTGGTAAGCCTCAGGATGTATATGATGATCCTACAAACTTATTCGTTGCTAAGTTCTTAGGAACACCTCCTATTAACGTATTTAATGGCGAAATTAAAAATGGCAAGGTTTATATCGGCGATGACGCTATTATGGAAACAAATCATAGTGATCGTAAGGTATATGTTGCGATTCGTCCGGAAGGATTTACATTAGAGAATGGTGTTTTATCTGTTAATGTTGATCACGTTGAGGTAATGGGTAGAGATGTATCTGTTATTTCTACAAATGAGCATTGTGAAAAGCCTACAATTAGAACTATTCTAGATGCAGATTTAAAATTACCAGGAGAGGGAAGCTTCAAATTTGGTGTAAAGCCTAATAAGGTATTCTTATTTGATGGCGAGACAGAAGAGAGGTTGAGATAATATGGCTAAAAAAACTATATTACCTGCCGAGTCTGTTGAATTAACTAATGAGCCAATTACTTTACCAAATGAACCTGAAGATAAAAATTTAAAAACTAGTAAATTTAAGGAATTTTGTTCAAATAACAAAGGTTATTTATATATGCTTCCAGCCTTTGTTTTCCTATTAATTTTTACAATTTATCCGATTTTCAATACATTAATTTCAGCTTTTAAGAACAACTTTAGAGCTTTATATGGAACGTATGAAGGATTTGGTATTGCGAATTTCATCAAGGTTCTAGAATGGAAAAGCTTTACCAACGCATTATTTAATACGTTGATGTTTGCGTTTATATCAGTTCCGTTATCGTTATTGATTGCTCTATTTATTTCAGTTTGGTTAAATAGAATGACTTGGTTCCATAACTTATATCAAACATTATTCTTTTTACCATATTTAACAAACGCAATGGCCGTTGGTTCAGTATTCATGGCGATGTTCAACGTTGTTGGTGGTACAACAGCCCAGGATTCTATGTCACCTGGTTTGGTCAATACAATTCTACAGTTGATTGGCTTTAAACCGATATATTGGGTTAACCCTGGTGCTTCACTTTGGGCTCAGCGTGCAGTTGTAATCCTATACTCTATATGGTCATCATTACCGTTTAAGATTTTAATTATTTCATCAGCTTTACAAAGTGTTAATAAGCAATATTATGATGCAGCTAAGATTGATGGTGCATCTAAGACTAAGACACTTTGGAAGGTTACAGTACCTTTAATTTCCCCAATGCTATCTTATCTATTGATTACTGGCTTTATTGGTGGTTTTAAGGAATATACCTCAATCGTTGGTATCTTTGGTCCTACAATGGGTGCTGAAGATGGTGATATGAATACAATGGTTGGATTCATATATGAACGTATAAGTGATGGTAGAACAGGACTCGCGGCAGCGGGCGCTCTGATTCTATTTGTGATAATTTTAATATTTACTGGTATTAACCTACTAGTAAGTAAGAAGAGAGTACATTATTAGGAGGTTAGACTATGGAAGATAAGAAAATAGAAGAAAATGTAGTAGAAAAAGATCCTAATCTAAAAAATGTAACACCTTCTAATGATGAAGATGAACAATTTGAGCTTCAAATGCAAAAGGTTCAAAGAAGACAAAAAGTGACTAAGGTTTCAGGAATGGTATTCTTATACATAATAATGACTATTTTAGCACTTTTAGCTTTATTCCCATTCATATTCATGTTCTTGTCATCATTAATGACAAACGATCAATATCGTGGAATCGTTGAAATTGGGGATATGTTCCCTAGAGCACCATTACAATGGGTTAATTATCAGCATGCTTTATTAGCTGGTGGTAGATCAGGCCCTACATTTGGTGTTGCATTATTTAACACATTTATTGTTGCTTTTGGTTCAACAGCTTTATCAATGATTGTTATTATTTTATCAGCATATGCCTTTGCTAAATTAAAATTTGCTGGTAAGGATTTAATTTTCTCATTATTATTAATGACAATGATGATCCCTGGTGAGCTATTTACTATTACAAACTTTATAACAATCCACAATATGCAATTGTCAGATACATTAGTTGCGTTAGTATTACCATTTATGATTTCTGTTTATTATATTTATTTGTTAAGAAATAATTTTAAGCAGATACCAGATGAGCTATACAAAGCAGCTAAGGTAGATGGATTATCTGATATGAAGTACTTAATCAAGGTTATGATTCCATTAACTGCTCCAACAATTACATCAATTACTATTTTAAAAATCATTGGTATTTGGAACTCATATATTTGGCCACAGTTAATCAACAAAAACATTTCATATCAATTATTATCAAATTGGATGGCAGCAGCTGGACATCCTGCAACAGGAGATATCAGCGAAGTTCAAATTCCAATTAAAATGGCAGCAGCCACAATTATCACAATACCATTATTAATCGCATTCCTATGCTTTAGAAAGTATATTATGCGTGGTATTTCAAAAAGTGGTATTAAAGGCTAAAAAATGTTAATAACCTGGTAGAACCAGTTTATTAAATAAAAAGCAAAAGGAGAAAAAAACAAATGTCTATTAAAAAAGTTTTATTCACAACTGCATTAGTGTCAGTAGCTACATTAGGTTTAGCATCATGTAGCGGTGATGATGCAAACAAAATTGAATTCTACACATCTATGGGTGATGAACCAAGAAAATTACTTGACCCAATGGTAGAAGCATTTAACGCAAAACAATCTACTTATAAGATTAGCGTTGTAAATCCAGGTGGTGGTTATGATGGTGTTAAAGATGCTGTTAACGCTGCTATTCAAGGTAACAAGCAACCAGCTATAGCATATTGCTACCCAGACCACGTTGCAGAGTATTTACCTACTGGTAAGGTAGTAAATATGTATGATTTAATTCATGGTGAAAACGGCTTTACTGAAGATGAAATTGCTGACTTCATTCCTCAATTTTATGAAGAAGGTTATAAGGCATTCGGTAAGACTGAAGAAGACCACGTAATGTACACATTACCTTTCTCAAAGTCTACAGAAGCAATGTATTATAATGTTGATGTTATGAAAGCTTTATATGGTGATGCATGGAAAGAACACCTACCTAAGACTTGGGATGACTTATGGGAAATTGGTAAAAAATTAAAATCAATGCCAGAATATAAGGATTGGTTTGTATTGGGTTATGATAGTGAATCTAACTGGTTCATTACTATGGCTGAACAGTTAGGAAACCCTTATACAGTAGCAGGCGATTCACTTGAACCAAAAGATCACATCGTATTTAATGATCCAAGCAACGTTAAGATGATGGAAGGCTTAAAGAAGATATATGATGAGAAGTTATTTACAACTCAAAAATTATATGGTTCATATACATCTAATTTATTCACAAAGGCAAAAGAGCCTATGAAGGTTGATGGTGTAGTACAAAAGGATGAAAATGGTAATCCAATTATGGTAACTGTAAAGCAATCATGCTTATTCTCAATTGGTTCTACTGCAGGTGCAACTCACCAAAAACCAAAAGATGGTCAATTTG
This sequence comes from Anaeroplasmataceae bacterium, assembly GCA_020025015.1. Lineage (GTDB taxonomy): Bacteria > Bacillota_I > Bacilli_A > Acholeplasmatales > Anaeroplasmataceae > CALUXS01. The sequence goes on from JAHHSV010000005.1 coordinate 6,130, forward strand.
TTCCAGGTGTAACAAGTATTCCTCAGGTTGATACTAAGAATCCTAAATCAATTTCTCAAGGACCATCTTTATGTATGTTAAAGCAATCTGATCCTGAAAAAGAAAAAGTAGCATGGGAATTCGTTAAGGAATTATTAGCTCCTGAATTCCAAGCAAAGTTTGCTCAGGCTCAAGGCTACATGCCAGTTAGAGTTTCTTGTACAGAAGATAAAGCCTTCAAAGAATGGTTAAATAACCCAACTGACTTAATTGCACAAACAATGAAGCTAGCTATCGATCAAAGAGCTAACTACTTCATTTCTCCAGCATTTAATGGTTCAAATAAGGCTCGTACTCAAGTTGGCGCAGCATTAATTTCTGTATTAAAGGGTACTGAAAAGAATGCGGCTAAGGCATTACAAGATGCTTACGATGAGGCTATTTTCTAATTGAAAGAGAAGATAAAGGATGAAAAATATAGTTAAGAACATTGTCGGAATTGCATCAATATTCCTACTAGCAATGTCTTTAGCTTCATGTGGTTCAACTAAAGAGGTTGATTACGCAGCAGAGCTTAAGCTGACTGAAGATTATGAAGGCCGTAACTTTATTACTGAAGGTATTGGTGAAGAAAGGTTAGTTTATTGCTTTGATGGTGATACTATTAAAACCTCAAGTGGAACCATTAGATTTTTAGCTGTTGATACCCCTGAGTCTACAAGTAATGTGGATAAATGGGGTAAATCAGCCTCATATTTCACTAAAGGTAAATTAATGGAGGCTGAAAAAATTGTTCTTGAAAGCAAGAACGTTGGTTCTCGTGCTGAACAAGAAAATAATGGTAGATATTTAGCTTTCGTTTGGTATATTCCAAAGGGAGCTAGTGAATTCAGAAATTTAAATTTAGAGTTAGTACAAGAGGGCTTTTCAGAATTTCAATCAACTGATAAATACGCTTCATATTTTCAAAAAGCTGCTGAACAGGCTGCTAAATTGAAAAAACGTGTTCATGGTAATGATGAGGATCCTAATTACACAAATGAAATCTTAGAAACTAACTTAAAATATATTCAAGAACAGCTTAAAACAGACCCTACTAATGTACTTGGTACAAAGGTTGGATTTGAAGCTTTTGTCACTGGATATAAACCAGGTAACAAACTAAATTTAAGACAAGTAGTAGATGGTGTAGAATACAATATGGATTTATACGTTGGGCATAAAACTGGTCCATATGCAATGATTGGTAATAAGGTTAGATATGTTGGATATGTTCAAGAATTCCCTGAAGGTAGTGAACAATTCCAAATTTCTGGTTTAATTATTGCAGATACTAATCCAGCAGGAACATATACTGAAGTAACTCATGAGGGTTATTATGTTCAGGTTGGTGAAAAGTATTTCCCTAACGCAAAAGGTGAGGTTAATAATGCGTTATATGATAATTTTACAATTTCTAATGTTTCTGTTAACGGTAAGGAATTAGTTATTACTGGTGTTGCTAAACGTCGTGGTCTAGAAGACCGTGGTTTAGAGGCTAAGCGTACAATTACAATTAAGGTTCCATTAAAGGATGGAGAAGAAAATTCATTTAAGAATGGAAATATAATCAACTTTGTTGGTTTCACTGAAAGTCCTATAAAGTATACTACTGATAATTTTGTAGTAAATGTTGCACAGCTTTCTGACATTACATTAGTAAAGTAAGAAAATTATGACAAAAAAAATTAAATTTTTAGTTAACATTCTAGCAGGAATAGTTCTAGCTTCAACTTTAACAGCTTGTTCTAATCTAGATCCTGTTAAAGAATTAAAGTTAACTGAAGACTATGAGCAAAAAAGTTTTTTAGAAGATGGTATTGGTGTTCAAAGTGTTTATAAATACGAGGATGGTGATACTGTCTATTTTGGTGATAATAGTAATTATTACAAGGTTAGGTTTTTAGGTGCTGATACACCTGAGACTATTGGTGATTTAGAGCCTTTTGGAAAAAAGGCTTCTAGCTTCACTGAAGAACGCTTGATAGATGCCAAAACTATTGTTGTTGAATCTACAAAAATAGGAGACAAAGCCGAATTAGATTCCTATAATAGATATCTAGGGTTTATTTGGTATCAACCAAAGAATAAAGATGAATTTATTAATTTAAATTTAGAGCTAGTTAGAAATGGTCTTGCAGATTTGCGAGATACTCCAAGATATACTGAATATTTTGAAAGAGCCTTTGAACTAGCCAAAAAGGAAAAGCTAGGAATTCATTCTAGTGGTGATCCTGACTTTTCTAAAGATATTCACGATGTAACAATTAAAGATTTACAAGAAAATTTTGATGCATATTTGAATAAAAGGGTTAGATTTACTGGTTATGTAACAGAACGCTTCCGTGAAGCTGACGATACTGGGGAATCAATTTATGCTGAAGAAATTCAAGGTAATGAAAAATATCGGGTTAAGATTTATAAGCATACAGTAGATGATAAAATTTATTATGTAGGTAATAAATCAACATTTATTGGCTATGCAGTAGATACCCATGGTATTAAAAGAATTACAGGAATTACTCTAGCTAATCGTGATAAAGAGTATAGTAAAGTTTTACATAGTGGATATTATTTACAATTGGGAACGAAAATTTTAAGTGATTGTCAAAATATAAATGATAATTTATATAATGATTTAACGATTGAAAATATTCAAATTCAAAATGATTTATTAGCTATAACTGGTAGTGCATTAAGAAGAGGTGCAGATAATTATCCATCAATTAATCCTAAAGCTAAAGTCACTATAAATGTACCTTTAAAGGATGATGCTGAAAGCATCTTCAAGGTTGGAGATAAAATAACCGTCAGGGGTTACTCTAAAGCTCCAGTTAGCTATATGGTTAATGAATTTTCTATTGATGTTTTAAGTATTAGTGATATTTCTATAGTTAAGTAAAATCTTAATACAGAGTATTTTCTAGTAAAGGCTTAATTAGCCAATGAATTTAGCAATAAAGCAAAATGCTTTTATTGTATATAAAACTTAAAAAGGAGACAAAAAATGAAAAAGTTTTTAAGAGTGTTAACTGTTTTTTTAGCAACCTTATTTGTGTTCACGTTAGCATCATGTAATGATGAATCTAAAGAATTTGCTGGAACAGCACAAGATTTAGTTAATTTAATTAACTTAAAGCAAGATAGACAAACTGTGTCATCAGATTTTACAGTTCCAGGAATTGTTGCTCAAGATGGTACTACAGTTGAGGTTTTATGGACAAGCGATAATACAGCCGCGTTAACTTTCTCTAAAAATGAAGGTGAGGATCCAGTTACTTGGAAGGCTGAAATTCATAAGAGTGAAAAAGAAGAACAAATAGCTACATTTAAGGCTTCAGTTACTTATAAGGATGTAACTGCAACTAAGAACTTTAAGGTAAAAGTTGCTCGACATATACGTCCTGAAGAAAATCTAGAAAATTTATATCTAGGTGTTTATGAAGATGATTATGAAGCTACATTTAGGGGTTGGGTAGCTTGGATGTCTGATGAAGCGACATATAAAGGTGATACACAACGTAATATGTTCATTTATGATGAATCTAAGCTAGGCTTTGTATATGTATATCAAATGAAGATTGATCCAGAATTCTCTAAGACTGTTAAAATTGGCGATCCTGTTATCGTAACAGGTAAGGTTTCAACATATGGTACACGCCAATTAAAGCATGGTTCAATTGTTCAAGATAAGAAGGGGACTGCTCTTGAAGCTATTCCTGAAACAAATATTACTACAGACTACATCGTTAATGATAGTTATACTATGGCAATGCATACTGCTAAATTAGTTACTTTACAACATGTTAAGACAACTAATGTAGCTCAAGAAATTAAGCCAGCTAGACCAGACAAAAAAGAACCATTCAATACAACAACTATTCTTGAAGGTAATTTAAATGGTCAATTAATTTCTGTAGTTGCCAATAAGGATTATATCACTAAAGAAACAGCTGAAGCAGCTTTAGTAAATGCAAAGAAGGTTGATGGCAAGAATTTTGCTGTCACTGGTTTCTTATCAGCATTCAATGGTAAGCCACAAATTATTTTAATTGATCCAGCTAAGATTGTTGAATCTACTGAATTAGAAGTAAATGATTCTATTAAGATTGCTTCTGCCTTAAATGAAGCAGCTGAATTAGTATCAGATGAATTCGTTAAGCCAGCAAAGATTGCTCTATTACCAAATGGTAAAACTTATGCTAATGTAGCATTAACATATGCTTTAGAAGGAACTTCTCCTGCATTTGAATTAGTTGATGGTAAATTAGTTGTTAAGACTTTAGAAGAAGCATCTAGCGCAAAGCTAGTTATTACTGGTACAATTGGTGAAACAAAGATTACAAAGACTGTTACACTTTCAGTTAGACCTATTCAAAAAGTAGAATTCACTGGTGTTGTAACAATGACAAGCTTTGAAAAGGGTTCTGTTACTATTCAAGCAGCAGATGGTAAGGCTACAACTTTAAGACCTGACAAGAATGTTTTCCCTGAAGATAAGTGGAATGCAACTTTTGCAGTTGGTAAAGAACTAATTGTTAAGGGTGAAGAGGATGATTTCAGTGGCTTAAGCCAATTAAAGATTCATGATGCAGCTGATGTTACTGTTAAGGGTGATAAGGCTCTTCCTGAGGCGTTTGATATTACTGAACTAGTAAAAACTTCTACAAATTTAAGTAATGATTTATTACCTCATCAATCTAGATTAGTTGTAATCAAAAATGCAACCTATAAGGGTGAACAATTAGAAGTTGAAGGCAAAACTATTAAGTATTATGTTGATGTTAAGATTTGTTCTACAGCCCATAAATTAGTTGAAAATGGTGTTTATACAATTACTGGTATCGTTAACTGGTTTAATAGTCCTCAAATAACTCCAGTTGCTGCGGATGCAGTAGTAGTAATTTCTGAACCAGAAGTTATTTTAGGTGATGCAACTTTAAAGTCAGTGCATACTGATAAGAAGGCAACTAATTTAGTTGAAGGTAACAACGCAGCATCATTAAACTTAGATCCAGCTAAATTTGAGGTAACTGCAGCTGCTGGTGATAAGAAAGATTTTAACGATCCATCTAAAGGTTTATTACCAGGTTTATCTTCTACAGAAGTTAGATTATATGGTGCAGATTCAAAGAATGGTAATAGTATTACTGTTAAAGCATTAGAAGGAACAATTTCTTCTATAGTTGTAACTATTAAAGCAAAGTCAGGTACAGCATTAGCAACAATTACTGGTCACGAAGGCGAAGTAACTTTAACTAGTGTGTATCAAACTATTGAAATTAAATTCGCTACTCCTGTATCTGAATTTACTATTAAGAACGTTACAGCAGCATCTACACAAGTACACTTATCAAATGTAGACATTTATTTTGCTAAATAATTGTATTGTTTGAGAAAATATATAAAATTGAAGTGAGAATTTGCTTTCTCACTTCTTTTTTTATCAATTAAGTTAATTGTTTGATTTATTTTCTATTTATGTTAAAATAATTAGGTATGTATAACATATCGAATAATTAAGAAAGGGGAATAATTAATCTCGGATTAATTATTAAATTTCTATGGAATATAAAGATTTTATTACAAAAATAGAAGAGTATAGCTCAATTGTTATCTTTAGACATACTAGACCAGATTTAGATGCCTTAGGTAGTCAAATTGGTTTAGCTGAGGCTATTAGATTTAACTATCCTGAAAAGAATGTTTACGTTGTTGGAGACTCATCTCGTCGCTATGGCTTTATTGGTAGTATGGATGAGGTAAGTGATGAGGTTATTAGTAATTCTCTAGCAATCATTTGTGATGTAGCTGTTAAAGCGTTAGTTAGTGATGATAGATATATTTTGGCTAGAGAGGTTATTGTTTTAGATCATCATCGTAATGATTGTGATATAAGTGGAGCTAAAACAATAGTTGATGTAACTAGAGTTGCTTGCGCTGAATTAATTGCACATATTTTATATGAACAGGGTAAGAGAATTAACCCATATGCTGCTACAGCTTTATATGGTGGTATTGTAACTGATAGTGGAAGATTCCAATATGGTAATACAACTCCAAGTACATTTAGAGTTGCAGCATGGTTAGTCGATTGTGGTGCGGATATGGACTATATTTACTCTAATCTATATGTTGAAACCTTAAAGGAACGCCAAATGAAGAATTTCTTTGGTACTCATTTTATTGCAGGTGATGATGGTGTTGCCTATATGAAGAACGACCAAGATATTTTAGACAAATTCCCTAATGTATCATTCTTTGATATTTCTCGTGGAATGGTTAATGTTATGGCAGGAATTGAGGAAATTAAGATTTGGGCAAACTTTACCTTGGATCCAGAAAGTGGAAAGGTTGTTGGTGAATTTAGAAGTAGAGGCCTATCTATTGTTGAAATAGCTAAAAAATATGGTGGGGGTGGACATGCTAATGCATGTGGGGCCACTCTTGATAATTTTGCAGTGGCTGATCTAGTGCTAAACGATTTTAGAGAGCTTTTAAAGGAGGGCGAGTAAGTATGAGTATTGTCACAGAAATTTTAAAGAAAATAAAAGAGTATGACGTTATAACTATCCATGGTCATATTAGACCTGATGGTGACTGCTATGGCTGTCAATTTGGTTTAAAGAATATTATTAAGACAAGCTTTCCTGAAAAAGAGGTTTATGTAGTTGGTGAGGTTTGCAATTATGTAACCTGGTTAGGTGAGCCTGATGTTATTGATGATGAAAAATTCAAGGGTGCTTTATCAATTTGTGTTGACTGTGCAAATGAGGAAAGATTATCTGATCAAAGGTTTAAATTAGCTGACTATGTAATTAAAATTGATCATCATATTCCTGTAACTCAATATGGCAATATGCAATATGTATTAGAGGAAAAACCGGCCTGTGCGCAAATTATTTTTGAAATTTATGATGAGCATAAGGATGAATTGAAAATTACTCGTGAGGGTGCTATTGCCTTATATACTGGTATTTTAACTGATACTGGTCGTTTCAGATATGATTCGGTTGAGCCAGCTACCTTTATTGCGGCGGCTAAGCTTTTGGCGCTTGGTGTTGATATTGTTGATATTGATAATAAATTATCAGTTGAATCATTAGATGTATTAAAATATAAGGGTTATATTTTAAGTAATTTCTGTATGACTCCTGAGGGCTTTGCTTATGTTGTTGTTAAACAGGATGTAATTAATTCTTATGGTATTTCAATGGAGGATGCTGCAAATCAGGTTAATTTGCTTTCAACAATTCCTGGCTATCCAGTTTGGGCTTTAATTATTGAATATCCTGCTGAAATTCGTATTCGTTTACGTTCTCGTGGACCTAATGTTGATACATTAGCTAACCAATATGGTGGCGGTGGTCACGCTAAGGCTGCTGGTGCCAAATTAGAATCATGGGATCAATTAGATACATTTATTAAGGATGCTAGTTTAGTTGCTAAAGAGTATAATGAAGCAATAAAATAATAAATTAGTAAAAAAACACTTGCATTTTGAGATGTAATTTAGTAAAATACTTAACGGACATTAGTCTAGATAGAAATATCTTTTTCAAATTAACATCCCAAAGACCCGTATAGGGTCATATAGGACTATAGCCAAGAGGTAAGGCAAGGGACTTTGACTCCCTCATTCACTGGTTCGAATCCAGTTAGTCCTGCCACTGAAAATCAACAACCTTTGGGTTGTTTTTTTTTACTTTGAAAGGATTGGAGCTATAAAGATAGATGTAATTAATTTTTATTAAATTAAAGTTTATGCTATAATTATTTTAGATAGATGTACTTTAAAATATAAACTGGAGTTGATAATGTGTTAGATAATACAAAAAGTTTTTTCATAGTTTTATTAGATGATATTAAGAGGCTTCTTAAGACCTTTGAAATATTATCGCTGCTTATTACTCTTATCTATGCTGTAGCCGCAATATTTTTAGATGTTGGTAATTTTTGGATAAATATTGTAATTGTTATTGTGGCATCTATTTATGGTATAGTAAATTTAATTATTAAAAGTCCACAAATTGGTAAGGTGTATAAGGCTCTAAAGCTAATTATTAGCGCTATTTCCTTAACAATAAGTATTTATGGAATTTATGCTTCGACTGTTTCAACGAATGGCATAACTATCATTATATCAACATTGATGGTTATTTTTTGGATTCTCCAGTTCTTAACCTTGATTATGCAATTAGTATTGAACAGACATATTCAAATGCTAAAGGTTTGTGCCTTAGAGGATATGAGGCCTTTATTGAAGCTTCAAAGAGCTACAAATGCTTTTAGAGGGAAGGAAGATACCTATGAAGAATTGGATGAAGCTTCCTTAGCTAAGCTAAATGAGCTACATAGGAAATCTGAGCTAATAAAGGAAAAAAAGAATAAGGAAGATATTAGTAATAAAAAGAAAAATACTAAAACCATTATTGAGGATGCTAAAAAAGAGGCAGAGCTAATTGATCTATCTACCTTCATTAAAAAAAGTATAACTAAATGCGCTGTTGATAAGGTGGTAAGCTTAAAACCTTTTTTGGCAGAAAATTCCAATCATAAAATAGCTAATAGGCTTTTAAGCTTTGGTCTTGTTAAGGATGTAAGTGAAAATGAATTGCGAATAACGGCAGGAAGCTTAATTCTTAAGGAATTGCCTAAAATTAATTATGATAAGCTAAGCCTAGCTTCTTTTGTTAGAAATCAAAAAATTGATTATCAAGAGCTTTTAAAGAATAATGATCAAATGATTGATTTATTAATATTAGCTGAAAAAATAATTTATATTTATGGTTTTCCTGAAATCAGACCAAATTATCAATTAACAGATAATACCTTAAAGGCTTTAATTTTAGCCTTAGAGATAATTGCTTTAGAGGATACTAGTAAGTATCATGATTTATATGAATTAGCTAAGCTTGATGCTAATGCATTAAATAAGACGAAAAGATTAGCTAATAATATTAAGGATGGTTTTTCTAATTTAAAGGAACAAATGCTTTCTAATAATGATAAAAAAGGCGAATAATTCGCTTTTTTTAATGTTTTTTTAATATTTACCAATAAAAACATTCTCCCATTTGTATATTAGATGTAAACAAAAAAGAGAGGATGATATTTATGAAAAAAAGTTTATTAGTTTTAATGAGTTTAGTGGGTATAGCTGGAGGATTAACTCTTGCAAGCTGTCAAAATGCAGATAAAAGCCAAGCAAAAGAGGTAATTAGCTTTAATGATATGTATTCGACTTCAGCAATTACTGGTATTAGTGTATTAAATTCTAATGGTCCTGTTAGAAAGGCTAAGGCTTTAACAGAGGATGATAAGAATAAGGTTATTGAAAACTACAAGCTAGTTGAGGGCCTTATTAGTGATGGTATTACAAAGACTGAAGAAACTGCTTCAGATAGAGCTGAATTTGAAAAAATGTATTCAATTACAATTACTAATTTAGATGGTAGCAAGGAAACATATAAATATTACTATACTGAATTATCTAAGCCAGCTGAAAAAGAGGATGACGAAGATAAGGATGATAAGAAGGATTCTTTAGAGATTGAGGTTGAAAGCCATTTAAAGGGTATTGTTATTATGAATGATAAGGAATATCAAATGGATGGTAAAAAGGAATTAGAAACTGAAGGTAATGAGACTGAGGTAGAATTCACCTTTAATGTAGTTGACCCAGAAACTCAAGAGAGAGTTTTAATTAAGCAAGAATCTGAAACCGAAGACAATGAGACTGAAGAAGAATTCAAGTATATAAAGTTTGATAAGAATGGTCGTAAGATTTATGAAAAGGAATTAGAAATCGAAAATGAAAATGGTAAGCTTGAATATGAATTGGTTGAAAGAAACAACGGCGTAAGAAAGTCATATGAGTATGAAATTAAGACTGCGGCTGATGGCAGCAAGTATGTAGAAGCTAAGATTATTGAAGGTAAGGATGTAATTCGTGCTGAGTTCAAGGCAGTTACTGATGCAGAAGGTAACGTAAGCTATGAATTTATCGAAAAATAATAAAGCCTATAGTTAAAATTGAGATAAAATTTTTCAAAGGGAAAAGCCTTAGGGCTTTTTCTTTTTGTTTTATATTTGCTTTTTTAAAAAAATATAGTATAAAATAAGTTAGTGAGTAAAGGAGTGATTCTATGGAAACCCTAGAATGTATAAGGACTAGAAGAAGTATTAGAAAATTTAAAGCAAACTTAGTGCCATTAGATATAGTTAATAAGGCTATTCAAGTAGTTAGGTATTCTCCTTCCTGGAAGAATAGCTTTGCGAGTCGCTTTTATTTAATTCAAGATAAAGCTAAAATTGATCATATTGCTAATAGCTTAGTTAGAGGCTTTACCTGGAATCAAAGTATTTTATTAGGAGCTAGTAATTTAATTGTAATAGCGGCTAAAAGAGGCTTAAGTGGTGTTAGTAGAGATGGAAGCTTTGAAAGTAATAAGGAAAATGCTTATATGTATTTTGATAATGGTATTGCTACAGCTAATTTAACCTTAGCCTTTAATGATTTAGGTATAGCTTCTGTTATTTTAGGTATCGTTGATTATGAGGGGATTCATGCTTATTTAAATTTACCAGCTGATATTGAGGTTGTAGCCTTATTACCATTTGGTTATGCAAAGGAAGAGCCTGATGACAAGGCTTTAAGAGAGCCTGAAAAAATATTTAAAATTTTATAAAAATATAAAAAAACTAGATTATTGCTTTATTAGAGGAAAATCTAGTTTTTTCTTTTTTCTCTTAAATAGTTCTTTAAAAAGTCAACTCTTAAAATTAAAAAAATTTAGGTTTAAGATAAGGCTAGGAGGTAGAAAAAATGAGTAAGTGTTATTTATGTATTGATTTAAAAACCTTTTATGCCTCCGTAGAATGTGCTGAATTAGGCCTAGATCCGTTTAAAGCTAATTTGGTAGTAGCGGACACATCCAGAGGTAAAGGCACGATATGCCTAGCTGTAACGCCTCATATGAAGTCTTTAGGCATTAGGAATCGTTGTAGGCTTTTTGAAATACCTGAAAATGTTAAATATAAGGCTGTAATTCCACATATGCATAAATATATGGAGTATTCTAATAGGATATATGAGATATATTTAGAATATTTTAGTAAGGAGGATATTCATCCTTATTCAATTGATGAAATGTTTATTGATATTACTGATTATTTAAAGCTTTATAATAAAACACCGTTTGAAATTGCTAAGGCCTTAATGAATAAAATTTATAATAGATTACATATAGTTTCAACCGCTGGTATTGGCACTAATTTATATTTAGCAAAGGTAGCCTTAGATATTTTAGCTAAGCATGAGCCTTCTAACATAGGCTATTTGGATGAAAGCCTATTTTTAGATAAACTATCCTGTCATCAGCCTTTGACTGATTTTTGGGGCATAGGAAGAGGAATTGAAGCCCATCTGAATAGATTGGAGATTTATAATATGAAGGATCTAAGAAATAAGGATGAGGACTTATTATATAAGGAGTTTGGCGTTAATGCAGAAATCTTAATTGATCATGCTAGAGGCTTAGAGCCAGTTACTCTTAAGGATATCAAGGGCTATAAGCCTCAAAGTAATTCTATTACTAAATCGCAAATATTATTTAGAGATTATAGCTATAATGAGGCTTTACTAGTTATGAAGGAAATGGTTGAGCTTTTAGCCTTGGATTTAGTTAGTAAAAGGGTAGTGACAAATAGTCTAAGCTTATATATTGGCTATAGTAAGGGTATTAAGCCTACTACAGGTGGTACAAGAAAGATAGCGAGCTTAACTAGCAGCTATAATTTACTTTTAGGTGAGTTTATCGCTTTGTTTAAGGAAACAGCCTTAAAGGATACACCAATCAGAAAAATTGGGATAGCCACTAATAATTTAGTGGATGAGAAAAGAAGCCATGGCACGCTTTTTACCGATTATGAAGAATTAGAAAAGGAACGTAATTTGATGGAGGCTATGAATAATCTTAAATTAAAGTTTGGTAAAAATGCTATTTTGAGAGGAATGAATTTAGAAAAAGGGGCAACCACCAAGGAACGTAATAAGCTAATAGGAGGTCACAATGCCTAGAGAAAAAATGCCTTTAACAACGAGGGCTAAAATATTTTTACCCTTTGATGCTTTAAAGGGCTTTAGAGAAATGCTAGAGGAAACTAGTAGGCTTAAAGAGCCTCGTAAGGAGCTGGCGGAAGATTATTTAGAGGAGCTTAATCTGATGTTTCAGGAGCTTTCACTTGGAAAGATAATTAAAATAAAGTATTATGATAGTAAAGAAGAATGCTATAAAATTAAAAAAGGTGTTTTAACAAAAATAAACCTCTATCATAAACGAATAACAATTTGTAAAGAGATAATACCCCTAAAGGATATTATAGAAATTGAGGTAGTAGAGGAAGCTTTTTAAGGTGGTGGTTTTGTGAATGATATCAATAAGGAAATATTAGAAAAATATTTGGTTAGAAAATCCTATAAGCAAAAAAGCTCATTTATTGAGTTTTTAAAGAAAAATGTTTTAGAAATGGGCTATTCCTTTAAGGAACAAAGATTTAGAAGCTTATTTTTAAAGGGAAGAAATCTAATAGTAGGAGATCCTAATAAGGCTAAATATCTAATAACTGCCCACTATGATACTCAGGCTACAATGGGGCTTTTGCCTAATTTTTGTGCTCCTTTAAATAAATCTCTTAGCTTTCTTTATCAAGCGTTATTAGGGCTATCTTTAGCAGCTTTTGCGATTTTAATAGGCTTTCCTATTTGGTATTTTACTAAAAATGTAGTCCTAGGATTATTTATTATGGCGTTTATCTTGATGGCTTTTGGAATACTTGTTATATTTGGCCCAGCTAATAAGAAAACCTATAATGATAATACCTCAGGGGTTACAACCTTAGTAGACCTAATGACAAGGCTTAAGGATGATAAGCCTTCTAATGTTTGTTATATCTTTTTTGATTTAGAGGAGGCAGGCTTAATTGGCTCAAGGCTATTTTTAAAAACCCATAAGGCTTTAGTTAAAAGGCTTACCTTAATTAATATTGATTGTGTTAGTGATGGAACTAAGATGCTAGGAATTTATAGAAATATTAAGGTTAATCAAATTCCTAAGAATGATTTTATTTATGCTTCAAGTAAAAAGGCTATCTATCCCTCTGATCAAAAGGGCTATCCTAATTATATAGCCTACACCTGTTTATGCGAATCAAAGCGAAAAAATTTATATTTAAGTAGAATTCATACTAAAAGAGATGTTATATATAAGGAAGAAAATATTAATAGGCTAACTGATTTTCTTAAGGATTTAGTTCAAAAAGAAGATTTGGAGCTTATCGAAAAGTAAGGGGAGAAGTGATTTTCTCCTTTATTTTTAAAATAAATTAAAAAATTAGCACTCTAGTGTTGACATTGCCAAAAATAGTAGTATACTATAATTGTAGTTGGCAATGAACCATAGAGAGTGCCAAACTAAGGAGGAAATAATTATGTTTAATGATTTATTCTATGATTTTTTTAACAATTTAAATACAAAGGAAACATTCGCAGTTGATGTAGTATCAAAGGATGATTTATATGAGGTTTATGCAAACCTACCAGGATTCACTAAGGAGGAAATCTCAATCAGCTTTGATAATGGTTATTTAACAATCGCTGCAAAGCATGCTGACAAGGTTGAAGAGGAAACTAATAATTTAAACTTTGTCTTACGTGAGCGTTCACTAAGTCCAAAGAAACGTTCAATTTACTTTGGTGATTTAAATGAGGATCACATTAGTGCTAAATTAAATAATGGTGTACTTAACGTTAGTATCTATTTAAAGAAGCCAGAGGAAAAGGAAGCTAAAAGTATTATTATTGAATAATAACAAGAAAGAGGGAATTAATATGAGAAAAAATAATGCTTTAAGTATTTTTGATGAAATGGATGAAATGTTTGAAGACTTATTCCCTGTAAAACAAACCCAAATGCGTTCGGATATCAAGGAATCTGATGAGGATTATCAAATCGATATTGAATTACCAGGATTTGATAAGAAAGAGATTAATATTTCCTATGACGACAAGTATTTGACAGTATCTGCTTGCCATAAAGAGGAAAAGGAAGATAAGCATCATAAGTATGTTTCTAAGGAGCGTAATTACTCAAGCGTAAAAAGAAGCTATTATGTTGGTGATATCGATTATAATACAATAAAGGCTAAAATGGATAAGGGCGTATTAGAAATCCTAATTCCTAAGAAAGCAATTACACTCCCTGAAGAAAATAGAATTCTTATTGAATAGAAAAGAGGCCTACGGGCTTCTTTTTTTTGTAGCTGGAGCATAAAAAAGAGGATTGATTATCAACCCTCTTTTAATTATTTAGAAATCTCTTTTGTGATTTTATAGGAATCATCAATCCAAATAGTTTTGGTTTCATATTTTTTAAATTCCTTTAAAACCTCATTTAAGCTTTCATTTGTATTAACATTCATGCTTATACCATTAACTAGATCATCAGAAATTCTATCAACACTAATTCCTAAAACAGTATATTTATTAGTAGGAGTAATTAGATAGCCATATTCTGTAAAGATATAGATATCATTAAGCTTACCTAATTGGGCTAAATCATTTGAAGTAGATTCATAAACTGTACGTTCATGCTTAAAATCAAATAAGAAGATTAAGCCACCCTTAGCAGGCTTTAATGTCTTATCCTTTTGGCGAGAGGTCTTATTGGTTATGAATAAATATAGGGCAAGGCCTATAAAAATTATACCAACGCTATAGGCTCCAATTAGAGTCCATAATAAATTATTAGCATAGCTAATGCTTGCAAGGATAGCATAGCCTAAGCTTATACCACCTAGAATTACAAAGATAATTACAACTAGATAAAATGGTAGGCCTGGCTTGTTGTCATTAATTGAATTTAAGAAGGCTCTTTGACGACGGGTTTTAAAGATTTTAACTCCGTCTAGTAAGAACATCATAATAGCAATGTAGGCTACTACCTTAGCTAGTAAATTACCAGCAACATATAAAATTTCACTATATTGGGCATTAGTCAATAAAAGAATAAGTAGATAAATGTCATAGCCAATAGATGATAAATTACCTAAGGATACAATGCCAATCATCCATTCACGTTTTTTTCTAATGCGAAGAAGACTAATTATCCAACAAACGAAGTAGCTAGTTAAAAATGTTGAAACAAAGATTGATAGGAAATTCAAAATAACCGCCTCCTAATTTATTGTTTCACTGACAAACTCATATAAAGAGGAAGCATCCTCTTTTTTTATGGTTGGTTCTAAGGATAAAACTCTAACAGTTATTGTTTTAGTTCCGTAAAGGATAGAGATTAAATCTCCAACCTTTACATTATATGAGGGCTTTACAGCCTTATCATTAACTAAAATTCTTTCATTTTCTGTAACATCTTTAGCTAAGGTACGGCGCTTAATTAAGCGTGATACCTTAAGATATTTATCGATGCGCAAGATTAGTTTTCCTCACTATTATTTGTAGAATCATCTTTTTCTAAAGCTTCGTTAGTATTTTCCTTAGCCTCAGTTATCTCAGGAGCAGGAGTAATAATAACATCAGTTGGCTTAGCAGTTTGAGCCTCTGCTTTATTGCTTTCTGCCTCAGCAATTTTAGCCTCAAGCTCAGCCTTACGAGCCTTTAAATCTTCCATTTCCTTATCGGCACGTTTTAAATGACCAGTTTCACAAATTTCGTCAATATCTTGTTTTGTTAAAGTTTCAACCTGTAATAGATAGTTAGCAATATTATTTAATAAATCCATATTATCAAGAAGAATAGATTTAGCTTTAGCGTAGCATTCTTCAATAATACGACGTGTTTCATTATCAATTTCTAAAGCGATTTGATCAGAGAAGTTCTTTTCCTTTAGGTAATCACGACCTAAGAATACACTTCCTTGAGGCTGTTCATATTGAACAGGACCAAGCTTACTCATACCATATTCAGTAACCATACTACGAGCAATAGCAGTAGCGTTTTGGAAGTCGTTTGATGCACCGGTAGTAACATCACCGAAGTTGATTTCTTCAGAAACACGACCACCTAAGAAACCAGTAATACGAGCTAATAGAGAAGAACGAGACTCTAAGTAGTGCTCCTCAGCAGGAATCATTAGGTTATAACCACCTGCTTGTCCACGTGGAATAATTGTAACCTTTTGAACAATTGAAGCATCCTCAAGCTTTAAACCGATAACAGCATGGCCTGCCTCATGGAAGGCAACAGTGCGACGCTCTTTTTCGGTAATTTTACGAGTCTTTTTAGCAGGCCCCATCATTACTCTATCAATTGCCTCATCAATATCAAAGACATTAATTACCTTACGATTTTGTCTAGCAGCAAGCAATGCAGCTTCGTTTAATAGGTTTTCAATATCCGCACCACTGAAGCCAGGAGTACGATGAGCGATATCCTTAAAGTTAACACTATCATCAAAATGCTTATTACGAGCATGAACCTTTAAAATAGCCTCACGACCAGTAACATCAGGATTACTGATAGTAATTTGACGGTCGAAACGACCAGGTCTTAATAAAGCTGGGTCTAGAACATCAGGACGGTTTGTCGCAGCCATAACGATAATACCTAGGTTAGCGTTAAAGCCATCCATCTCAACTAATAATTGGTTAAGGGTTTGTTCACGTTCATCGTGGCCACCACCCATACCAGCACCACGTTGACGACCTACGGCATCAATCTCATCAATGAAGATGATACAAGGTGAATTTTCCTTAGCTGTCTTAAACATATCACGAACACGTGAAGCACCGACACCAACGAACATTTCAACGAAGTCAGAACCAGAAATAGAGAAGAAAGGAACATTAGCCTCACCAGCTACGGCCTTTGCTAATAATGTTTTACCTGTACCAGGAGGGCCGAATAGTAAAACACCCTTAGGTATTCTTGCACCTATTTCAACATATTTTTTAGGATTCTTTAAGAAGTCGATAATTTCGACAAGCTCCTCTTTTTCCTCATCACAGCCGGCAACATCCTTAAATGTTACAGTTTTAGATCTAGTTAATCTAGCTGTTGATTTACCAAAGTCAAAGGCTTTACTATTACCCTGTGACTTACTAATGAAGATGAAGAAGCCAATTAATAAGATGTATGGAATTAAGCTTATGATAAATGATAACCAGAAGTTTTCTTGGATTGGTTGCATTGTAAGCTTAATCTCAGCATGCTCACTTATTGTCTTAGATATTTCTTCATATTGACCCATAGTTAGGGTTACATAGTAACGAGTTTTAGAATTATCCTTTGAATAAACACCTTCAATAGTGATGATTCCATAATTTTCTCCTCCAGCTGGGCTTGCAACTGCGGTTTCAACATAGCCTTCAGTGATATATGATTCATACTGGCTGTATGAAAGTACATCAACTGGTTTAGTTGTTAATCTTGAAATTAGCATCCAAACTGCTAAGAAGATAATAATGATTAGAATATAGAACATAAAGTCAGGTTTTTTACGTCTGACAGGTCTATTTTGTTGTGGTTTTTGTTGATTTTGATCCATATAAATCCCCCTTAGTTATATAATTCTTTCTTTAATACCCCAATATAAGGTAAATTTCTATATAGTTCATTGTAGTCTAAGCCATAACCAACAACGAACTCATTTGGTACGAAGCCACCAACGTATTTGGCATCGATATCAACAAGCCTTTCTTCAGGCTTGCTAAGTAGGCAGCATACCTCAACAGAAGCAGCTCCTCTTTGCTCTAACAATGTTTTAACAAATAAAATTGTTTTGCCAGTGTCAATAATGTCATCGACAATTATTATATGTCTATCCTTAACATCTAACTCTAAATCCTTTGTAAGATTAATAGTATCAGATTTTGTGCCAGCATAAGATTTAATTCGCATATAGTCGGCCTCTGCATAAATAGTTATGCATTTTAGAAGGTCACTCATAAATGGAAGAGCACCCTTTAATAAGCCAACTAGAACTGGTCTTTTTCCATCATAGTCCTTACTTATAGTGTCGCCAAGCTTTTGGCACATTTCTTGGATATCTAAAGCAGAAATCAAGATTTTTTCAATATCATTTTCCATATTTTTCCTCACATATTAGGTAAATAAGCTTATCCATAGCTTCTGGATTTTTTTTAGCAACCCCATAAACCCATAAAATGTTATTCTTGCTGTCGGTTACAATAGGAATATTATTACGAGCTTCCTTATCAATTTTTTTGTCGATAAGAAGGTCCTTAAGCTTTTTAGTACCATATTTAAGTTTAATTGCATCACCTGGTTTTCTTGTGCGAATTTTTAGAGGTAATGCTAGGTCATTATAGCATATTTTAAGGGTGTTTGCACCATTTGGTGCTTCACTTTCTTGTAGCCTAAATAAATATTTGTTAGCAAATAGCACCTCGTCATTTAGGTTTAAATCTATAGATATTTCTAAAGCCTTATTTTCCTTTGCAAAATAACAAGTGTCATAACGCTTATAGAAAAGAATACCATTTTTTAGATTATATTCTAATTGGGGCTTAGGATTATCAATTAGCTCTAAAATATCTAGAATTTGCTGATAAGAGGTTTTAACCCTTAAATTTTCTAGCATATAACAAATTATATCCTTTTTAAGTCCAATATCTAATGGCTTAAAGGTTTCTAAATTTATTTTCTCATCGTTATCCTTTAGATATTTAATTGCTTCATTTCTAATATGGGTAAATGCTTCCTTACAAATATTAGAAAAATTAGAAATAGTATTTAAAATATTAGGGTTTTCCTCCTTTAAAAGTGGAAGAATTTGGTGTCTAATACGATTGCGCATATAATGATTTTCTGCGTTTGATTCATCATCGAAATAAAAGACGTTATGATCCTTACAATACTTAGTAATTTCTTCTCTAGAATAGTCTAATAAAGGACGGTATAAATAGACATCCTTGTATTTGGTAATTCTAGAAATACCCCCATAGCCATATAGGTTTGAGCCTTGAATTAGTCTTAGTAAAACTGTTTCGGCTAGGTCATCCTTATGATGGGCGGTTAGAATATAGTTAGCCTTATATTTTAAGGCTGTTTCATAAAAAAATTCATAGCGATGAATGTGAGCTTCAGCTTGAAAATTTTCCTTAGTTAAAGGAAAATACTCATCTATTTCTAAGGCTATGTTTCTTTCTTTACAATATTCAATTAAATACTTTTCCTCAGTATCTGATGCTTTCCTTTGATGATGATTAGTATGACAAACAATGATCCTTTGGCCACTTCTGTAATACATATCTAGTAGACACATCGAATCTCTACCACCAGAAATAGCTAAAACGACTGGTTCATCAATATTAAACATGTCATTTTTCATGCAAAATCTTCTCCATTTCATAGTAATATGATACTACTTTTAGCCTCAAAAATCATTAAAATCAGGAAAAAAACACAATATAACACAATTTCCCATTTTTATTGAAAATAGCAGCAATAATGATATAATTATTTTGGTGATTTTTATGAAAATAATACTAAGAAGTCAGTCGCCAAGACGTAAAGAATTATTGGCGAAAGAAGGCTATAAATTTGAAATAATTCCTGCAAATACAAATGAAGAAATTGATCTAACTAAGAGCCCCTTAGAAAATGTCAAAAGAATAGGTCTTGAGAAGGCTTTATGCGATAGAAATTTATATGAAAATAGTATTCTAATTGGCTGTGATACTATTGTAGTTTTAGATAATAAAATTTATGGCAAGCCTAAGGATAAGGCTGATGCCTATAGAATGCTAAAGCTTTTTAGCAATAAGACTCATGAGGTAATGAGTGGTGTAGGTATTGTTTATAAGAATGAAATTTATAGTTTTGTTGTAGTATCTAAGGTTACCTTTAAGGATTTAACTGATGATGAAATTAATAATTATATTTTAAGCGAGGAATGCTACGGTAAGGCAGGAGCCTATGCTATTCAGGGTCTAGGCAGAGGCCTTGTTGCTAAATATGAGGGTGAGCTTGAAAATATAATCGGTCTACCTATTAAAGAGGTTAAAGAAATTCTTGATAAAATATTAAAAGAGGAGGCTTAATTATGGAATGGTATATTGGTGATGTATTAATTCCTAATCAATTTGTTTTAGCACCAATGGCAGGCGTTTGTAATGAAGCCTTTAGAATAATTTGTAAGGAAAATGGCGCAGGCCTTTTGATGGCAGAAATGGTTAGTGATAAGGCTATTGGCTTTCAAAATCAAAAGACCTTAAAAATGACTAAGGTTAATCCGGTTGAGCATCCAATCAGTATGCAAATATTTGGTGGGGATAAGGATTCTTTAGTCGCGGCTGCTAAATATATTGATGAATTTAGTGATGCAGATATTATTGATATTAATATGGGCTGCCCTGTAAATAAGGTTGCGAAAAAGGCTCATGCTGGATCATCTTTATTACAGGATCCTGATAAGGTTTATGAATTAACTAAAGCAGTTGTTGATGCTGTAAAAAAGCCAGTTACGGTTAAGATTAGAATTGGCTGGGATGAAGAACATATTAACGCAGTAACTAATGCTAAAATGATTGAAAAGGCTGGCGCTAAGGCTATTACAGTTCATGGTAGAACCCGTAAGCAGTTTTATAGTGGCAAGGCTAATTATGATGTTATAAGAGATGTAGTCAATGCGGTTAATATTCCAGTAATTGGTAATGGTGATGTCGTAGATGTTGAGTCAGCAAAGCGTTTGTTTGAAACAGGCTGCAAGGCTATCGCTATTGGTAGAGGAAGCTTAGGTAATCCTTTTATCTTTAGAGAGCTTACTAATTATTTTTTAAATGGAATTAGTGTAGAAAAGCCAACGAAAAAGGAAATATATGATACAATAGTATACCATCATAAGATGCTAGTTGAGCTTAAGGGTGAGCATTTAGCTATGCTTGAAATGCGTAGCCATACAGGCTGGTATTTAAGGGGCATGCCTAATGCCTCAAGTATTCGTAATACTGTTTGCCGCTTAACTGATTTTAATGAGGTATTAGATATTTTAAGGAAGTATTTATTAGAGGAAGAGTAAAATCTTCCTTTTAGTATATGAGGAGGTTTATATGCTAAGATTAGAAAATATTATAAAAGATTATAAGGTGGGAAATGGTAAGGTTAGAGCTCTTAATGGGATTAACCTCGCCTTTAGAAAAAATGAGTTTGTTTCAATTTTAGGCCCATCAGGCTGTGGAAAGACAACAACCCTAAATATTATTGGTGGCTTAGATAAATATACTAGTGGTGATTTAGTAATTAATGGAAGAAGTACTAAGGAGTTTAAGCTTAGAGATTGGGATGTTTATCGTAACCATAGAATTGGCTTTATTTTTCAAAGCTATAATTTAATACCTCACCAAAATATTTTAAGCAATGTTGAATTAGCTTTAACTATTTCTGGTGTTGGTAAAGAGGAAAGGACAAGAAGAGCTAAGGAGGCCTTAGACAAGGTTGGCTTAGCTAATGAATACTATAAGAAGCCTAATCAATTAAGTGGCGGTCAATCCCAAAGGGTTGCGATTGCGCGAGCTTTAGTTAATGAACCAGAAATTCTTTTAGCTGATGAGCCAACTGGTGCTCTTGATAGTAAAACCTCAGTTCAGATAATGGAATTAATTAAGGAAATTGCTAAGGATAGATTAGTTATAATGGTAACTCATAATAGTGAGCTTGCCCTAAAATACTCAAGTCGTATTATAAACCTATTAGATGGTGAGGTTATTAGTGATTCTAACCCTTATGCCTTTAGTGAAGAAATGAAGGAAGCAAAGTCGGAAATTAAGAATGAAAAGGCGAAAATGACGCTTCTAACCTCATTTAAACTTTCCTTTAAGAACCTATTATCAAAGATGAAAAGAACCGTTCTAACCTGTATTGCTGGTTCAATTGGTATAATTGGTGTTTCTGTGGTTTTAGCTTTTTCTAGTGGTATTAGAGGCTATATTGATTCAATGGAAGATGATATGCTATCGGGTAATCCTATTAAGATAATGGATGAATCCTATGATTTAAAGTATTATATGGATTCAATGTCTAATAGTGATAAACTAGAGGTTTTAAAGAAGGAAGGCTTTGTTAACGTTGATTCAATGATTGAATATTTCAGTAAAATGATAACTGGAGAAGAAGCCTTTTTCATCAAAAATGATATTGATGAAAAATATATTAAATATTTAAAGGCAATGCCTAAGGAATATGCGAATGCGATTAATTTTAGCTATGGTGTAAGTGTTCAAAATAATATTTATACAGATTATGTTGATGGTAAGGATGCTAAGAAAAATATATCACTATATAACATTGATAGTATTTTTAATAATTTAGTAACGGATTTAGGCTTTGAGGAATATGCTGGTATGATAACTGGCTTAACTCAAACAATGTATCAAGCTATTCCTAGTGAGGATTATATTTTATCACAGTATAATTTATTAACTGGTAGTGTTGCAAAAGAGAAAAATGAATTGATGCTAGTTCTAGATAGAAATAGTGAAATAACTGATTTAGCTTTAGCAAAAATGGGCTACTATACTCAAAATGAATTTATAAGCTTAGCTAAAAATGCTGCTAATCCTAGCCCTGATGATAAAAGACAATTTAGCTATGATGAGCTTTTAGGTAAGACATTTACCTATTATCCTAACGATACAGTCTATACTAAGAAAAATGACGTAGCAAAGCCATTTATCTATAATTATGCAAGTGATGATTTTAATAAGGATAATAGCTTAGAGCTTAAGGTTGTTGGTATTTTAGAGCCTAAGGAAGATATTAAATATGGCTCTTTGAAGCAAGGCTTTTATTATACTGAAAAGCTTATTGAATATGGCTTTGAAGCCTCAATTAATAGTGAAATTGTGAAGTATGCAAAAGAAAATTTATCACTAACCAATGGTAGCTTTGGGGCTAATTCATATTTACCTTCGATCGCCTATGATTATAGCTATATTGATTTGAATGGTAATCAAAAAAATGTTAATGATTATTTATTAAGTAAAAAGCCAGGAATGTTTTCAGATTATATGCCAAGCTTGGCTAAAAGCGTTGGTCCTAGTATTAGAGAATTAGGTGGAAATGATATTCCTAATACTATTGAGATTTATCCTCTTAATTTTGATGATAAGTTTTTAGTTACAGATTATTTAGATCATTGGAATAGTCAGGACGATATAGTTATTGATGGTATAACCTATTCCCATAGTGAGCGTAATCCTATTAAATACAATGATGATTTAGATGTTATGATTACAATGATTAATAATATGATAAATATGGTTACAATCGGCTTAATTGCGTTTACAGCCTTATCATTAGTTGTTTCAAGCGTAATGATTGCGATTATAACCTATGTAAGTGTTATGGAAAGAGTAAAGGAAATCGGTGTTATCCGTTCGTTAGGTGGAAGAAAGAATGATGTTTCTAATTTGTTTAATGCTGAAACCTTTATGATTGGTTCACTATCAGGCTGTATAGGTATAGCTATAACCTACTTAATTTGTTTTATTGTTAACATTAGCCTAAGTGGCTTAACTGGTGGCTATAATATAGCTCAATTACCATGGCCTACTGCTTTAATAATGCTATTAATTAGTATTTTATTAACAACCCTATCAGGCTTTATTCCTGCTAGATCAGCTGCTAAAAAGGATCCAGTTGATGCTTTAAGAAGTGAATAAAAAAAGAATGAGTCAAGCTCATTCTTAAATATATTCTAGGATAAAGTTTAAAATAAACATTACGGCAAGAATTAATAATATTGGAGGAATTTCTTTGAAAAAAGAGGTTCCTTCTTTTTTTCGATAGGTTATAGCCTTTAAAAGAATATAGGATAGAATACCAAAGGCAATACCATTAATAATTGAATAGGTCATAGGCATTAAAAAGATTGTTAGGAAGGCAGGGATTGCTTCCTTATAATCATGCCAATTAATTTCTAGGGTATTTGCCATCAGCATCACACCGATCATTACTAATACAGGGGCAGTAATTTGCGGTGTAATCACGCTTAATAAAGGGGAAAAGAATAGGGCTAAAACAAATAGAATAGCTGTAATTAAATTGGCAAAGCCAGTACGAGCTCCAGCCTCAATTCCTGACATGGTTTCTCCGAAGATAGTTGAGGGTGAGCTTCCTAGCATACTAGATGACATAAAAGCCATTGAATCAGCTAGAAGAACTCTTTTGACATCCTTATCATCCTTGTAATTTAGATGATTAGATGAAGCGCCTATCATACCTGTAACATTAAACATTGCTATAAAGCATACCGAAAATATAGCTGCTAAAATTTGGAGTATTTTACTAAAGTCTAAGGTCTTGAAGCCTTCAATAAAGCCTTCAGCCGGTGGGGCCATTGGTAAAGAAACAAAACCATTAAAGACGATTCCTGTATTAAGGCCAGAAACTGTTAATATAATACCAAATAATGTTGATAATAAAATTGAAATAATAATTGCTCCACTAATGTGTAAAGCATTTAAAACCATTATTACAACTAACCCAAATAAGGCTATCCAAGTTGTTGGCAAGGATAAATCACCTAAGCTAAATATTGTGTTAGGATTGGGGGCAATTAAGCCAGCACCAGTTAGACCGACCACCGCAATAAATAGACCAATACCTGCACTCATCGCCTTTTTTAGAAAATCAGGTATAGCTTTTATAATTTTAGTTCTAAAGTTGGTTACGGTTAAAATTAAATAAACAATTCCTGCTAAAAAGCAAATGCTTAAGGATTCATAAAAGTTAAAGCCGTTTGCTACACAAATGGTTAAAGCAAAGATATTATTTAAGCCCATACCAGGTGCAATGCCTAAGGGCTTGTTGGCAACAAAAGCCATTATTAAGCAGCCAGCTATAGCAGTTATAGCTGTAGCTGTAAAAATTTGCTCCTGCTTAAGGCCTAGGTTACCTAGGATAATGGGATTTAAAAATAAAATGTAGCACATTGCAAAGAATGTAACCACCCCACCTTCAATTTCCTTTAGGATGGTTGTGCCATTATCCTCTAGCTTAAAAAGCTTATTTAATAAATTCTTCATAATTTTTTAAATAGTGATATCAGAGCTTACTATTACTATTTTAACTCCTTTCTCTATAAACAATGTATTTTCATTTTAGCATAATAGAATAAATAAAAAAAGCCAGAAAGCTGGCTTTAAGAAACAATACTATCCATTTCATACTTAGCAAGGCTTGGATAAAGCTTTTCATTCGTAAAAACTTCATAGTAAATATAATCATTTAAATAGGTTTTAGTAATAACATTAGTCTTTTCTTCAATGATATTGATCGTTTTTCCATCGCTATAAGGGACATTTAAAGCTAGATGAATAAAGCCTAGGCTTAGCTTTTTATAAATTCCCTCTAGAAGGTTTTGAACTCCATCCTTGTTTTTATTGTTAATAAAGGTACAAACATACTCGTTATAGATGCTTTTAGTTTTTTGGGTTTGACTAATGTATTTTAGGGCTTCTAAGGGTAAATTAGTTTTAGGGTTTCCCTTATCTATTTTAGTAAATAGAAGGATAAAAGGAATTTTGTCGGCACCAATTTCTCTAATTACCTGATTAGTTATTTCAAATTCGATTAGAGCGTAGGGGCTTGAAATATCAATTACATAAATTAATAGATCAGATTCCTTAACCTCCTCTAGGGTATGATAAAAGGAATTTATCAAGGTTGTAGGAAGCTTTGAGACAAAGCCTACAGTATCAGTTACAATAAACTTTAAATTATTATAGGATATTTCTCGAGAAAAGGTATCTAGGGTTGCGAATAGCTCATCCTTTTCATAAACCTTTTTCGGATTATTAGTATTAGTATATTCTAATAAAGAATTTAAGGTTGAGCTTTTGCCGGCATTAGTATAGCCAACTAAGGAAACAACTGGTACCTCATTTTTCTTACGTCTTTCAATTTGATTGATTTTACGCTTTCTAATTTCCTTAAGCTCATTTTCTAAACGATTTATTTCATCAAGTAGATGTCTACGATCTAATTCACGCTTAGTCTCACCACTACCCTTATTATTAAAGGCGCTGCCGCCACCTTCTCTATCGTCATTTAAATAGTTTAAGGAGATTCTACTTAAAAGGTATTTATCTCTTGCAAGCTTTATTTCTAGCTTAGCCTCATTGGTTTTAGCTCGACGTAAGAAGATTTCTAGAATTAAAAAGGATCTATCAATTACCTTACAGCCTAAAAGAAGCTCTAGATTACGGTTTTGGCTTGGACTAAGAGGGTCATCAAAGATTACTGTATCTGCCTCATAATCAATTAATAAGCCCTTAAGCTCCTCAACCTTACCCTTGCCAATATAGGTATTAGGATCAGGCTTTTCCTTATTTTGTCTAACTGAATAAACTACCTCGTAGCCTAGAGGAGTCGCTAGCTTTTTTAATTCATGAAGGGAATAATCCAAATCATTATTAACATTTTTAAAATAAACACCAACAAGAATTGCTTTCATACTATTACCTCGCAAAAATTATAACGCAATTGGAAGTTAATGTAAATAATGTTACTGCTTTTAAAAGAGGGGTATGTTACTGCTTTTAAAAGAGGGGCAAAAGCTGTATAATCAATTTAATGGAGGAAGTTAATGTGGGAAGAATTAGACTTGTAACTGATAGTACATGTGATTTATCAGAGGAACTCATAAAAAGATGTGATATTATTGTCTTACCATTATACGTTAATTTTGGTGAGGAATCTTATCGTGATTTAGTAGATATTACAACCGAAGAACTTTATCAAAAGGTTAGTGAAAAGGGTTATTTACCTAAAACGGCTGCCGTAACTAGAGAGGCCTTTTACGATGTATTTAAAGAGATTGTTGATAATGGCGATGAAGCAATTTATATGGGCTTAAGTCGGCAAATGTCATCAACCTTTGAGCATGCCTATTTAGCTGCTAGGGATATTGATCTTAATAAAATTAAGGTTATTGATTCAAAAAACCTATCTACAGGCATTGGTTTATTGCTATTGAAGGCTAGGAGAATGATTGAAGAGGGTAAGAGCTTAAATGCGATAAATGATTATCTTTTATTAGCGGTTGATAGATTGAAAATTCAATTTGTAATTCCAACAATGGAATACTTATACAAGGGTGGTAGATGTAGTAGCCTTACTAAGCTTATTGGTACGGTTTTAAAAATAACTCCTATTATTGAGGTTAGAGATGGTTCAATGAAGGTTGGTAGAAAGCCAAGAGGAAATATTAAGCATGGTCTAGATGCTCTATTAAGTATGCTTGATAGTGATAAGGGTAAGGTTGAAGAGGATGTTATTTTTGTTACGCACTCTTTGGCTAGTGAATCAGCTAATTATTTAATGGAAGAAATACGTAAGAGATACCCTAATATTAATTTATACGAGACTAATGCAGGCTCTGTAATTTCTTCACATTGTGGGAAGGGAACAATAGGAATATTGTATATGGTGAAATAATGAAGGTTAAATTAATAGATATAGTACATCGCTTTTTGCCATTAGCCTGGCATGTGTTTTTTATAATTTTTATTGCCTTTCATATGACTAAGGAAGGAATGAATATAGTTGTAGATTCTAAATATGGTTATCTTATTTATTTAGATATAGCCTTTTGCTTTGTCTTCTTTATTGCTGAAACAATTTGGGCAAGAAGGCTAATAAGTAAGTGGCGTATTGGCTTCTTTCTTTTATTTATAGTGCTAGCTTTGACTTTGTCACCATTAATGGATGACTGGAAGTTTTTCAATACCTTTATTGTAATTTCATCAGGTGTTGATTTGCTTTTGATTCTTTTAAAGATGGTAAAGGATAGCTTCTATACAGAAGAAAGAATCCAAAATCAAAAGCTACCTATCAATCAATTTACAGATAAGCGTAAGCTTGTGAGTAGAATTGTTTATGTTGTATCATTTTTATTATTATTTGTAATTAGCTTTATTGTTTTTTATTATAATGAGGTAAGCCTAGAGGCCTTAGTGATTCTTTGCTTCGTTGGGGTAATAATTGTTTCTATCGGAAGTATTATTAGATTATCAATTAGCTTAAAGCCAATGCAAAAGTATATTAAAAAATTTTATAATGACTTAGATTTTGAAAAGCTAGAGAAGAATATTTTAGCTCTTGATGAGCCAAAGCTTCATGAGGAAACAAGAAATATGATGTATATTGAATTGTGGAAATACGCTTCATTTGTTGATTTAGAAAAGGCTGATACTTATATGGGAATGACCTTTCAAACTAAGAATGAGGAGAATCTAAAGCGTTATAATGAAGCATCATTTTGGTACCTTTTAAATGGGGCTAAATATGATCTAATTAAGGTCAAGGAAAGTGTTTATAAAAGGCTTTCCCATAAGAAGCAAATCATGCCTTATTTAGGTCTGATAGATGGTAATCATAGGAAGGTCAAATTTAAGAGAAAAATGAATGCCTTTGAGAAGCTAAAAATGGATTTATATTATAATGTTAAGGCTGATATTTTAGAGCCTAATTCTAAGAATTTAGAGGAAGAAAAAAGCGAACTAATTATTAATGATGATTCCATAAATTCAGCTACTGAAATTGTAGAAAATATAGAAATAGAGGGAATAAATTCTTCTGATGCAGAGATTAAAATTACAGAAGAAAAGGACGAAAAAAGCGAAAAATAACTGCTAAAATCACGGAAAATAAAGGACTATAGCCTAATGATAGTCCTTTTTTGTGTTTTAAGGAGTATAAAAAAAACTCATGAGCTTTTTGTTCCCATGAGTAATTAATTTTATTATTTATTAAGAGCCTCCCATTGAGCTCTAATGTATTTTTCAACCTCACCAATACCATTGAATTTTCTAGTGGTTGCACCCTTAACAATTAGGGTTGGAGCTTGCATAATTTCATACTCCTCAGTTAGGTCAATATTCTCTTCAGCATCAACTACAGAATAGGTTAATTTTGCTTCATCTAAAAGACGCTTTGCCACCTTACAATTTGGACAGGTTTTAGTTGTAAATAGGTATATCTTATCATATGCATTTGTTTGAGGAATACTATCCTTAATAATAGTTGTTTCATTAACAAAAGCATCACGATTTTTAGAGATTTGATTTGTAACGTTATATTCCTTACGCATCTCGTATTCAGCAGCCTTACCATCATTCCAATTTTGAACTGGACGGTAGTAGCCAGTTATACGGCTCCAAATCTCAGTTTTCTTTTTGCAATGAGGACAAACCTTTTGCTCACCAACTAAATAGCCATGATCCTTACAAATAGAATAGGTAGGGCTAATAGTGTAGTAAGGTAGGTGATAATTATTAGCGATTGTTCTAACTAGAGTCATTGCTGATTTCCAATCAGGAAGCTTTTCGCCTAGGAATGCGTGGAATACTGTACCACTTGTATATAGGGTTTGTAATTCATCCTGAACATCTAAAGCCTCAAATATATCATCAGTATAGCCAACAGGTAGGTGTGAGCTATTTGTATAATATGGAGTTTTATCAGATTCATTTGCAGTAATAATTTCAGGGTATCTTTCCTTATCGTGCTTTGCTAGACGATAGGTTGTAGATTCAGCAGGAGTAGCCTCTAGATTATATAAATCTCCATATTCCTCTTGATACATAACTAGTCTATCACGCATATGGTTTAAAACCTCTTTAGCGAAGGCTTGAGTTTCCTTATGAGTTAAATCCTTCTTTAACCAATTAGCATTTAAGCCGACCTCATTCATACCGATTAGACCAATAGTAGAAAAGTGGTTTTTAAAGGTTCCTAAATAACGCTTTGTATAAGGGTATAGGCCTTCATCAAGAAGCTTAGTAATAACATTACGTTTAATCTTCAATGAACGAGCACTAATATCCATTAGCTTATCTAGACGCTTATAGAAATCGTCCTTATCCTTAGCTAGATAGGCAATTCTTGGTAGGTTGATTGTAACAACGCCAACTGAACCAGTTGATTCACCAGAACCGAAGAAACCACCAGATTTCTTTCTAAGCTCACGTAAATCTAGTCTTAAACGACAGCACATTGATCTAACATCAGATGGCTGCATATCACTATTAACATAATTTGAGAAATATGGAGTGCCATATTTAGCAGTCATTTCAAACAATAGCTTATTATTTTCAGTTTCGCTCCAGTCAAATTCTTTAGTAATTGAATAGGTAGGAATAGGATATTGGAAGCCTCTGCCTTCAGCATCGCCATCAATCATGATTTCGATAAAGGCCTTATTAATCATATCCATTTCTTTCTTACAATCCTTGTATTTGAAATCCATTTCCTTACCACCAACGATTGCATATTGTTCAGCTAAATCGTTAGGGCAGGTCCAGTCTAAGGTGATATTAGTAAATGGTGCTTGTGTACCCCAACGGCTTGGAGTATTAACGCCATAAACGAATGATTCGATTGATTTTTTAACCTGATCATAGCTTAAATTATCGACCTTAACAAATGGAGCAAGGTAGGTATCGAAGGAAGAAAATGCTTGAGCACCAGCCCATTCATTTTGCATAATACCTAAGAAGTTTACCATTTGATTACATAATGAGTTTAAATGCTTAGCTGGCTTAGAGGTAATTTTTCCGACTACACCACCAAGACCTTCACAAATTAATTGCTTTAAAGACCAACCAGCACAATAGCCTGTTAGCATTGATAAATCATGAATATGAATATCAGCATTCTTATGAGCCTGGCTAATTTCCTCATCATAGATTTCAGATAGCCAGTAGTTAGCAGTAATAGCACCACTATTACTTAAAATTAAACCACCAACAGAATAGGTAACAGTTGAGTTTTCCTTAACACGCCAGTCAGTTGCCTTAACATAGCTATTTACTAAATCCTTATAGTCTAGGATAGTAGACTTCATATTTCTTAATTTTTCTCTTTGCTTACGATATAAAATATATGATTTAGCAACATCACCATAGCCGGCTTCAATTAAAATTGCTTCAACGCTATCCTGAATATCTTCAACACTAATTAAATCATTTTTGATTTTTTCTTCAAAGTTTGCAGTTACTCTTAAGGCTAGCATATCAATTATTTGTGGCTCATAGTTCTTATCTAGAGCGTTAAATGCCTTCTCAATTGCAAAGCCAATCTTTTTTAAATTAAAATCAACAATTTTCCCGTCACGCTTTATAACCTTATACATGTTTAAATCCCCCTTATTTCAACGTGTTCAACAAAACCTTCCATTATTTTCTTATAATTGTTTAATTCATCTATACCTGGAGCATGTAAGCCACTTTCAATTACATTATCTCCATCTCTAAAGCATTGTAAGTAATAATTTTTGGCTCCTTTAAGCCATAATCCCATTTTTTCAAAATCACTTTCCTCATGAAATTCTTTAACAACTGTTGTTCTAAATTCATAAGGAATTTTATTTTGCTTTAGTAATTCAACGCTTTTTTCAATATTAGCTAAATCGTAAGATTCAATACCAATTGTCTTACCATATTTATCCTTTGAATTCTTAATATCTATTGCAACATAATCGATTAGATTATTGTCGTATAAATCCTTAAGCTCATCGTATTTTGAACCATTTGTATCAAGCTTAACCTTATAGCCGAGCTCTTTAGCTTTGATAATAAAGCTCTTTAGCCCTTTGTTGATTAATGGCTCGCCACCTGTTATACAAATGCCATCTAATACACCCTTTCTTTTTTCTAAAAAGGCTAGTATATCTTCAGTAGCAATTTCCTTTACGCTTTCCTTTAAGAAAACTAATTCACTATTATGACAAAATGGACATCTAAAATTGCACCCACCAGTAAAAAGAGTAGAAGCAAGCTTGCCTGGATAGTCAAGAAGTGTTGTTTTTTGAATGCCGAAAAACTTAATTGCTTCTGCATCATTATTTAATTTTAAATAGTCTCTAGCATTTTCAACTATTTTGTTACGGGCATTTAGGTAATCCTCTAAAACATTCGGGCTAATGCTTTTGGTTAAGAATTCCCACCAGTCTCTCCTAATACTATAGAGCTTTGGCATTATCTCTTTAGCTTTGTCAGATAAAAAAAGGATACGGACTCTTTTATCCTCTCCATTTTCAATTAGAACATAGCCTTTTTCCTCAAGCTTTTGAATTTCTTTAGAAACAGTACCCTTATCATAGCTTCCGACTTCGGCTAAATTATTCATTGAAATGCCTTCGTTTTCGTTAATAATTGTTAAAAAAGAAAGCTGTCCAGCATTAATGTCGAATTCCTTTAAGGCCTTATCGTAGTATTTTTGTGTACACCTGTATAAAATAGAAAAATCTAGGGATAAGCATTTATTTGTATCCATAATAATCCCCTCACATTTTCCCTTATTGATAATAAGTATAGCACTATTAGTTGAATATTCAACCATTTAGAAATATTTTCATTTATTTTCATATAATGCTAATAAATCAGTATTTTAAAAATGAAAAAATATTCACTTTTTTATGTAATAATCTTTAGAAAATTTGTAAAATATAGTATACTTATTTAAAGGCGGAGGAAAGACGATGAAATTTAGTGAATATAAATACGAAAGGCCTAACATTGATAGCCTTGTAAATAAGGCTAACACAATTATTGAGTCTATTAATAAAGAACAAAATGTTGAAAGGCTTATAGCCTTAATAACGGAATATAAAAAGATGGAGTCATCCTATGCTACTAATTTAGAAATTGCAAATATTCGTAATTCTATAAATACTAAGGATAGCTTTTATGATGCTGAAATTGAATATTTAAGTGAGGAAGGTCCTAAGTTTACCAATGCTTCAGTTAAATTTCAAAAGGCCCTAGTGGAGCATCCCCTAAGAAGGGAATTAGAAAAGCATTATGGCACCTATTGGTTTAAGAAAATGGAAATGGGCTTATTAACCTTTAAAGAGGAAATAATGGAGGATTTAGTTAAGGAAGCAAAGCTAAGTCAAGAATACTCTAAGCTTATTGCCAGTGCGGAAATTGAATTTGAGGGTAAAACCTATAATTTAAGTCAAATGAGCAAATTTACGCAAAATAAGGATCGTGAGATTCGTAAGGCTGCTGCTATAGCTGTTGATAGCTGGTTTGGTAAAAATGCTAGTAGGTTTGATGAGATATATGATAATTTAGTTCATGTTCGTGATTTAATGGCAAGAAAGCTTGGCTATAAGAACTATGTTGAATTAGGCTATAAGAACATGCTAAGAACTGATTATGATGCTAAGGATGTTAAGGGCTACCGTGATCAAATTCTTAAGGAGATTGTTCCTGTGGCTAACGAATTAAGACATAAGCAGATGGAAAGAATCGGAATAAAGAATCCGGAAATGTTTGATTATTCCTTAGAGTTTACTGATGGTAATCCAACTCCTCATGGTACTAAGGATGAGCTTGTTAATAAGGCTTTAAGGATGTATAGTGAGATGAGTCCAGAAACTAAAGAATTTTTTACCTTTATGCTAGAACATGAGCTTATGGATTTAGAAACTAAGCCTGGTAAAATGAGTGGAGGCTATTGTACCTATATAGAAGGCTATAAATCACCATTTATTTTCTCGAATTTTAATCAAACTAGAGGAGATGTTGATGTTTTAACTCATGAGGCGGGGCATGCCTTTGAGTGCTATATGGCATCTAAAGCCTTAGATAATAGTGATTTAATTTGGCCAACCTATGAGGCATGTGAG
Source organism: Anaeroplasmataceae bacterium (assembly GCA_020025015.1). GTDB lineage: Bacteria > Bacillota_I > Bacilli_A > Acholeplasmatales > Anaeroplasmataceae > CALUXS01. The sequence goes on from JAHHSV010000005.1 coordinate 39,825, forward strand.
ATTCACTCTATGAGTATGGAATTCTTTGCCTATCCTTGGATCAATTTATTTTTTGAGGAAGATACTCAGAAATACAAGCATTCACATATTTCTGGAGCCTTAACATTTATTCCATATGGAGCCTGTGTTGATGAATTCCAGCACTATGTTTATGAAAATCCAAATGTTAGTCCATTAGATAGAAAGAAGAAATGGCGCGAGCTTGAAAGAAAGTATTTACCATATCGTAAATATACCTATGAAAAATGTATGGAGGAAGGCTCTTATTGGTATAGACAGGGCCATATCTTTGCTTCTCCATTCTATTATATAGATTATACATTGGCTCAGGTTTGTGCCTTAGAGTTTTTCTTAGAAAGCCAGAAGGATTATAAGAAGGCTTGGGAAAAATATATTAAGCTATGTAAGCTTGGTGGTAGCGAATCATTCTTAACTTTGTTAAAGAAGGTTGATTTAGCAAATCCATTTGTGGATGGTACAATTCACGAGGTAATTAAAGAATTGTTACCAATATTAGATAATGTGATGAGGTGAGCGCTTTGATTAGAAATAAAGTTCATGAATACCGAAAAAAATTTGGTTTAACACAAGAACAATTAGCAAAAAAGCTTGGTGTAACTCGACAAACAATAATTTCAATTGAGCAGGGCAAATATGTTGCATCTTTACCTTTGGCATTAAAAATTGCACGTTTGTTTAGAGTAAGGGTTGAGGATATATTTATTATGGAGGATGAGCAAAATGACAGATTTAGAAACTTTTAAGAAGCATGCTAAACGTAAGCTTATTGTTATGTATTTAGCCACTCTTCTTCCTATCATGCTAGTAGTAATTTTAGAGTTTGCGCTAAAGCAAGAGGTATCAATGGGGTTAGTAGTAACAAGATATTTATTATTAGCTGCAATTGAAGCGATAATTGTTGGTAAGATTATTAATTATCATTTAATTTTAGCAAAGACTGATTATTGTGAGAAAAGATATACAGAAACAATTGATGAGCGTAATTTATTTATTAAGATGAAAACATTGAATTTAAGCTTTAAAATCGTTGCTTTCATTACAGGTGTTTTAGCAATTATCTTTGGTTTTATAAATGAACATATGTTCTATGTGGCTCTAGCAGAGCTTGGTATTATGCTACTTTCTTACATATTTGTTAAAATATATTACATTAAGAAGTACTAGTATATTGAAATAACCCGATATTGAAGGTATAATAATGTGGTTATAAATTTAATTAGAAGTTATTTTAGAAAAATAAAAAACTGAAAGGATGTATTATTATGGGAAGAGCCCACGAGGTAAGAGCAGCTTCTATGGCTAAAACAGCTGCAATGAAATCTAAAAAATATGCAAAATGGGGAAAAGAAATTTTCTTAGCTGCAAAGGCTGGTGTTCCTGACCCTGAAATGAACCAAGGTTTAAAGAAGACTATTGAAAGAGCAAAGAAGGATCAATGTACTGCTGATGTTATTAAGCGTGCAATTGAAAAGGCTCAAGGCGCAATTAGTGGTGCTTCAAAGGAAAAGGTTTATGAAGGCTACGGAAGTGGAAACGTTGCAATTATCGTTGAATGCTTAACTGATAATGATAATCGTACATTTGCTGAGGTAAGAACTTGCTTCACTAAGACAGGTGGTACTATTGGTAGTGCAGTTTCATATATGTTTAATCGTAAGGCAATTTTTAAATTTGCTGGCTTAAGCGAGGATGAAGCAATGGAAGCTTTAATGAATGGCGATGCAGATTTTGAAGATTTATCTACAGAAGATGAGCTAACATGCATTACTGCTGATCCAAAGGATTTCAATGCTATTAAAACAGCATTAGAAGCAGCGAAGGCTGATATTGAATTTGATACAGCTGAAATTACAATGATTCCTACAACTTATGTTGATTTAGATGAAGAGCATGAAGAAAAGTTCAGAAGAATGCTTGAAATGCTACGTGAATTAGATGATGTTCAAGAAATCTATCATAACGCTAACATTCAAGAGGATGAAGAATAATTTTTAAAATAAAGTAGGTCTTTAGATTTTACTCATAGTAGTAAAATTTAGAGACTTATTTTTTTGTGCCCTTAAAAAGTTCCTTAATAAATGCTATAATTATTTTGTTAAGAACGATAGGTGGCAAAATGAATAATAGAAAAGAAGATTCAGACAGCAAAAATTTAATAGAAATTAGTAAGAAATTCGATAGAGTAAAGGTCGTTTATGACTGTGCTTTAAAGGAAATAACGACTAAATTTGAAATTTTAAATGAGGACTTAAGAAGCAGCACTAATAGAACCCACATTGAATTTATTACAGGTAGAATAAAAACGCCTGAAAGTATTATAGCGAAGCTTAAAAGAAGAAAGATGGAAATTTCTATAGATAGTTCTTTAGAAAACCTAACGGATATTGCAGGCGTTAGAGTTATTTGCTCATTTATCTCAGATATTTACATGATTGCTGAGATATTTGCTAAGCAGGATGATATCGAAATAGTACAGGTTAAGGATTATATTAGCCATCCTAAGCCAAGCGGCTATCGTAGCCTACATATGATAGTAAAGGTGCCAGTCTTTTTTGCAACAGGAACCAAAAAAATTGTAGTTGAGGTGCAATTACGAACAATTGCTATGGACTTTTGGGCAACCCTAGAGCATCAAATTTATTATAAAAAGGATTTAATTATCGATAAAAGTATTACTAATCGCTTACACGCTTGTGCTGATAAGATAACGGATATTGATGAGGAAATGGAAAAAATTCATAAAACCATTGAAAACCTTTAATTTATCTAGAAAACCAAGAATTAGAGCTTTCTTTTCTGAGAATGTTATTGCATTTATTATACTAGTGTGATAAAATGCTTGTGACTTACTATGGTCAAAACCATGGCGGAAGGAGATATTAAGCATGAAAAAAGGTATTCATCCAGAATATAAGACTGTTAAGGTTACTTGCACAACTTGTGGTAACGTATTCGAAACAGGATCAGTAAAGGACGAGATTCGTGTTGATACTTGCTCAAAGTGTCATCCATTCTATACTGGTAAACAAGTATTCACTCAAGCTGATGGTCGTGTTGATAAGTTCAACAGACGTTATGGCTTAAACAAAGACAATAAGTAATAAGAAACAAGAGACCTTTTGGGTCTCTTTTTTCTTGCAAAAAATTTTCATATTTTTTCATAGGGAGTTTGTCTTCCTTATTTTTATATTTGTAGTATAATCTATATGTTTTATTACAAAGAGAGGTAGTTACAATGCAATATAATGAAAGTGGTATTGGTGTAATTGAGGTTATTTGTGGCCCAATGTATGCTGGTAAAACCGAAGAGCTAATTAGAAGAACAAAAAGAATGGAATATGCTAAGAAAAATTTCTTAATTTTTAAGCCTAATATTGATAATCGTTATGCAACAGATTTTGTTGTTAGTCATAATAAAAAGAGTATGGAAGCAATTAATATTGATATTAATCATCCTGAGCAAATTATTGCCTACGTCACAGAGGAAATTCAATCAATTGTTATAGATGAGGTTCAATTCTTTGATGAAAGGCTTTTAGAAATTGTGAAGCACTTTGCTGATAAGGGTATGCGTGTAATTTGTGCTGGACTTGATATGGATTTCAAGGGTGAGCCATTTGGCTTGATCCCTAATCTATTAGCGATGGCAGAAAGTGTTACTAAGCTTACCGCTATCTGTAATTGCTGTGGTGAGGAAGCAACAAGAACTCAACGTTTAGTTGATGGTAGACCTGCTTATGATGATGATCCAATTGTTTTAGTTGGTGCAACTGAATCATATGAGGCTCGTTGCCGTAAGTGTCATCAGGTTTTACATCACCATGAATAAGTTTTTAAAGGAAGCCTATAAGGAGGCCTTGAAGGCTTATGGTAAGGGTGAGGTACCGGTAGGCTGCGTTATTGTAAGAGACGATAAAATTATTGCGCGAGGGCATAATTTAAGGGAAACCAAGGAGGATAGCCTTGCGCATGCAGAGATTATAGCAATTAGAAAGGCTTGTAAAAAAACGGGCTTTTGGCGCTTAGATGATTGTGATATTTATGTTACCCTAGAGCCTTGTCCAATGTGTACAGGAGCGATTATTCAAGCAAGAATAAAAAAACTTTATTTTGGAGCTTTGGATAAGCGTAATGGTTCAGTTATTAGTAATGCTTGCCTTTTAGATGGTATTTATCCGCATCAAGTTAATTATTTTTATAAGTATGAAAAGGAATGTAGTGAAATTCTTTCTAATTTTTTTAAGGAATTAAGAGAAAATAAAAGTAATAAATAGTCCCTGCTGTTGATTTTAAAGGGGCTTTATGCTATTATTTATACAACCTAATCAATTATTAGTTTATGAACCTGGTCAGGACCGAGAGGTAGCATCCATAAGTAAGCTGGTATTGTGATTAGGCCTTTTTTATATCTATTAAGTAGGCAAGAGCCTACTTTTATTTTTATATCAGCCTAAATATGCTATAATTATTTATTAAGGATGGTGATTTTATGCGTTATTTTGAATCAGCACGAACCGAATTAAAACGAGAAATTACAGATGAGATTAAAAAGGAAATTGTTGCCTTTTTAAATACGCATGGTGGAACCATTTATGTTGGAGTTAATGATGATGGAAGTGTTTATTATAAACTTTCAGAAAAGGAAAAGGATATTGAAAAAACTAAGATTATTAATTGGCTAGCTAATCAGGTTTTTACTCCAAGCCCTAAGGATAATATAAGCCTTAATTTTAACCAGGATGGCGTACTAGAAATAAATGTTTCTGAGGGAGAAAATAAGCCATATTATATAACGGAATTAGGACCTAAAAAGGGCGTTTATATTCGTTTTGAATCATCAAAAATGCCGGCTACTCCTAAAGAGATTAAGCTAATGAAGCTTGAAAGCCAAAAGGAGTATTTTGAGAATTTAAGCTCAGCTAAGCAGGATCTTCATTTTAAATATTTAGAAAATAAAATCAAAGAGCTTAATTTGGATTTAAGCTATAAGGCAATTGGCTTTATTAAGGATGATAAATGGACAAATTTAGCTTACCTATTTTCTGATGAGCTAAGTATTAAATCTAAGCTTTATATCGTTGACTCAAAAAATAATATTTTAAAGAAAAAGGAATGGAAGGGTAGCATTTTAAAGCAATTAGATGAGATTGCAAATTTTCTTAGCGTAAACGTTAAGGATGGTTACTCTATTGAAGCTTTAATTGAGGCCTTAAAGAATACCTTTATTCATCGTAATTGGAGCTTAAGAGGAAACATTAAGATTGAATGGAGTCCTTCAAAGATTAACTTTATTTCTCCAGGTGGGCTTTATAATTTAACAGAGCTTGAGGTAAGCTCTGGTAAAAGAAGCTATCGTAATCCTAAGCTAGTTAAGGTTTTTAAGGATCTAGGCTATAGTAATATGTATAAGCAGGGCTTTAATGAAATATATAATTCCTGTCGGAAGTTTAAGGTAGAACCAGTAATAATGGCGACTAGTAATCTATTTATTCTTAGCATTCCTAAGAAACGCTAAAATAGCTAGTTAAAATATTGTTATTGTTTTAAAATCGATATATAATATAACCATATATATGATAACGAAGGAGGGATTTTTATGTTATCTAAAATCGATGAAGCATTAAAGAAAAAAATAGTAATTGGCTCAATTATTGGCTTTTTATTAATTCTTATTTTAATGTTTGCTCCATATGGGAGTAAAAAGATAGTATTAGCTGAAGAAACAATGTACATTGCGGTATCAGGCTTTACTCTTGCCTTTGGTGGAAAATACAAGATTTCCTATAGCGGTAGTGAAGGAACAGAAAACACTACTAAAAGCCTAGCAGCTCAGGGTGGCGCAACAACTATTTTTGTTTTTATCTTATTATTAGTTGGTCTTTTAGTATTTTTATATTTCCAATTACAGGGAAAATATAAGAAGGTACCAGTTGTTGCTACTGATTCAGTTTTAACCTTGTTTACCTTTATAACCGCTGTTATGATTTTTTCAGTTGTTGGTATGACAGGTCTTGGTACAAATTTAGGCTGGGGTGCTATAATTGGTGGTCTTATTGGCTTAGTTATATTTTTAGGATTACTTTTATTGTTAGTAAAGGATATAGCTGATGGTGGTTATTGCTCTAAGTGTTCATTAGGTAAGAAGGAGTCTACCTTAGAAGAAAAGATTCTAGAGGCGAAAAAGCTTTATGATGATGGCTTAATTACAGAAGAGCAATATGAAAAGAAAAAGGAAGAAATTCTTTTTACAGATAAAAATGAATAATTAGAAGCTCGCATAAAAAATGCGAGCTTTTCTTATAATAAAGCTAAGAGGAAATGATAGTCTTCTTAGTTTTTTTCTTGCAAAAATTAATAGATATTTAAAGAAAATATGATATAATGCATTGAGGTTATTAAATAGCCTTGGATTTTAAAAGTGAAAGGAAAGATTAAAGATGATAATAGGCGTAGTTAAAGAAATTAAAAATCACGAATATCGTGTAGGTTTAACGCCAAATAATGTTAAGGCTTTTGTAAAAGCCAACCATACTATATTAGTAGAGGCTAATGCTGGCGCGGGCGCGCATTTTAGCGATGAGGACTATATAGCGGCGGGTGCGACTATTATTGAATCTAGTAAGGAAATATATAGTAAGGCTGAAATGATTATTAAGGTTAAGGAACCATTAGAATCAGAATATGCTTTATTAAAGGAAGGCCAAATTTTATTTACCTATCTACATTTAGCTGCTAATCCAGAGCTAGCTAAGGTACTTATGGAAAAGAAAATTACTGCTATTGCGTATGAAACAATTGAGGATCGAGAAGGCTTTTTGCCATGTCTTCGTCCAATGAGTCAAATAGCAGGTCGTTTAAGTATTCAAGAGGGTGCTAAATATATTGAGTCTACCTATGGAGGAAAGGGTATCCTACTTGGTGGTATTCCTGGTGTTGAAAGGGGAAAGATTGTAATTATCGGTGGTGGTACCGTTGGTACCTATGCTGCTAAGGCTGCTATTGGAATGGGCGCGATTGTTACAATTTTAGATCGTAATTTAAAGAGATTAGAATATCTAGATGATATTTTCGGTAGCTCAATTACAACTCTTTATAGTAATTCAGAGAATGTTGAACGCTGCTTAAAGGATGCTGATTTAGTAATTGGTGCGGTTTTAATTCCAGGTGATAAGGCTCCTAAAATCATTAGAGAGGATTATGTAAAGGAAATGAAAAAAGGAGCGGTCATTGTTGATATTGCGATTGATCAGGGCGGAATTTGTGAAACAAGTAAGGCAACTAGCCATGATGATCCAATTTATATTAAGCATAATGTCGTTCATTACTGTGTATCAAATATGCCGGGTGCGGTACCTTATACAGCAACAATGGCTTTAACTAATGTAACCTCTGATTATGCTTTAGGTATTGCCAATAATGGTTTATTAAGCTTATGTAATAGTGATAATGGCTTTAAAAAGGGCCTTAATATTATTAATGGTAAGTGTGTAAATTATAATGTAAGCCATGCGTTAGGCTTAGAGTATACTAATATTGAAGAAGTTTTAAAGTAATTATTTAGGCCAGTGGAAGCATTGGCCTTTATTATGGAAAGGAGAAGAAATGAATTATTTGTTTTTTGATCTTGAATTAGCTAATTGCTATAAAAATGATAAAAAGATTTGTAGCTTTGGTTATGTTTTATGTGATGAGTCATTCAAGATTATTGAAGAAGCTGATTTACTTATGAATCCAGAAAGCAAATGGGATGAATATGCAATAAAGAATGTTATTAAGCACCCTGCTAGTGATTTTTTAAATTCTCCAGCCTTTCCTAACTACTATTCAAAAATTAAGGAGTTATTTTCTGATAGTATTGCGATTGGGCATTCAACTAAATTCGATGTGCAGGCTTTAAATGATACGACTAAGCGTTATGGCTTAGAAAAAATTGGTTTAAGCTATTTAGATATAGCTGAAATTTTTAAGGCTTACCACAAAGAAAAAAACATTAGAGGCTTAGCTAAGCTAGCTCTTTTATATGGCGTAACTGAACAAGATATAAAGCATACCTCCTTAGAGGATGCTGAAATTACAAGGGATGTTACCTTGGCGTTTTTAGGGGAAGCTGGTTTAAGCTTAGCTGATGTTTTAAAGGAAATTAATTTTAATCCAAATTGTAATTAATAAAAGAGGCTATCACCAATTGGTAATAGCCTCTTTTTAAGAAAAAACCTTCTTAAAATTAAGAAGGAGTTAAGCTTTACTTTAGAGTACGAACATCCTCTGGGTGTTCAATGTTTAAAGTAACTGTGTCAACCTTGCAGTGGAAAATAGCGGTTAATAATCTGTCGATATCATCAACATATACAACTCTATCATCATCTTGCATTTCATTAAATACAATTGGTACAGGAATTACAAAGCCATACTGTAATGCTCTATCTAATAATCTTTCTTTTCTTTGGATAGATTCGCATAGTACAGGCACATTATTTTCTGCACTCATTCTTAATAATTCTTTTGTTTTGCCACTTCCTGGCGCTCCTAAAATAAATTTCATATTTTCAACCTCCAGCTAATCGTTTTCTATATGTTAATTATACAATAATCGAAATATAAATGAAAGCGTTTCAACTCCTAAAAAATAAAAAAATGTCCTAACCCTTATCTCTAGGTTAGGACTAAAAAATATTTAAAGTTTGCATATTTTTACCTTTCTCATTATTATTGTTACTTATTTAAATTTTTAACATCTTTTTCCATGCTGCTAATTTTAACTAAAGCAACAACATTAATGATTGATATAACTGAAATTAATGCTAACATTCCACATTCCTCCTTTCACCGAGTATTGTATTCTAGTACTTTAAAAGTAATAATACAAGTAAAAGAATGTTGAAAATGTTTTCATTAAATCTTGGTAAAAAATGGTAGCGTTTTAGGTTTAAAACAAGAAAAAAGTTCTAGATTTACTAGAACTATAATTAGAAGAATAGCTTTAAAAAGTTAATTAAAATGTTATTCTCATAGAAATATTTAGATAATCTAAATTTATCTGTATTCAATTGCATATCTGTAATCATAAAGTTTCGCAAGGCATCGAAGGCTGGTATTTGCATTAGTAAAGAAAGAACGAAAAAGGCAACGTAGATTGTTATGATTGATAATAGACCATAAAGACCAACACCAAGAATTCCATCCACAACTCTTACTAATGTAGCTTGACGGATTAGCTTAACGATTAGCTTTAAAACTAATAAACCAATTAGAATGCCAAAGAATAAAATTAAGAATGAAATTACAACCATAAACATTCTTGAGATACCATCAGCTAGATTATTAGCGATAGTAGTAGCATCCATATCGACTGAGTTATTAATTAGATTAGCAATAATATTAGGAAAGCCTAATTCCTCAAAAAATTTTGTCGGATCAGTTGCTCCACTCTTAAAGGCTTCAGTATTTTGAATGTTGGTTAAAATGTTTTCTCTAATGCCACCAACAATTATATTATTAGCTATAAATAAATCTGCAAGTCGGCTACAAAAAATAAACGCTAAAATTAAGGCCATAAGCCATGAGCCCATGCTAATGAATTTTTCTAAAAATCCTTTTTTTGCTCCAATTATAAGACTAACAATAATTGCTAGGACTAAAATGATATCGAGGATTCCACAAAATTTAAGATCCAATGCAGTCACTTCCCTTGTTAAAGTTTTATAAATTCATTATAATACTAAATGAAGGTGAAGACAAATGAATTTAGTAGAAAGTTTACAATACAAATTAAGAGAAGATGGCATTAATGCCTATCTTATTCCAACTTCAGACTATCACCAAAGTGAGTACATTAGTGATTATTTTAAATCACGTGCTTATGTTAGTGGTTTTACTGGTTCAGCTGGTACTTTAGTAATCGCAATTAATGATGCGCGTTTATGGACTGATGGAAGATATTTCTTGCAGGCTGAGGTTGAGCTTGAGGGTTCTAACATAAGCTTAATGAAAATGGGTCAAAAGAATTTTCCGACAATCAACGAATATCTTGCTAGTATTTTAGATGATGGTTCAACGCTTGCCTTTGATGGTAAGGTTGTATCAACAAATTTTATCCTTGATTTAAAGAAGGATTTAGGCAAGAAGAGCGTTACATTTAAGGATAATGTTGATTTAATGGATTTGGTCTGGCCAAATCGTCCTCATTTACCTAAGGAACAAATTTTTATATTAGATGAATTCTTTACAGGTAAGTCTTATAAAGAAAAGCGTAAGGAGGTAATGAATAGCCTTAAGGATAGCGGTGCTAATGCTTTATTATTAACATCCTTAGATGATCAGGCTTGGCTATATAACCTACGTGGTAATGATATTAGCTATAACCCTGTTTTCTTAGCTTACACTTTAATTTTAGAGGATGAAACTATTCTTTATGTTGATAAGGATAAGCTATCTCAGGAGGTTTCAAAATACCTTAAGGATAATGATATTACAGTTAAAGATTATGATAAGGTTTATAGTGATTTAGTTGATGTTAAAAAGAAGAAATTCTTATTAGACTTTAATAAGGTTAACTATTCCTTATATAATATTTTAAAGGATAATAATACTATTATTAATAAGGAAAATCCCACTTTAATTTTAAAGGCTATTAAGAATGAAATAGAAATTAAAAATACTAAGCTAGCCCATATTAAGGATGGTATAGCGGTAACCAAATTTATGTATTATTTAAAGCATAATTGGCAAAAGGATGAATTAACTGAATGTAAGGCTGCTGATTATTTATATGATTGCAGAAAAGCATTAAAGGGATTCATTGAGCCATCATTTACGACAATTTGTGGCTTTAATGAGGATGCATCAATGCTTCATTTTGTGGCAACTCCTGAAAATGATCGTGTTCTTGATACTGATGGCTTATTATTAGTAGATTCAGGTGGACAATATTTAGAGGGTACTACTGATATTACTAGAACCTTCGCTATCGGAAATCCTAGTCATGAGATGAAGGTTCATTTCACAACTGTTTTGAAATCAGTTATTGCCCTAGCATCTGCAGTATTCCTAAGAGGCTGCCGTGGTGTTAACCTAGACATCTTAGCTCGTGGACCAATTTGGAAGCTATTAATTGATTATCGTTGTGGAACTGGCCATGGTGTTGGTCATGTTTTAAATGTACATGAGGCTCCTAATGGCTTTAGATGGAAGATAGTTCCTGAGCGTAATGATTCAGCCGAAATTGTACCAGGTATGATTACAACTGATGAGCCAGGTATTTATTTAGATAGAAAATATGGTATTCGTACTGAAAATGAAATGCTTTGTGTAGAAAAGGGCACTAGTGAATTTGGGGATTTCTTAGGCTTTGAAACTATAACCTATGCACCAATTGATTTAGATGCTATTTTACCTGAGATGCTAACTGAGGATGAAAAGAAATGGTTAAATGATTACCATGAGATGGTTTATGAAAAGATAAGCCCTTATTTAGAAAATGATGAGTTGGCTTGGTTTAAGAAAGCTACAAGAAAGATTTAATTATGAAAAAGACAAACATTTTAGATATCTTATTAGATGAAAATAATAAAAATGATATTATAATTTTAGATAATGAAAATAAGGAAGTTACATTTGAACAAATAATGACTATTCCTTATCATGATGAATATTTAGATACTGATGATATTTATTGTATTTTACATCCAGTTTCTAAGTCCAAGCAATTTCCTATGGATATGGTTTATCCTTTTAAGGTACATAAGGAAGAGGATGGTGAATATTCCTTACAGGAAGTTGATGATGAGGATATCATTGATTATTTAAATCAAATGTATTTAGAGCAAAATGCGTAAATTTAGATTAAGGAAGTAATAAAAAATGTATGATTATTTAATAGTTGGTAGTGGCTTATATGGAGCAATTTGTGCTCATGAGCTTAAGAAAAAGGGTTATAGCTGTTTAGTGTTAGAAAAAAGAAATCATATTGGTGGTAATATTTATACCGAAAATATTGAAGGAATAAATGTTCATAAATATGGTGCACATATTTTCCATACCTCTAATGAAAGGGTTTGGGAATATATTAATCAATTTGCTAAATTTAATAATTATATTAATCAGCCCGTAGCTCGCTACAAAAATGAAATTTATAACCTACCATTTAATATGAATACATTTACTAAGCTATGGCCAGATGTATTTACACCTAGTGAGGCTAAGGCTAAGATTGAAGCAGAGCGTAAGGATTGCTACAAGGAAAACCCAGAAAATCTTGAGGAGCAAGCAATAAATTTAGTTGGTAAGACAATTTATGAAAAGCTAATCAAGGGCTATACTGCTAAGCAATGGGGTATGAAGTGTACTGAATTACCTTCATTTATTATTAAGCGTTTACCAGTTAGATTTACCTTTGATAATAATTATTTCAACGATTTCTATCAGGGTATTCCAATGGGTGGCTATACTAAGATTATTGAAGCTATGCTAGAAGGAATTGAGGTTCGCTTAAATACTGATTATTTAGCTGATCGTGATTCATATAACGCTTTAGCTAAGCATATTATTTATACTGGTCAAATTGATGCTTATTATGATTATCAGTTTGGACCACTTGAATATCGTACAGTTAGATTTGAAACTGAGGTTTTAGACACTAATAATTATCAAGGTAATGCAGTTGTAAATTATACAGAATATGAGGTTCCATTTACTCGTATTATTGAGCATAAGCATTTTGAATTTGATACTACTAGCCCTAAGACTATTATTTCTCGTGAATATTCAACTAAGTGGACTAAGGGCGATGAGCCATATTATCCAGTTAATAATGAGGCTAATAACAACCTATATTTAAAGTATAAGGAATTAGCGGATAAGGAGACTAAAATTCACTTTGGTGGAAGACTTGGTGAATATAAATATTATGATATGGATAAGGTTGTTTTAAGTGCTTTAGATTATTTAGAGACCTTGAAATAATTAAAAAATTCCGATATTTAGCCTAGAGATTTTCTCTAGGCTTTTTTATGCTAAAAAAATATAAAAATTTCTAAAAAATAATAGTATTTTAAATACATCGGTGTTATAATTTCTTGTATTTTAAAAATAGAAGTTTTTCTATGTAAAAATATATATTTATGAGAGTAGAGATTAGATAATATGGAATATGGATTTTGGTCACTTTTACCAGCTTTATTAGTTGTAATAGTTGCAATAAAAACTAAAAGGCCACTTGAAGCATTAATCCTTGGTTGTGTTTCAAGCTACGCAATTATTGCTATAATTAATAAGCAAAATTTTATAACTATCTTTTTTGATGCCTTCTTCAAGGTAGCTACTAATAGAAAAAATGTATGGTTAATCATGATTTGTGGTTTATTTGGTAGCTTGATTCTATTGCTAAATGTTTCAAGGGGAACTCACGCAATAGCAAGGACGATTGGCAGATTCTGTAAAACAGAGAAGAAACTTTTATTTTCAGCATGGATTTTAGGTATTATTATTTTCATTGATGATTATATGAATATTCTAACAACAAGCTCTTGCTTAAAGGAGCAAAGCGATAAGCTACGTATTCCACGTCCAACCTTAGCCTATGTAATTAATTCAACGGGTGCTCCAATTTGTGTTATTGTACCTTTTTCAACCTGGGCTATATTTTATGCGACAACCTTCTTTGAGCAGCCAGCAGTTCAGGCCTTAGGCTATGCTTCAGCAATGGATGCTTATATGGCAGCGATTCCTTTTATGTTTTATGCCTTTGCTGCAGTTTTAATTGTACCTTTATTTATTTGGGGAATTATTCCTGTTTTCGGGCCTTTAAAAAAATATTATACTGATTTAGCAGTTACAGTTCCAATTGAGGGAACTAATAAAACCTTAAAAAATGAAATAAAAGAAGAAAGAGCCCAAACTGGTAAGGCTATTGACTTCATTATTCCAATTGGGGTAATGATTATTGTAACAATTATTCAGGGCGATATGCTTATTGCCTTAGTTGCTTCAATCTTAACCTGTGGTATATTATATGTACCACGTAAGATAATTAAGCTTGGTGAGTTTGCGGACCTATGGGTTAAGGGCTTTGCGGATTTAATCCCAACCCTAGCAGTTTTACTATTTGCCTTCTTTATGAAGCAAGCTTGTACAGATATTAACCTACCTCAATATGTTATCCATTTAGCTGAGCCATTATTAAATAAGTATTGGTTCCCTGCTATGGCTTTTGTCTTAGTTAGTATTTTGGCCTTCATTACTGGTGATAGCTGGGGTGTGCCTTCTATATGTATACCTATTATCATTCCAATGGCTGCTGTATGTGATGCTAATATTATTTTAACTATGGCAGCAGTAGTATCTGGTGGTGTATTCTGTAGCCATGCCTGCTTCTATAGTGATGCGACAATTTTAACCGCAACCTGCTGTGAAATTCGTGGTATCGATCATTCTAAAACTCAATTTCCATATGCAATGATAGGATATATTATTTCCTTTATCTTATTTGTTATTTGTGGGTTTGTTATGTAAAAAAAGAGAGCGTTTGCTCTCTTTTTTGCTTAATTTCTTCCTAATCCAACCTTACGGTAAACCTTTTGAAGCTTACGTGAGGCTAAATGGTAGGCTAAATCTCTACCGCTATTTAAAACTAAATCTAAATCGTTAGAGGAAATATAGTATTTATAACGCTCTTGAATTTTAGCTAATAAATCACAAACTAGATTTGCTAAATCACTCTTGAATGTAGCGTAGTTACTGTTTTCATATTGCTTTTCAATCTCAACGATTGGCTTTTCGGTTAAGGCACTATAGATTGATAGAAGATTACTAATGCCAGGCTTATTTTCTAAATCATATTTAACCTTACCATCACTATCAGTTACGGCAGACATGATTTTCTTTCTTGCTATATTTAAATCATCTAGTAATGCAATATAAGCTTTAGGGTTAGGATCAGATTTGCTCATTTTCTTTTCTGGTTCAGTTAATGACATTATTTTAGCACCAACCTTAGTTATATAAGGTTCAGGAATCTTGAAGGTATCGCCGTAATGGTTATTAAATCTTTCTGCTAGATTACGAGTTAATTCTAGATGCTGCTTTTGATCCTCACCAACTGGTACATAATCAACGTCATATAATAAAATATCTGCGGCCATTAAAGGTGGGTAGGTTAATAAACCTGCTGAAACGCCCTTAGTTTGTTTAGCCTTTTTATCCTTGAATTGGGTCATACGCTCTAATTCACCGATATAAGAATTACATTCTAAAACCCAGCCTAATTGGTTGTGGCAAGGAACCTCTGATTGAATGAATAAATGAGCCTTATCGGGATTTAAACCACAGGCCAAATATAAGGCTGCTAAGTTTTTGATATTTTGTTTTAGCTTTAGTTTTTCTTGAGGAACAGTTATGGCATGTAAGTCAGCGATAAATACTAATAGCTCAACGTCCTCTTCATTTTGTAAAGCAAGTAGGTTTTTGATTGCTCCTAAATAGTTACCAAGAGTAATGTTTCCTGATGGTTGAATTCCTGTAATAATTCTTTTCATATTATTTCCTCCTCTAAATAAAAAAAGTAGAAGAATCCTTAAAGGACGCTTCTACGTGGTACCACCTTTATTCTGACTTAAAAAACCAGCACTTTAAGCTGTTAAAGCCAGCGTACTTTTAATCTCCTAATGCCCAGTAAAATTAGCTTATCTAAGGCAATTTCACCATCTGCCTCTCTCTAAAAGATAATTACCTAATTTAAATCATTATTCATCGATTAATTAATTTTAGCACATTTATAATTATTTTTAAATAGATATAGTTATTTTTCTTTTGTAATGTTATAATAAAACTGGTGATTGAAATGGTAACAATTTATACAACAAATAGCTGTGCGTCTTGTAGAAAGGCTATTAAGTGGTTAAAAGAAAATAATATCAAATATAAAGAAATTAATTTTTTCACAACACCTTTAAAGCGCTCAGATATTTTAGCAATTTTAGATAATTCATTAAATGGCTTTGAGGATATAATATCTACTCGTAGCAAGGTATTTACAGAATCAAACCTTAATATTGATGATATGAAATTTAACGAGCTAGTAGATTTCATAATTGAACACCCTAGTATTTTAAAGCGTCCAATTATTATAGATGATCGTAATATTCAGGTTGGCTATAACGATGAAGAAATTAGAACATTTATTCCAGCTGAGGTTAGACGTAAGTGGATGTGTGATGCTCAAAATTGTGAATATTTAAAGACCTTAAGCTATGCCTTGGAAAAAGCTAAGAAGGAAGATAAATAATCAAATAATATTAAAAGGGGGGTGAAAAAATTCGATTTTCGGATTATTTCACCCCCCTTAATTTTAAAATTATGCTTTATTCATAATACAGCTATAAGCTCTATTTGATTTTCTAATAGGCTCCTTATATTCAATGTTATTAAGCTGAAGAAATTCCTTGAAATCCTTTAGGCCTTGCTTAATGTCTGAAACCTCATATTCAACCTCGTAATCAACGTTTCCGTAATATACGCTTCTATCGAAGAATAATGTACCATCCTTATATGGAGTTTTACAACGGTAGGTTGTTAATTCACAAACATTTTCAACATCATAAGGTAAATCAAGAATTAAAGCATTGAAGCCTTCGTGTAAAAGCTTTAAAGCTTGCTTTTCTTGTAAGAAAATATGAGATTCTGAAGCTTCATTTTCATGAACACCATGCTCTTTCTTAGTTAATTTATAGTTAGAACCTTTTTGACGAATACGTAAAACCGTGTGCATTTGCTTAAGCTTGTAATCTGGGGTATCAAAATAATAATTTGTTTGGGCATAAATATTATTTTCTAAATCGAATTCCTTAATTAGAGCCTCGTATTGTTCCTTGGTTATTATAGATTTAAATTCGAGTTCCATGTTAGTTTTCATTATCTCACATACTCCTTTTTTATAGTAATCTAATATTATGATATTTTTCCCAGTTTGTCTAGTCTTTGGTACATAAAAAGGCGTTTTCGTGTTGAATATAGAGGGATTTAAGCGTATTATTAACTTGATTAAGAATAAACTTGTGAAAGGAAAATAATCTTTTGATTAAGTGAAAGCCCATGAAATTTTATATTGCATCAAAAACAGATTTTTATAGTAAAAAGGTAAAAAAGTATTTAATTGATAATTTAGATTATGAATTTTCTAATGACGATCCGGATATTGTTTTTACAATAGGTGGCGATGGAACCTTTTTGAAGGCAGTTCATAAATATCCTAATGCTTTATTTTTTGGTATTCATACAGGTCATTTAGGATTTTATTCTAACTTTAATTATAAGAATTTAGCTGGGCTTATTGCTTCAATTAAAAATAATACATTTACAACTTTAAACATGCCTTTGGTATCAGCTACTGTTTATGCAGGAGACAAGAAAGAAATCTATAACGCGTTAAATGAAATTACCCTAATATCTTCGCCACGTACCTTAATATTAGATATGTATATCAATGGTAAGGAGTTTGAGGAGTTTAGAGGAACTGGTATTTGTGTATCAACTCCTACTGGCTCGACAGCCTATAATAAATCATTGGGTGGGGCAATATTAGATCATGATATAGATGCCTTTCAAATTACAGAAATGGCTGGTATTAATTCACGCTTTTATGAAACTATTTCAGCCCCTTTAGTTTTATCTGGCAAAAATACAGTTACCTTGACCCCGGGTAGCCTATATAAATCAATTAGCTTAACTGCTGATAATGCTTCCTACAGCATTGAAAAGCTTTCAAAGGTTGTATTAAATTATGGTAAGAGCTTTGTAAGGGTAGCAGTAGATCCAAATGTTGATTTTTTAGATCGAATTAAACGTTCTTTTTTTCACAATACGAGAAAGAGCTTTAAAAAATAATTAATAATTATGAGTAAGGTAGACAGAGTGGGAAAAATGATTTTTCAAAAATAAGCAACAAAGTAAAAACGTTTACACTATTAACTGGCTAAATTTCATATTTGATTACTTGAATTGACATACAAATATGATAAAATATAGTTGTATTTAAAAATCACATTAGGAGGATGTAAAATTATGGCAAATGCTGTAAAAGTTGCGATCAATGGTTTTGGTCGTATTGGACGTTTAGCGTTCAGACAAATGTTTGGTGCAGAGGGCTATGAAGTAGTTGCTATCAACGACTTAACTAACCCAGCAATGTTAGCTCACTTATTAAAGTATGACTCAGCTCAAGGTAGATATGCTTTAGCTGACAAAGTAGAAGCTAAGGAAAACTCAATCGTAGTAGATGGTAAGGAAATTAGAATCTACGCTGAAAAGGATGCAGCTAATTTACCTTGGGGAGAATTAGATGTAGACGTAGTATTAGAATGTACTGGTTTCTATACTTCTAAAGAAAAAGCATCAGCTCACTTAACTGCAGGTGCAAAGAAGGTTGTTATTTCAGCTCCAGCTGGAAAAGATTTACCTACAATCGTTTATAGTGTAAATGAGAAGACTTTAACTAAAGAAGACAAAGTAATTTCTGCTGCTTCTTGTACTACAAACTGCTTAGCTCCAATGGCTAACACTTTAAATCATTATGCAAAAATTCAATCAGGTATCATGACTACTGTTCATGCTTACACTGGTGACCAAATGGTATTAGATGGACCTCATCGTAAGGGTGACTTACGTCGTGCTCGTGCTGCTGCATGCTCAATCATTCCAGCTGCTACAGGTGCTGCTAAGGCTATTGGTTTAGTTATTCCTGAATTAAACGGTAAGTTAATTGGTTCAGCTCAACGTGTTCCTGTTCCTACAGGATCAACTACTATCTTAGTTGCAGTTGTTGAATCAGATAAGGAAGTTACTGTTGAAGGTATCAATGCTGCTATGAAGGCTGCTTCTAACCAATCATTCGGTTATACTGAAGAATTATTAGTATCTTCTGATATCATCGGTATCACTTATGGTTCATTATTTGATGCTACTCAAACTATGGTTACTAAGATTGATGATACTCATTATCAAGTTCAAGTTGTTGCTTGGTATGATAACGAGAACTCATATACTAGCCAAATGGTTCGTACTATCAAATATTTCGCACACGTTGAATAATTTTAAAGGTGTAATTAAAAGAGTCTTTCCTTCGGGAAAGGCTTTTTTCTTTTTAACTGGTAAATTATAATTTAGTTTATAACCAAGCATTTTTGTTGTCATAGCAAGATAATTTAACATTTCATATTGAAATTGTCTATAAAATATAGTAAAATGTTAAAGGCACAAAATACACATGTCTTTGGAGTGGGCCGTCGTGTGCAAGCTTTAAATTGATGGAGGCTCATGTTGAAGAAGGCAGAGGACATAACAAAAATAAAATGGAGGAATTAAAAAAATGTCTGAATCAGTAGTTTCAATGAAACAATTATTAGAGTGCGGCGTTCATTTCGGTCACGCTACACGTAGATGGAATCCTAAAATGGCTAAGTATATCTATACTGACCGTAACGGAATCTATATTATCGATTTACAAAAGACTGCAAACCAAATCGAAAAGGCTTATGCAGCTTTATTAGAAATCGCTAAGAATGAAGGAAAATTATTATTCGTAGGTACTAAGAAGCAAGCTCAAGAGGCTGTTAAGGAAGAAGCAGAGCGTTGCGGTATGTACTATGTTAACCAACGTTGGTTAGGTGGTACTTTAACTAACTTCAAGACAATTCGTAAGAGAATTGCTAAGCTTCAAACATTATATAAGATGGAAGAAGATGGCACATTTGATGCTCTACCTAAGAAGGAAGTTATCAAATTAAAGGCTGAACGTGAAAAGTTAGAAAAGTTCTTAGGCGGTATCAAGGAAATGAAGAAGACTCCTGATGCTTTATTCATTGTTGATCCACGTAAGGAATATAACGCAATTCTTGAAGCACGTAAGTTAAACATCCCAGTGTTCGGTATTGTTGATACTAACTGCGATCCTGATTTAGTTGATTATGTAATCCCAGCTAATGATGATGCAATCCGTGCTGTTAAATTAATCGCTGGTGTAATGGCTAATGCTGTTATCGAAGCTAATGGTGGCGTCGTTGAAAAGTTCAACGAAGAAGAAATCAATGTTAATGAAGAGATGAACAAGGCAAATGAAGAGAAGAAAGCTCCTCGTAAGCCTCGTTACAATAATAACAGAAGAGAAAATAAAGAAAACAAGGAGGACTAGTAATGAATATTACTGCTCAAATGGTAAAAGAGCTTCGTGAGAAGACTCAAGCCGGAATGATGGACTGCAAGAAAGCCTTAGTTGAAACTGAAGGCGATATGGAGAAAGCTGTTGTTTGGTTACGTGAACGTGGTATTGCTAAGGCTGGCAAGAAAGCTGGTAGAGTAGCTGCTGAAGGTTTATGTAGCTATGCTATTGACGGAAATAAGGCTGTTTTATATGAAGTTAATAGTGAGACTGACTTCGTTGCAAAAAATGAAAAGTTTATTAACTTAGTTGAGAGAATTGGTGAAATTCTTGTTGCTTCTAACGCAACAAACACTCAAGAGGCTTTAGCTGTTGAGGTTGAAGGCAAGACTCTTGAAACTTACATTATGGAAGTTGCTGGTGTTATCGGCGAAAAGATTACTTTACGTAATGTATCTGTATTAAACAAGAGCGATGATGAAATCTTTGGCGCTTACAAGCATATGGGTGGTAGTATCGTTGCTTTAGTAGTTCTTAAGAATGGTGATGCTGAGAAGGCTAAGGATGTTGCTATGCATGCTGCTGCTCAAAATCCAAAATACATTTCTAAGAATGATATTCCAGCTGACAAGTTAGCTGAAGAAAGAGAAATAATTCTTCATCAAGCTTTAAATGAAAATAAAGAATCAGCTAAACCAAAGCCTGAATTCATTATTTCAGAAAAGATTGTACCAGGACGTTTAGATAAGGAATTAAAGGAAATTTGCTTATTATCTCAAGCATTCGTTAAGAATCCTGACCAAACAGTTGAAGCTTACCTAGGTAAGGCTACTGTTGAGGCTTTAACTCGTCTAAAGGTTGGCGATGGTATCGAAAAAAAAGAAGAAGACTTTGCTGCAGAGGTTGCTGCACAAGCTGGCTTAAATAAGTAATAATTGAAAACTGAAGAGGAGTACTATGCTCCTCTTTTTTGTAAAATAAATATGGAGGAAAACATATGTATAAACGTGTACTACTTAAAATTAGTGGTGAGGCATTAAAGGGCGATACAGCCTTTGGAATTGATGCTCCTACTGTAAAAGGAATTGCAAAGCAGGTAAAGGAAATTCATGCATTAGGAATTGAGGTTGGTATTGTTGTTGGTGGCGGCAATATTTGGCGTGGTAAAACAGCATCAGAAATCGGTATGGATCGTAGCCAAGCTGATTATATGGGTATGCTTGCAACAGTAATGAATGGTTTAGCTTTACAGGACGCTTTAGAGCAAGCAGGAGTTCCAACTAGAGTTATGAATGCTCTAGAAATCAATAAGGTATCTGAGCCTTATATTAGAAGAAGAGCAATTAGACACTTAGAAAAGGGTCGTGTTTGTATCTTTGTTGGTGGTACAGGAAATCCATATTTTTCAACAGATACTGCCTGTGTTTTACGAGCAACTGAAATCGATGCTAATATCATTTTAATGGCTAAGAATAAGACAGAGGGTGTATATGATGATGATCCTCGCAAAAACCCTAATGCTAAGCTTTATGAAGAATTAAGCTTTACAGAAATTCTAACTAAGAATTTACAGGTTATGGATTCAACAGCCGCATCCTTATGTAAGGATAATGGCTTAGATATAATTGTCTTTAATATGAATACTGAGGGTAATATTGTTAAGGCAGTTAAGGGTGAGAAAATCGGTACTCACGTTATTTGCAAATAAAGGAGAATAGAATTATGCCAGATATGGTTTTATTAGAAGCAGAAGAAAAAATGGATAAGGTTATTGATAACTACAATAACGAATTACAAACAATTAGAACTGGTCGTGCAAATCCTGCATTACTAGATCAAATTACTATTGATTATTATGGTGTACCTACACCTATTAGACAGGTTGCTCAAATCAGTGTACCTGAGCCTTCTCAATTATATATTAAGCCTTATGACAAGAGTGTTTTAAAGCAAATTGAAACAGCTATTCAAGTTTCAAAGCTAGGCTTAAATCCTCAAGATGATGGTAATGGTATCCGTTTAATTATTCCAAAGATGACTGAAGAGCGTCGTAAGGAATTAGTTAAGCAGGTTGGTAAGCTAGAGGAACAAGCTAAGGTTGGAGTTCGTAATGTTCGTCGTGACGCTAACGATGAATTAAAGAAATTAAAGCTTACTGAGGATGATGAAAAAGGCTATTTAGAGGATGTTCAAACCTTAACTGATAAGAAGATTAAGGTTATTGATGAATTAACTGCTAAGAAGTCAGAAGAATTAATGCATATTTAATTATATAGCGTATTAAAGCCCTAATGTGATTCATTAGGGCTATTTTTTGCGTAAAAAAAGGGGCTGTGAAAAAACCTAGTTTTTGAAATTAGGGGCTTCACAGTCCTTTTTT
>JAHHSV010000049.1 GCA_020025015.1 Anaeroplasmataceae bacterium
AATTAACATCAACCTGCTGTTGCTGCTGACTCTTAAGCTCATTAATTTGCTGTAATAATTCCTCATATTGTGGGTCAACTGTATCCTCTTTTTCTTCAGCCTCTTGCTGCTGCTGAAGCTTAAGAATCTCAGTTTTCAATTCATCAAGACCGTTTCTTTCGGCTTGCTCGCTATCCATTGAATCACGAAGCTTTTGAATTTCACGCTCTAATTCATAAATTTTTTCTTTAGAACGATCATCCTTATTCTCTTGTAAATAAAGAATTTGCTTTCTTAATTCATATAGCTCCTGACTTAAATGATAGTCATATGGAACCTGATAGCCTTGTGGATATTGCTGATAAATTGGCTGATTATTACGGCTATTAGCCTCAGCAATCTGACGCTTAAGATTTTCAATTTCTAATTGATGATTCTTTTCACGCTCAGCATCAAGCTTATCCTCAAAGCTATGACGCATTGCTTCCATTTGACGTCTTAATTCATCAATTTCCTTAGAATGATCTGATTTTTCAGCTGTAACATTTATAGTTGTAGTAGTTGTTGTTTCCTTACTTTCCTTAGGCTCCGTATCATTATGACCAACTAAAACATATTTTTGTGGTTCTGGATACTTAAACTCGTAGGTTTTATTTAGGAAGGAAATGAATTCCTGTTGTGTTAAAACCTTTGTAAAGAAATCACCTTCGACTAAGACATCACGACAAATTTTAGAAAGCTCCTTTAAGCAAGGCTCACTACTAATTCCTCTTATAACGATATTAGTGTCTAGCTTACTTAAAATATCAATTGTACATCTTAATAGGACTGTATCTCTTTCGTTATCTAAATTATTTGCTGTAAAGTATGGATCTAAATGAATTGAATTAAATTTCATTTTAGCTAGGGCTGTAAGTGATGTCTTATCATTACCAAAGTTAGCCACACCAATCTTAAAGCCTAGCTTTTTAATATTTTTAAGAATATACTTAAATGCTCTTGGATCTAGGTATTTCTTGTTATCAGATAAGCTAACCTCTATTAAACCTGGATTAATTCCCTCAGAGCTAATTATACCTTTTACATTGCTAATAAATTCTTTACTCTCAAAATCAAAAGGATTCATAGCGATACTTAAGGTGAAATCAGGTTGGCCTTGAGTATATGCTTTAAGAACCTGACAAGCACTTTTTAATACTATTAAGTCGATTTGTCTAATAAAGGTGCCATTTTCAAATAATGATAAATAATCACTACTATCATAGAAAGTACCAGTTTCTGTATCTTGCCATCTAAAGCCTAGCTCAGCTCCCATAACCTTTCCTGTTCTAAAGGAAATTTTAGGAGTATACATGGCAATAAATTGATTCTTCTCAATGGCTTGATTCTTTAAGCTCAATATTCTATCAACCTTATCAATACCCATTCTGACCTCATCAGTATATAAATAGATATCATCCTCAACAACCTTTGAATATTTTACAATATCCATTGTTCTATGAATTAGATAAGATTCAATCTCAATGTTTTTATCGAGATTATCTTTTTCTTCCTTAAAGCTATCTAGATCATATAGACCAAAAATTACATCAAATGGGAAAGTTCCATAATCCTCAATTTCATAATCCTGAAGAGCCTCTCTAATGTCCTTAAGAGTAAGCTTCTCTTCATCTAGATTTCTTTTATTAAATATGATAATAAACTTATCAAAATCAACTCTAGCTAAAACGTCCTTTTTTTCTAGCTCACCTAAAATTACATTAGCTAATTTATACATTAAGAAGGCTGGATCTTCTTGATAGTCATATAATCTATCAAGATTTCTAATTTCCATATAAGCTAAGTTACCATTTTTAATGTATTTTCTCTTTTTTCTAAGTAACTTTTTTACACCCATACGGTTGTATACTCGGGTTTCACTGTCCATTAACAGTGAAACCTTCATTTGTATACTTCCATTTATTGCATAGCCTATGCAGGCAATGATAATAACTAAAATTAGTGCGCAAGCGACAATGACTGGGATACTAATTTCATATCCAAATATGTTTACCATAAATTTAATCATTTTGCTTCACATCCTTACGCTTTTCTTTTATTTGATATACGTCCATATTTCTGACGATTTACAGAAATTAAGATTGCAGTTAATAGAATTATTGCAACAATACCAATAATCCAAATTTGCATGTTTCCAATGCCACCACCCATTTGAGCATCAACTAATTGGAAGTGAATAACTCTTGTTTGGTCACCATCAGTTACAGTAACTACTACCTCATTACCCTTTTCACTTGTAACAACTGTCTTAGTTACCTTTTCACCATTAATTGGATCATGAACTACTACAAAGTTAGCAAAATCTTCGGCCTTTAAATTCTTAGTTCCATCAGCCTTGAAATAGTAATGCTGAGTTTCAATATCATCGTAAATGAAACCATCCGCAGTTAGCTTTCCACCATTTGTATTTTCAGCATCAAATTGAATTTGAACTGATTCACTATTAGATTTAACCTCAAGCTTCATTTGCTCACGGAAAATCTTAATAATCTTGTATGTTGATGTGACTTTATCTGCGGCTGTCGAAATAATAATTACATTATTCATACCAACTTCAAGATTAGCTAAAACGAAACCATTTTCATCTGCTTCTACTTCTTTACCAGAATTATAAACCTTTACAGTTGCCTTAAACTCTGGATTTGTTGGAATGTTTACACCAATCTTAAACTCAACCTCATTAATACTATTTGCAACTGTATAGCCTTCTTTACCTGATGAAGGTAATGGATAAACGCTTGA
Source organism: Anaeroplasmataceae bacterium (assembly GCA_020025015.1). Classification (GTDB taxonomy): domain Bacteria; phylum Bacillota_I; class Bacilli_A; order Acholeplasmatales; family Anaeroplasmataceae; genus CALUXS01. Next base: position 2,782 of record JAHHSV010000049.1, read on the forward strand.
ATTTTTATCTGCTGTATAATCAGTGTTTATTTCAGGTAACTTATTACTTTCACCTGGTTTTACATTTGGATCTGTTGGTTTTGCAATAATATCAGTTATTGTAGAATCACTTGCTTCCTTAGGAAGTCTAAGGATATTAACCTTATAGATTGTAGTTACTCCGTTAAGTGATGTAACTACAATTTCAAATGTATTTAGTCCTAAAGCTAATTGCTTATCTCCATCGCCAATTACTCTATCTCTTTCATTTTCCTTAACACAATAAATTGTAGCTTTGTCAATCGAATATGGAACAGACAACTTATAGTCTGTAATCTCAGGGTCAAATTCAGGTGTTAAATGATTATTTAATACGCCTAAATCAACTAATTTTGGTTTTGGATAAGCTCTATTAATTGTAATTGTATATTGTTTAACATCACCACTTTGAGCTGTTATAGTGATTACAAACACATTATTACCGTAATTAATAGCATTAGGCTTAGTTATATCAAAGTTAGCTGTAATAGAAGATTTTGGATCATTAGCTATAGCTGTAAATGAAGCTGATTCGTAGTTAGAAGGCTTGTTGATGAAATAGCTTAATTTTTCTGGATTAAAGCCAGGTAGTAGAACTCCATCTAATTCAATTTGGATACCCAAATCATTTGAAGGTTTTTCAAATTTTACAACGATTGTATAAATTTCACCTTCAGTTCCATCAGCAGCAATACATTGTACTGTATGCTCTTTATCTGCTCTATCTGCTCCAATTGTAAATTGGTTAGAGCCACCAATAGCCTCTACGCCATCAATCTTTACAAGCTTGCTACCACCATTTTGTGATGTTACCTTGTTGAAAATAGCTTGGATAGTGTATGATTTAGGACCAAATGGAATTGTAACCTCATATCGTTTATTCTCAATATTAAAGTTTTTAATATATTGATTATTCTCATTATCAAATAGCATTATATTATTAATTGTTGTATTCTTATCTAATACTAAATCATTTCTAACTAGGTAGATTGTATATGATGATGTAGTCTTACCATCAGAAGCAGTTACTGTAATAGTAAATGTAAATTGAGTTTGGCCTGAAGGAAGTTTAGAAATATCCTTTAAACCAGTACCAATTACTGTAGCATGTGGATCATTTGGTGTTGCATTAATAGTAACACTTGGTGCAGTTGTTTCAACGTTTTGTAATGTTATTATTATTGGAATTGCACCATCCCTATCCACTGATAAATCCTTTAATACGGTACCATCAGATAAGGTAATATTTAAAGTCTTTAATGTAGAATCAGATGAAACATCTGCTCTAGAAACAACAAATCTATACTCTTGGCTCATATTGCCCTTAGCACCATTTGTTAAAATATTCATTTCACTCTTAACTACAATAACAACCTCATTGTCACCTGTCTTAGTAACATCAAAGTATGGACTTCTAATATTGT
>JAHHSV010000050.1 GCA_020025015.1 Anaeroplasmataceae bacterium
TATATAAATACCTTAAACTGCCTTAAAATCTATAATTATTCTGTCGAAGTCCCGGTTTAGTAGAATCAGGTGGCATGAGTATAATTGTTGTAGCAGTAATTGGTTTAGTTGGTGCCTTACTAGTAGGTTGCGTTGTTTCTGGTATTGTTGGTTATAATCAAGAAAAGAAGCAAAATGCTAAAAAGGAAGAAAATTTAATTTCTGAATAATCATTAAAACATCTTGGAATTCCAAGATGTTTTTTTTATAGTTTCTTATATATAATTTTTAAAATATACAATATAGGGTTTACAAATTAAATATTCATAGTATAATAGATACAAAAGTAAAAAAGAGGAGCAAGACAAAAGAGTACTATATGGAGGAGGCATCCGTTGATATATAGGAAAGGTAAGCTTGCCGAACGACTATTTAGGCATAGATAGATCGTGGGGTTAAGGAAAATATCTTTAACACTCCTACTAAATTTTTAGTAGAGGCGCTTAGATTATTTATGAAATTTATATTTATTAATTAAGCGTCTAATTTTATTGGACGCTCTTTTTTTACTTTTAAAATAATTTAGGAGAGGTTTTAATGAGATTATTTAAAAGAATTTTGTTAGCTCTAGCATCTTTAGTATTAGTTTTCTCTTTAGCATCATGTGGTGATGAAAAGAGAGATACTTTAGTTGTTGGAATGGAGTGTAGCTATCAACCATTTAATTGGACTTTAGATAGTGATAATGGTTATAGTTTACCTATTGATGGTACTAATCAATTTGCGGATGGATATGATATTCAGGTAGCAAAGTATTTAGGTGAGAAATTAAATCGTGAGGTTGTTATTAAGAAGACTGTTTGGGATTCTTTAATACCTGATTTAAACAATGGTAATTTAGACATTGTTTTAGCTGGTATGACTGCAACCCCAGAGCGTCAGAAGGAAATATCATTTACTGAGCCTTATCTAGTATCTGATTTAGCCTTCTTAATTTCTAGAGAAAATCTAGAAAAGGATTTCCCTGGCAACAGTAAAGAAAATCCTGCAACCTATGATGAATTATTAAAGGCCTTTGATGGTAAAGGTTTAATTTGTCAAATGAATGTAGTTGGTGATGGCTATATTGATACTTACTTTGTTGATAACAAGAAAGGCTATAATATTAAGCATAATAGTGCACTAGAGACTTATCCACTTGCTGCTAACGACGTTTTAAGAGGCGGTAGCTATGCAATGCCAGCTGAATTACCAGTTATTGAAGCTATGACTAATTTAGGCGATTTAGCAGTATTATACGTTGATCAAAGCATGCTAAGTGCTGATGATCAATTTGGCTTAACTGTTTCAATTGGTGTTAAAAAGGGTAATGATGAATTACTTACAGCCTTAGATGAAGCATTAGCTGATTTAAGCATTGAAGAACGCGGTACTATGATGGGTGAGGCTGCTAAAAGAAGTAGTGGTGATGTTAGTCAAGATGAAAACAAATATGTTACTATCTTCACTAAATATTCTAGCTGGATTTGGTCTGGTATTGCTACAACCTTAATTCTAGCTATCTTTGGTACAGTTGTTGGTTTAATTATTGGTATCTTTATTGCTTATGGTAAGAATTTAGTAATTAAAGAAACTGATAATAAGGTAATAAAGGTTTTAAAGCGTATTTGCTTAGTTATTTGTGGCACTTATTCAATAGTATTACGTGGTACCCCAATGATGGTTCAGGCCTTAATCTTTAAGTATGGCTGTCAGGCTATGGGAATCAACTTTGAAATGATTCAATTCCCGGCTGCGGTAAGTAATGTTTTAAATGGTTGGTTAATTGCCGGTTTAATTGTAATTACCTTAAATACCTCAGCCTATATGGGAGAGATTGTAAGAAGTGGTATGAATGGTGTTGACTTAGGTCAGGCTGAAGGTGCAAGAAGCTTAGGTATGTCAGCTTCTAGAACCTCAATTTCAATTATCCTACCACAGGCCTTACGTAATGCCTTACCTACAATTGGTAATGAATTGATTGTAAATATTAAGGATTCTTCAGTTTTAAATGTTATTGCTGTAAGTGAATTATTCTATCGCTTTAAGGATATTGCCTCAACAAGCTATGCGTTCTTTGAATGCTACTTAGTAATTGCTGGTATTTATTTAATTTTAACCCTATGTGCAACTGGTATCTTAAAGCTAATTGAAAATAAAATGGATGGTGTAAAGTTTAGCTTTAATCCATTTAGAAAGAAGAGAGGTGAGCTATAATGAGTAATGTTATTTTAAAGGCTTCTAATATCGCTAAATTCTTTGGTGGTAATAAGGTTTTAAAGGATATTTCCTTAGAAGTAAATAAGGGTGATGTTATTTCCATTATTGGCCCATCTGGAAGTGGAAAATCAACATTCCTACGTTGTTTAAATTTATTAGAGACTCCAACTCGTGGACGTCTAGAGTTTGCTGGTAAGCCATATTTTAATATTGTTAATTGTAAGGATGACTTCGTTGATTATAATGGCTATCACGAGGCCTTAGCTGAATATGAAAATAGCTTAATAGAAACTGAGGATGAGGTTGCTATTTGGGCAAACAAATTAATTGAAGAGAAGAATCCTAAATATAAGGAGCTATTAAAGGATGCTAAACGAGAATTTAAGGAAGTAAGAAAAAATCCTGTAACCCTAAAGCAATTCTATGATAGTGAAGCCTATGAGGAAGCAATTGCTGCTTCACCTAATCTAATTGTTTCTAGTAAGGAAATCAATAGTATTAGAACTAAGGTTGTAATGGTATTCCAAAACTTTAACTTATTTAATAACTATAATGTTTTAGATAACTGTATTTTAGCTCAAACTAAGGTTTTAAAGCGTCCTTACGCTTTAGCTAAGGAAATAGCTATTAAGCATTTAACTAGCGTTAATATGCAGGATAGAATGAATTATAAGATTCGTGAATTATCAGGTGGACAAAAGCAAAGAGTTGCGATTGCCCGTGCTCTATGTATGGATCCTGATGTAATTCTATTTGATGAGCCTACTAGTGCCTTAGACCCAGAGATGGTTGGTGAGGTATTAGAGGTAATGAAGTCACTTGCTAATAAGGGTATGACAATGATAGTTGTAACCCATGAAATGCAATTTGCTAAGGAAGTTGCTAACAAGGTAATGTTTATGGCAGATGGTATTGTTTTAGAGGAAGGTAAGCCTGAGGATGTATTTAATAATCCAAAGGAAGAAAGAACTAAGGAATTCTTAAGAAGATACCTAGAAAAGTAATAAATAATAGTCCATAGTTGATTCTATGGGCTATTTTATTTTAGGTATGCTTTAATTTAATACTGAAATTTGTTATAATTTATTCGACTTTAAATGGAGCCAACTATAAATAAATCAAGTTAAAAAAGAAAAATGATTGATTTATTTA
>JAHHSV010000051.1 GCA_020025015.1 Anaeroplasmataceae bacterium
CGTCTGGATTTGCTTCTAGATGGCTTTTTTGATGCTATAACACGAAAAAAAGGACCGTGAAGTCCCTAATTTCAAAAACTAGGTTTTTTCACAGCCCCTTTTTTTCATATTATGCTATAATAATGATTAAGAAATGAGGTTTTAGCATGAATTATAGTATTGATATTTCCAAGGTTAAATTAGAGAGTCCTAGATTATTATTACGTCCGTTTTATGATAGTGATTTAGATGATTTTTTTGAATATGCTAGCTATCCAGGTGTTGGGGAAATGGCAGGATGGCCTCATCATGAAAATAAGGGTATAACTAAATTGATTTTAGATGATTTTATTAAAACTAAAAATCAATTTGCGATTGTTTATAAGGAAAACAACAAGGTAATAGGCTCAATTGGTATTGAGCATTATGATGAGAAGGTTTATGAAAAATTCAATCATCTAAATGGTAGGGAAATTGGTTATGTTATTAGCTTTGATTATTGGAATAGAGGAATAGCTACTGAGGCCTGTAATTTAGTAATTGACTATCTATTTAATGAGGTTAAATTAGACTTTATTGCGGTTTCTCATTTTGTAAAGAATAGCAGAAGCAGAAATGTTATTTTAAAAACTGGCTTTAGCTTCTATAAGGATGCTATTTATCGTGGAAGAGATGGTAAGGCTTCTGGTGTTGATGCTATGTATTATATTAAAAGAAATACTAAGTATCAGCTTGAGGTTTGCTGCGGCTCATATGAGGATGCTATAAATGCTTATTTAGGTGGCGCTCATCGAATTGAATTAAATAGCGCCTTATATTTGGGTGGCTTAACTCCAACTACGAAAACCTTAGATTTAATTAAGCGTAATACTAATTTAGAGGTTATTTCTATGGTGCGTCCAAGAGGTAGTGGCTTTTGCTATACTCCATTAGAGATGGAAGAAATTTTTGCTAATGCTATGAGCTTATTAGAGGCAGGTAGTGATGGAATTGCCTTTGGCTTTTTAACGAGTGATGGTAAGATTGATAAGCAAAATACGAAAAAGATGGTTGATCTAATTCATATGTTTAAGCGCCAGGCTGTTTTCCACCGAGCAATTGATGTTACAGAGGATTATTTAAATAATATTTCACTTTTAGCTGATCTTGGTGTTGATAGGGTTTTAACTAGTGGTAAAAAGCCTAAGGCCTTAGATGGTTTAGCTTTAATCAAGGAGGCAAGCCAAAAATATGGTGATAGAATTCAAATATTAGCTGGTAGTGGGGTTAATATTAGTAATGCTAATACTATTTTAGATGAGGCAAATATTTATCAAATTCATTCCTCATGTAAGGATTATTTATATGATAAGACCTCTAATTATGGTGAGGTTTCTTATGATTATTATAGTGATTCAAGATATGAAGCAGTTTCTAAGGATTTAGTTAGAGGCTTAGCTGATTTAATTTTAACGAAGTAGGTGTAAATTATGACATATGTAGATGAGGTTATTAGTAAGGTAAAGGAAGAATATAAAAACGAACCTGAATTTATTGAATCCGTTGAGGGGAGCCTAAATTCTTTACGATTAGTTATTGCTAAAAATGAGGATTTTTATCGCAAAAATAAAATTTTAGAGCGTTTAACTACGCCAGATAGAATTATTGAGTTTAGAGTTCCTTGGTATGATGATAAGGGTGAATTAAATATTAATAGGGGCTATAGGGTTCAGTGGAATAACGCAGTTGGTCCTTATAAGGGTGGCTTACGTTTTCATCCATCTGTTAATTTGAGTATAATGAAGTTTTTAGCCTTTAGTCAAACCTTCAAAAATTCACTAACAAGCTTACCAATGGGTGGAGCTAAGGGTGGTAGTGATTTTGACCCTAAGGGTAAAAGTGATCGTGAGGTAATGGCTTTCTGCCAAAGCTTTATGACTGAGCTATATAAATATATTGGAGAAAATAAGGATATTCCTGCTGGTGATATTGGCTGTGGAGCAAGAGAAATTGGCTATATGTTTGGCGAGTATCGTCGTTTAAGGGATAATTTTGTTGGCACCTTAACTGGTAAGGGCTTAAGCTATGGTGGAAGCTTAGGTAGAAAGGAAGCAACAGGCTATGGCTTACTTTATATTGTAGATTCAATGCTTAAGGCTAATAATTTAAGCCTTAAGGATAAAACAGTAGTAGTAAGTGGCGCAGGTAATGTAGCTATTTATGCGATTGAAAAGGCTATAGAATTGGGTGCTAAGGTAGTTACTGCCTCTGATTCTAGTGGCTATATTTATGATCCTAATGGTATTGATTTAGAGGCCTTAAAGGAAATTAAGGAAGTAAAAAGAGCAAGAATTAAGGAGTATTTAAATTATCATAGTGATGCCTTATATGTAGCTAATAAAAGAGTATGGGAGGTAAAGGGAGATATTTATCTACCTTGTGCAACTCAAAATGAATTAGATTTAGAGGATGCTAAGAATATTGTTAAAAATAAAGGTATTGCGGTTTGTGAGGGTGCTAATATGCCTACAACTAGTGAGGCAATTAAGTATTTATTAGAAAACAATATTTTATTCCTACCTGGTAAAGCTGCTAATGCTGGTGGTGTTGCTACAAGCTTACTAGAAATGCATCAAAATAGTATTCGTTTAATGAAGTCATTTTCAGAGGTTGATTCCTTATTAAAGGGTATTATGGAGAACATTTTTGCTAATATTCAAAAAATTTCTCATGAATATAATTTAGGTACTGATTACAAAAGTGCTGCAGATATTTTTGCCTTCATTAGGCTAAGTGATGCTATGGTAAGCCAAGGCTTTTAGGTATGGTGCAAATTTATTGCGTGATTAAAAATATATGTTATAATGTAAGAAAACAAGGAGGATATTATAATGGAAGTATTACACATTGGTAATAAAGATTTTGATAAGGTTATAAACGAAAATGAAACAGTTTTAGTTGATTTCTGGGCACCTTGGTGTGGACCTTGCCGTATGCTAGGACCAGTTTTAGAGGAAATCGCTGCTGAAAATTCTGATATCGTAGTTGCAAAGGTAAATGTTGATGAGGAAGGCGACTTAGCTGCTCGTTTCCAAATCATGAGCATTCCTGCTTTAATGGTATTTAAGAATGGTAAGCTAGTTAACCAATCAGTTGGTTACCAACCTAAAGCTCAAGTATTAAAGCTTGTTAAGTAATTTTAAAACTAGAAATAATAAAAATAATCCCCTAGGCCTTAAGCTTAGGGGATTTTTTATTTTGCTAGTCGAAGACTGCAAAAAAACCACATGCTATGCATGTGAGA
>JAHHSV010000052.1 GCA_020025015.1 Anaeroplasmataceae bacterium
AACTAATGATTCTACACCACTTACAGCTAAATAATACATAAATGCTTTAGCTACATCTTCAGGTGGCATAGGTTTACCTGTGTTTACTTCATATGCATTAGCACTATTGATAGTCATATCTGAAGCTACAGCTCCAATACCTGCCATAGCACCTAAAGGACCAAATACACTTGTAAGAGCTATAGTACCAGTTTGTGCAGTAGATTCTGCTAATATTTTATCTAAGTTCATACCTGCTAATGCAATAGACTTTAGATAATTACCGTTATTCCATTCATTTTGAATAATATTCATTTCATTAATGTAATTATCTCTACTTACAGGGTCTAATCCTGCAAGAATATCTGCATACATTTGTCCATATTTAGGGTCAGAAGCTTTTAAAAATGATATATTACCGTTATCCTCAGAGTAATCCATTATATATTTAGATACTGAATCAGGTAATACAGCATTTACAAGATTAGCAGAAAATTTAATAATACTACTTTGTGCTTGGTCTAATGTAGATGAAAATCTACTATCACCTACACCTGAATTTAATCCATCTAATCTTACATTACTTCTTATACCTCCTGAATTAATAGACCTACCGTTAATTAAATCTTCTACTAAAGATTTGTCTGAGTTAGGGTTTACAAAGTCCATTAAAGGTCTATTATAAATATCTTTACCTAAATTTTTACCTTTAATAGTAATACCTGTAGGTAGTTCTGATTTAGTATATATTACATTTTTATCAAAATTATCTACAGGTTTACCTGATAATTTATTAACTAAAGAATTTTGTTGATATGCAGCTACATTATTAATCATATCAACTGTAACAAGGTCAGGATTTACATTATATAAATTACCTACAGCTACAAGTTGTTTTCTTTTATTTTTATGTAAAAATAATTTAGCTACATCAGACTCATCTTTTACCATTTCTACAGTATCTAACATACCTGCAGAATTCTTAAGTCTTACATTTTGTTCTTCACCTGTATTAGGATTAATTACAGTAAGAGTATCACCATCGTATACTCTACTTACTGTATAATCAGAATATCCTGACATATCAGAAAGTTTATTAGTTACATTTTGTTCAATACTATTAGATTTACTAGCATCATCTAATATAGACTGTAATTTATTAAATGCAAATTCATTCATTGTAATACCTTTAATTGAATATATAATTATTTTAAGTAATCATCACTAAAATAAGATTTAAAGAACTCATTTCTTTTCTTTTTATCCTCTATTTCTTTTTTTGCTTTTTGTTCAGCTATATATTCAGGTGAGTTTTCAAGTTCTTTCTGTTTTTTAGCTTCTAATACATTTTGATATACACCTATCTGTACATCATTAGCTCCACCATTTTTATATACAGAGCTTTGAATCAGTAACCCTACTAGTCTAGGGTCAATACCTTTTATATCACCTTTTCTTATGCTATCTAAAGTATAAATTATTTCACCTAATTTATCTCTTGAATCTCCTGTAAGTTCAAACTTATCATCATCTTCTTCTATTTTAAGTGAGTTAGATAGTACAGCTATAACATCATCAGGAGTTAACCCATCTAATAAAGCATTAACAGTACTATCATCTGATGATAATCTATAAATATCTGCTATAGCATTATTTATTAAGGCTGTATCTTCATTATTAAGCTTGGAAAAGTTCTTATTAAAGTTAAACATAGCATCTTTTTTATTATTACTATTAGCTTTAAGATTAGCTTTATTAAAAGCAAGTTTGTCTTTTTCTAATGCAAGACGTTCATTATCCATATATCTATTATGATTAAACTTACTTACATCTAATCCATAGTTTCTATCAGCATTAAACATATTAAATCTATCATTAGAAGTCTTGTTTAAATGATTTGTAAGTAATGTACTTCCACCAGAAGTACTGGCTTCAATATCACTTAATATGTTCTTCATTTTATCTAAATTAACTCTACCTGTACTATCTACAGATTCTAACATAGCTTGATTAATTGCATTACTAATATTAGTTACATCTTCTTCTGTATTCATTAGTATATTATGTTTATCTTGTTCCATACCTAATGCTAAATCAGCTCTATCTGCTTCTCTTAGTGCTAACTCATTATTAAACTTATTTTGTCTTTCTTTAGCTAGATTCTCACCTATCCTATTAAATATATCACCAGCACTACTCATTCCTGCTATAGCTGTACCAAGCGACCTACCACTATTAGAAAAGTCTATTGAAACATTATTCCAGTTCATAGTACACCTTTATTAACCTATAGTACCTGATACTTTTCTATCATTAGCACTAGACATAAATTTATCTTTAAGACCTTTATTATAGCTTTCACCTCTTACATTACTACCACTCAACTGTGAAGCAATGTTAGCAGATGCATCAATAGCATTATTAATTAATTTAGCTTGATTAGCTATATTAGTCCTAGCTATAGCTTCTTCTAATCTAAATTGGTCTTTAGCTAATTTTAGACCTTTCATTGCAGTAAAAGCGTTCATTAGCCCTGCTCCTGCTTGACCTAACGCACTTAATGTACTTAAACCTTTACCTAATTTACCTGATAAACCTGTAGTGCTATTTGATATATCGTTGTTACCGTTTATAACAGGTTTAAAATTTTTTAAATAATCTGTACTATTCCAGTTAGGCATATTACCTATATTTAGTCCATATAATCCATTCATATTAATGTTTGACATATTATCACCTTTATATTGGTTGTAGTGTTAAAGAGTTACCTATACAATCTGATACTGTGTTACTATAATTGCCTGTGAATAGCAAGTCAAAGTTAGTATAAGTATCAAA
>JAHHSV010000053.1 GCA_020025015.1 Anaeroplasmataceae bacterium
TGATACGATCCCACCTAAATTATTGTTTTTTCAGGCAAACTCGGGTTATAGCACAATCTAAAATATATATTTATACCTAATTTTTATTAGGCTCAAAAATTTAAGCATTATATTTTGTTTTTAAAAGATTTTTTGTATAATGACAACAGGTGATGAAAGTGAAATATATTATAGTAGATTTAGATCAAACCCTACTTAAAACGGATAAAACAATTAGTGATTACACTAAAGAGGTAATTAATAAATTAAGAAATAAAGGCTTTATCTTTTGCTTCAATACGGCAAGAAGCTATTTAAGCTCTTTACCATTTATTGAAGAAATGCAGCCTGATTATTCTATTTTAAATGGTGGAGCCTTAATCCTTGATAAAAATAAAAAGATAGTTTACCAAAAGCTTATTAGTAAGGATACAGTAAATTATATTTTAGCTGAGGCTAAGCTTGATCCTCAGGTTTTAAATTATTCTATCGAGGGTGAAACAGGCCTTTATTCTAATAATTTAGAAAGAGTTAAGGCTAATCCCTTAGCTATTTATGATGACTTTAAAAATGGCTTTAAGGAAGGAGCCTATAAGTTCTTAATTTCAGCTACTAACCCAGAAAAATGGCAGGAGATGGCTAAGGACTTAAAGCTTTACTATGAGCCTTATTTTAGTGGTACCTGGGCAAGATTTTCTCCTAGCACTAAATACCTTGGTAATTTAGCCTTATTTGAGCTTTTAAAGGATGATAAGCCTGAAGACTATACCTTTGGTGATGATAATGGTGATGCTTTGATGATTGATAAGGCCTATCACGGAGTTTATCTAGCTAATACTAATCCTAGCTTGCTTAAGGAAGGTAGTAGATTAACTAAGGATGATTATGACAACGATGGGGTTGCTAAATATTTAAGTAGCTTATTTTTAGAAAGCTAAATAATTAAAAGGAGAATTAGGTTAAAGCCTAGTTCTCCTTTTCTTTTACTCATCTACTTCTATTTTACAGTTAAGTGGATATTTAGAATTTTCAAGAATTATCTCATCAATTGAAGAGGCCTTAATATAGCCACTAGTAGGATTTTTAACGCTTAGGATATTACCCTTAATTGTAGCCTTTACCTCACTATATTCAAAGGATAAGTCTGTATCAATCATTTCACAATCAATAAGCTTTAAGCCCTTGCAGTAGCATAAAGGCTGAGTACCTATTATCTTACAGTTAATGAAGGTTAGGTTAGTTGAATACCAGCCTAAATACTCACCCTTAACAACTGAATTTCTAACAACCACATTATCCGCATGCCAGAATGCATCCTTAGTATCTAAATTAGAATCATCAATTTCTAGATTCTTAACATATTGGAAGGAATACTTACCCTTAAATAGAACATTATTTAATCTTAGATTCTCACATTCTAAGAAGGCATATTCTGAGGTTACGCTAGACTTTTCTAGGGAAATATTTTTAGATTTCCAACCAAATTCAGGTGAATCAATTATAGTATCAGTAATAACAGCGTGATTACACTCGCGTAGGGCCTTTATACCGTTCATTTTAGATGATTTGATAAATATATCATTAGAGTACCAAATGGCCGCTCTACAGCCTTCTGTCATCATAGATGAGTCCATACTAAAGTTATTAGAGTGCCATAAAGGATAGCGTAAGTTTAGATAGCAATTAACTAGCTTAAAATCACTTGCTTCCTTTAAGGCTGATTCCCCATCCTTAGGTCCATCAAAGCGACAATTTTCTAAAATAATATCCTTAGCACCATATAGGCTTCTTTCCTCATCGAAGCTTTTTTCACAAATCTTTTCCATATAATATACCTTAATAAGCTAATATACTTATTATCCCTTCAAATAATATTTAAACCTATTATACCAAATATAATAAGCTATAGTTTAATAAATGCATAAAAAAAGGAGGTTTCCCTCCTATTTTTGGTAATCCTTTTTATTCGGTGTGTCCTATACGACTATAAAATAATCGGTG
>JAHHSV010000054.1 GCA_020025015.1 Anaeroplasmataceae bacterium
CATTGGGAAATAATCAAAAGATAACTAATAAGAAATTATCAAAAGATAATCATAATCTAAAAAAGAATAATGCAAAAAAAGGTTGTTTAAAGCGTAAAATTAATGTATAATTATTAAAGCATATAGATATTTTTAGCGATAAGCTATAACTATATAATTTGGAGGTTTTTAGAATGAAATTTAAAAAGACAATTCTTGCTTTTGTAGCAACCTTAGGCTTAATTGGCTTGGTATCTTGTAGCAAGAATTTAGACAATGTTACAACAAAGCTTAATACAACTGCTCGTCGTGATAGAATTACAGTTGTTGCTGAATTCCATGATGAAGAATCTAGAATTTTTTCAAGTGTAACTCCTACTGTTTATCTTTATGAGTTTGAAAACAATAAACAGGGTGATGAAATTGAATCTAAGACTTTAGTCAATGCTGGAGATAGCCAAAACATTGGTAAGGATACAACAGCTAAAGAGGTTGTCTTTGACAATCTAGAGGATTCTATTGGTAAGCAATATAATGTTGTTGTTAAGGCTTCAATCGATGGTTATGCTCACACATTAAAAACAGCTACTGTTTCAATGACTGATGAGGGTACAAAGGCCAACCCTATTCTAATTAAGTCAACTGATGAGATGAGTGCTGAAGAAAAATTCTTATCTATTCAATACGATAGAGATGGTTATTATGTTTTAGAGGAAGATCTAGACTTTAGCGAGCTAAAGGCTGAGGGTGATGAGGTTTATAAATTAAATCCTATGTTCACTACTGAATCTAATTCATTCAAGGGCTCTATTGATGGTAAGAATCACACAATTAAGAATTTTAAAATTGAATCTAATAATCAATACAATGGTTTAATTGGTTATTTAGAAGGTAAGGTTTCTAACCTAGCTATCGAAAATGCTGAAATTACAACAGCAAGAACAAGTGAAACAAATACTGGCTTATTAGCTGGCTATAATGCTGGTGCAATTTCTAATGTTGAGGTTAAGAATAGTAAGGTAAAGGTTGAATCTACAGCTTACTCATTAACCTATCCATTAGTTGTTGGCGGTTTAGTTGGTACAGTTGCTGGTGATGATAGTGATATAGCAGTTGTTAATTCTAAGGCTACAAACCTAGAGCTTACTGTTAAAGCTGTTCATCGTGCAACAGTTGGTGGTTTAATTGGTCAGGTTTTAGCACCTACAACAATTAGAATGGGTCAAAATATTAGTGGTAATAATATTACAGGCTTAAAGCTAACTGTTAATCAAGAAAATAAGACTTCAACTAAGGATGATATCTTAGTATATGTTGGTGGCTTTGTTGGTAGTACAGCAAGAACTATTACTGATTCAAATGTTGCTGGTGACATCGTAGTTACAACTGCTTTAAGCAGCTCTGCAACCTATAAGGAAGGCTTAAAGGTTTACAATGTATTCGTTGGTGGCTTTGCTGGTTTAACTGTTGATAACAGTAGAGGTGCTGGCTTAAAGAATGTAAGCTTTACAGGTAAGCTTGAGGCGGATTTGACTCCTGTTTATACAGCATATGTTGGTGGCTTAGTTGGTGCTATGAATGGTATATCAGTTACTGAGTCTCGTGCTAAGGTTGAATTAGTAGTTAAATTCCATAAGGCTGAAGAGGTTAAACCTGAAGAAAATACTAAGCCTACTGATGGTGAAGCCACAAAGCCTGAGGAAAAGCCTGAGGAAAAGCCTGAGGAAAA
>JAHHSV010000055.1 GCA_020025015.1 Anaeroplasmataceae bacterium
TCCGCCAGTTATCGTGTTTTATTTTGATACGTTCCCACCTAAATTATTGTTTTTTTCAGGCAAACTCGGGTTATAGCATTTAACCTATATAAAATAAAGAAACATTGAGCTTCTAAACTACTTACAGCCAACAAAAAAGTGTGCTGTTATGCACACTTAATATATTAATTATTAGTTAAACCAATACATGTATCATTAACTTCTTCAAGCTTAATATTATCTAATGATGCTAATAAAACACATAATGGAATCATATAGTAATACATATGGTAAGTATTATCAATCATACCATATAAATCTAAGGCTATCATACCTAAGCCAATAGTTAGGAAAAATGGTAGACCTTCTTTATACATGATTTTATACTTTTGATAGAAATGAAAGCCTAAGGCAACGATTCCTACTATACCACCCATAACTAATGTTTCAACAAAGGTTGAATGCATTACAAGTGGAGTTAAAATTTCAACAAAGCCACCGCCTGCTGTGCCCTGTAAACGGGTTTCTAAAACCGAACACATACCAGGTCCTAAAATAATAGTTAAAGGGTTTTTGGTAAAGGCAGTTAGACCCTTTTGCCAAATATCAGTTCGACCATTACTATCTAAACCATTAGAAAAAATCGTATTAATGATTTTTTCAACTAGTGGGAAGGTAAATTTATATAAAGCAAAGAATAAAACAATTGAAGCTCCTAATAAACCTAAAACAAAGTTACGATTAAACCTCTT
Source organism: Anaeroplasmataceae bacterium (assembly GCA_020025015.1). GTDB lineage: Bacteria > Bacillota_I > Bacilli_A > Acholeplasmatales > Anaeroplasmataceae > CALUXS01. Next base: position 732 of record JAHHSV010000055.1, read on the forward strand.
ATCCTTGCCCTTAATAAATAAAACCACAAAGCCAACTAGAAGCTCTAATGCAAAACATAATAAAGCTCCGCGTGAGGTAGTAAATAAAACACCTAAAGCCATTATTAGGATTATATATAAATGAATTGTATGCTTCTCCCAGCCCTTTGCATCATACATTTTATAAAACACAAAAGGTAAAGAAAAGCAAATCATAATGCCACCCTCATTACATAGTCCCCAGCCTAAGTGATACCAAGCACCAAAGACATCATCAAATGTATATCCTAAAACACCAATTTGAATAAATACCTGAAATGAAATCAATAAACCCATTCCAATAAAGGAATAGATTATTAAATCTTTATTAGTTTTTTCCATACCGCTAGTAACTAAAAAATAAAGTAATAGATAGCCTACATTAGCTATAAAAAAGAAATAAAATACTTCATTGCCCTTAGGAATGTCTGCCCAAAAGATTGGGATGAAATTAATTAAAGCTAAACCGATTAGCCCATATAATGATTTCATCTTCTTTAAGTTAAAACCATTCTTTACGATTTTATAAATTATAAAGCTTAGGATTGCTATAACAAATATTGAAGCTACTACTAATAGCGTTACAGGAATACTATCATTAGCGAAACCACCATTAATTACAAAAATAAAATATAGGATTTCAGAAATAATATAATTAAAATCCTTCGTAAATGCTAAAAAGATTAAGCCTATAATTATTAAAGCAATAAAGCCAAATAAACTAGAAAACCTCCAGCCTATTAAGGCTACTAAAGCTATTAGCATAGGATATACTATATTAAAATATTTCATATTGGTTAGCTTGCTAAACCAAGCTTGAATATTATTATATAAATTTTTCATAGCTTGCCTAGTATAATCAAATTGTACTTAAGATTATACATTCTCCTTCTTTTGAAGTGTT
>JAHHSV010000056.1 GCA_020025015.1 Anaeroplasmataceae bacterium
TTAGGCCCTTACAGGGGAGCCAAAAAACCACGTGTTTTACACGTGGATTGTTATTTACCTTTTAGGTAATAATAGTATAAGTGGTGCCGCAAATAGGACTCGAACCTACGACCTATTCTTTACGAGGGAATTGCACTACCAGCTGTGCTATTGCGGCAATCACATATATTATACGCCTTAAAATAAAAAAAGAAATCATTTTTGATTTCCTTTTTTACTATTTTAAAGATTATCAGCTTTATTTTTTTCTTCACTAATTAAAACTTCAGTTTCGATAATTTCAGTTTTATTTTCTTGCTTTTCAGTATTACTTTCTAGGCTTAAGGTATCACTATTAACAGCCTCAGCATTATCAATTTCCTTATCTAACTTATTTTGCTTAGGATATAGAAGATGCTCACCAAGATTATCAATTAATAGGGCTCCGATTGGGGCTGTAATTAAAATTGAAAGAATTGATACTGTTAGAACGATATTACCGCAAGCTAAACCTTGATCTAAGGCAATACCACCAATTGAGGCTTGGACTGTTGCCTTAGGTAGGTAAGAGATTACCGCAAATATTCTTTCCTTCCAGGTTAGCTTAGTTTTAATTAAGCAGCATAATACACCAAGGGTTCTAAATGATAGACCAATTAATAATACTAGAATAGCCATTAAAGCATCATTACCACCAATAGCACTTAAATCAAGCTTAGCTCCAACTAGAACAAATAAAATTATTTCAAAGAATTTCCAAATTGAATTATAGCCATCACTAATTTTTTTAGCCTTATCTGAATTTCTAAATAGAATAATCATACCAACAACCATTATTCCAAGCAATGCTGAAATTTGGACTGGAGTATAGGCCTTCATTAAATTTTCTACACCAATCATTAGGAAAGAAGTAGCTAGGATAATTAAGACATAAATTGTTGTTGAAAGCTTAGTTTTCTTAATGATGAATGAAAGAATTAAACCTACGATAATACCAAAGATGATACCTAAAATTATTGAACCAGGAATGTTTAGGATGCTGACATAATCAAAGCTATTAGTTTTTACTAGGCCTAAGAAGGCATAGAAAAGAATAATAGTGTAAATATCATCAGCACTAGAGCCAGCTAAAACTATTTCTGGTACGCTATGCTCACTTTTATTTTGCTAGTCGAAGACTGCAAAAAAACCACATGCTATGCATGTGAGAA
>JAHHSV010000057.1 GCA_020025015.1 Anaeroplasmataceae bacterium
TGTCGGCACAATTAAAACTGAGCAGACGTACGCTTCAGGATTATCGTAATGAAGGAAGAATATCCTATTACCAGTTGGGAGGTAAAATCCTTTACCGGGAGAGTGATATTGAGAAAATGCTTCAGGAGAGTTATCTGGAAGCATATAAATAATGACAAATAATTTTAATATATCTCTGAATTATTAGTTAAATAATACAAATGTCATTTTGACAGTTTGTAGAATATTATAATAGTCTTATATTTTATCATCCTTGATATATAGATTACTTCTATAATCTTTTGGCATATAATTTGTTAGATTTAGTTGGATTATTTTTTATAATCTAAGGCTCTTATAGAACTTCTTCCTTATAAAAAGAGAATATGTGAGTTGTTAACAAATAATTTTTAAGCTTATTAGGAGTAGGTCGGAAGATTATTTATTGTATAACGATGATTTGAAAATATCATCATAAAGCAGAAAGGAGGTATTATGATTCCATACGCAAACCTACGAGGTAACTCTCCAGTGATAGGCTATGAAATAGAGCCAACTAGAATTATAGTTTGGTTTAAAGGCTACAAGGCTTATTCTTATAGCTATAACAAAGCTGGTAAAGAGAACGTAGAGCACATGAAGCAACTTGCGCAAAATGGAGCAGGCTTAAGTGCTTTTATAACACGAAATGTACGTTTACTTTATGATTAACTTCTTTTAGATGTGCCCTAATAGAATTTTTTCTCTATTAGGGCTTTATATTCTTTTTGCTTCCACTAAGGTGTGTCTGTTTTTACATTTAGAAAAAAGCATAAGTGGGTAAGCTAACATAAGTTATATTAACCGCAAAATTTGCGGCTTATTATCCGCATGAAATAGTGAAATCAATATTTATCAGCATTTTAGATATGATTTATGATGACCATTCATCATGCAGATAATCATTGACTTTTCAGATTGGAACAGTCTGCTGATTATATACTCACGTAATTGTTGGGCCGGAAAAGTATTAATCTGAAAGGCAAGCGCAAATATCATTTCCAGGTTATAGACTACCTG
>JAHHSV010000006.1 GCA_020025015.1 Anaeroplasmataceae bacterium
CTTTTCCACGTGGATAAGTACAAAAAAGCTGTTGACGTAGTTTGTCAACAGCCTGTAAGGATAGATTAGTCTATCCTTTTTTTGTTTTTTGTAAGTCGCTTTACAATGTACTAAAAATATACTATAATTTAATTGCTAGGAAGTAGGCCGTGGAACCCATTTTATTTAGAAACGGGTCTAAGAGCTTTTATGTGCGGATGCCCTTAATTTGGGAACCCTAATTAATAGCTATGAGAGGACCCATATTTGGAGACTTTGTTCTTCATGGACTTCCTAGCCTTTTATTTATGGGCGAAAAGCCCTTTATTTTTGGAGAGAATATGAGAGTAATTGCAGGCACATTAAGACATAGAAAAATTGAAGAAACAAACCTAGAGTCAACTAGAGAAACGCAAGATCGCGTTAGAGAGGCTATTTTTAATAGTTTAGGTGGCTATTTAGATGGTGAAACTGCTTTAGATCTATTTTGTGGTAGTGGGGCAATGGCAATTGAGGCATATTCTAGGGGTATAAAAAAGGTTTATTTAAATGACTTAAATCCTTTAGCGTGTGATTGTGCTAAAAGGAATTTAAAAAATTTAGACATAAAGAATTATTATTTATCTAATGCTGATTATAGGAAGTTTTTAGCTCTTAATAAGGTTGAATTTGACTATATATTTGTTGACCCACCTTATGCTATGGATGATACATTAGAAATTTTAGAGGTGCTTGCTAGCAGCAAGGCTTTAAAGAATGGTACTATAATTACCTTTGAAATGGATATTAAAACTGAAGCTAGAGAATTAGTAAATATTAAAATTTTAAAGGAAAAGAAGTATGGTAGAAAAAAAGTTATTTTTTATGAGGTGACATATGATTAATGGTGATGAATATTTAGTCTTATCTACTAAATATAAAGCCTTATTGAAGAGATTAAAGGAAAAGGTTAATAAGAGTATAATGCTTTCAATTGGCTATTATGATAAGACTTTTAAAAATTATATTTTAAATTATTATAATAATCCCAATGGCGATAGGATAATTATTTATCCTGAAGCTGCTGGTATTGAATCATTTTTAGATTTTAATGAAACTAGTGAGCGTGATTATTTTATTGGTGCCTATGAATTAACCTATGTTGATTTTTTATTAAAAAATAAAGATGATTTAAGTAGCTTAGAAAGGAATTTGCTTAGAAGCCTTCATAAAAGGATAATGCCAGAAAACAATTTAGCAATTAATTATTTTCTTCGTGGAGCTATTAATCCTCATATGAATGCAAGAACCATAGCAATATTAGGTGAAATTGCTGATGTTATAGGAGCTGTTCTAAGTGATAGGAGTGAGCTTGACAAGCTATTAAAGGATGATATGTTTTTGTTATATATAAACAAGCAAGAATTAGCCTATTCCTTATATATTACAAATGATAAAATGTTTTTACCAAGGATTAGCTATCCAATGGCAAGGGCTAATTTAGATTTAGTTTCAGAAATCAAATTTTTTAAGCAAACTGATTATGGTATGCAGTTTTCAATTTGCTATACTAATAATTTAACTGGGGGAAGTAGACCTTTAGTTTTACTTGGCTACGGTAAGGATGGAGAGGCTTTTTTAGAGGCTAAGCTTTTAGATATTAACAAAAATGACGTTAAAAAGATCTTGTGGAGCCAGCTGATTGAATTGTTTGAAAAATACGGCTTACCTAAGGAGCTTATAATTAATGATCGGGAGTTATATTCTTTTATTAAAAAAACCTTAGAGGCTGTGAATATCAGGGCTACATTTAATAGACATAGTCAATTTACTAATAATTATATTGGCGATTTAGAGCTAAGCCTTTATTCCTATAAGGACTATACTGGCATCGAAAATAAAAGCCTTGAAGGATATAATGATTTCTTACATACAGCAAATAAGTTTTTGAATATGATATGCCTTGAGGGCTATAATCCAGTTAATCAAAAAATAGTTGATAATTTAGAGGAATTATATGATTTTATAATAGATTATACTGGTGGAGATTTTCTTGATGCTGATTATGAAGATTATGATAATAATCTTGTGTCGTAAGGCTTTTTATGATATAATTCTTACGAATCGGATAGGGTAGGGAATATAAGCAAACTGTTTATAAGCGACGATGGATGGTGTAAGCATTGATTCAGTTTTATATTAGACAACCCAGGAGATGCCAAAATGGCCGTTGGTGGCGTTAACACATAGAGCGCTAGTGCATTTGTACTAGAACTAAGGTGGTACCGCGTTTATTACGTCCTTAGATAGTTTTATCTAAGGCTTTTTTATTACATTGGAGGAGATTAAATGATTACAAAACCAAAGGGTACATATGATATATTACCCGATACTTCAAGAAACTGGGCTAAAATAGAAGAGGTTATTCGTCATGTTTGTAAGCTTGCAAATTATGAAGAAATTAGAACTCCTATTTTTGAGCAAGCTAAAACATTCCATCGTGATGAGGCAGATTCATCAGATATGGTAAATAAGGAAACCTACGATTTTATGGATCGTGGTGGTAGAGAAATGACTTTAAGACCTGAGGGGACAGCTGGTGTTTGTCGTGCCTTTGTTGAAAACAAGCTATATGTAAATAATGGTGTAACTAAATTATATTATTTAGGACCAATGTTCAGATATGAGCGTCAACAAAAGGGGAGATATCGTCAGTTTAGTCAATTTGGCTTAGAGGCCTTTGGTAGTGATTCACCAATGCTAGATGTTGATGTTATCACAACTGCTATTCATTTAATTGAGGGCTTAGGATTAAAGGATATTCGTGTGCGTATTAATACCCTAGGGGATAAGGAATCTCGTGGTAGATACCGTGAGATTTTAGTTAAGTACTTTAGAGAAAACCTAGATAGCCTATGTAGTGATTGCCACGAAAGATTAGAGAAGAATCCATTAAGAATATTAGACTGTAAGGTTGATCATGATAATCCAGTTTTGGTTAATGCACCAAAGATTAGCGATTATTTAAATGAGCCTTCAAAAAAGCATTTTGCAACAGTTTTAAACGAGCTTGATAAATTAAATATTAAGTATGTAGTTGATGAAAAGCTAGTTAGAGGTCTAGACTATTATTCAAATACTGTATTTGAAGTAGAATTTAATGCTTCTGATTTTGGCGCTCAAAATGTAATTTGCGCAGGTGGCCGTTATAATGATTTAGTTAGTGATTTAGGTGGACCTGAAACTCACGCTGTAGGTTTAGCCTTTGGCATTGATAGATTATTATTAGCCCTAGAGCATGAGGGTATTGAAATAGTAAAGCCTAAGTCTTTACATGCCTTCTTAATTACCATAGGTGATAAGGCCTTTATGGAGGGTTTTAAAATTGTAAATAGTCTACGTAAGCTTGGCTTAATGGTTGATATGGATTTCAATCAAAGAGGCTTAAAGGCTCAATTTAAGGAAGCTGATAAAAATAATTCTCATTTCACCATGATATTAGGTGAGGATGAATTAAATAATGGGGTTATTAACATTAATGATAATGTAAATAATACTAAGGAAACTGTAAGGCTAGAGGATTTGGGTAACTACCTTGTTACAAGCTTTGCTAAAAAAACATGCAAGTCATGTAAGGAAGGAAAATAAGATGAAAAGAGTTAAGATTAGTGAATTAAAGCTTGGCGAAGCTAATAAATTAGCCGGCTTCGTTGAGAATATTCGTAATAAAAAATTCATGTGCTTTATCGTTTTAAGAGATATTAGCGGTAAAATCCAATTAACTATTGAAAAGGAAAAGCATCCTGAATTAAATGAGGTTTTAGATAAGATTACTGTTGATTCAGTAATTGAGGCAACAGGTTTAGTTTTACATTCAGACTATGTAAAACTAAATAATATGGAAATGTATCCTGAAGCAATTGAAATTTTATCAACTGCAGCACCTAGTCCAATTGTAGCCCCTAAGGGTGAGGAGACTAATATTGATTTACGTCTAGATTATCGTTGGATTGACCTACGTACAGATAAGAATACCTTAATGTTTAAGACTCAATCATTATTTGTTAATAAATGCCGTGAGTTCTTATTAGAGCGTGACTTTATTGAAATTCATTCACCAAAGCTAATTGGCGCTGAATCTGAGTCTGGTGCAGGTGTCTTTAAGGTGGATTATTTTGATCGTAATGCTTATTTAGCTCAATCACCACAATTCTATAAGCAAATGGCTATGGCTGCTGGCTTTGAGCGTATTTTTGAGTCAGGTCCAGTATTTAGAGCTGAAAAATTTGCTTCACGTAAGCATGCTACAGAATTTACAGGCTTTGATTTAGAGTTCTCATATATTGATTCATATGAGGATGTAATGCATATGGAAGAAGAAATGATTACCTATGCATTAAAGGCTGTTAAGGAAAAATTAGGCGATGAGATTAAACGTGTCTTTGATATTGATGTCGTTGTACCTACCTTACCTTTCCCTCGTATGGACTTACATGATGTATATAAGGAGCTAGAGGCTCGCTATGGCTATAGTGTACCTGAATCTGAAAAGGGTGATTTAACAACTGAAGGAGAAAGAATGGTAGAAAAGCTTTCTAAGGATATGTTTGGTCATGAATTCCTATTCATTACAGGCTATAGTGCTGAGTGCCGTGCTTTCTATCATATGCGTGATGAAAATGGTGTACCTTGCGGTTATGATTTAATTTGGAAGGGCTGTGAAATTACGACTGGTGCCCAACGTGAGCATCGTTATGAAATCTTAAAGAAGCAAGCCTTAGAAAAAGGCTTAGATAAGGACGTTGAGTTCTATCTTGACTTCTTTAAATATGGTTGTCCTCCACATGGTGGCTTTGGTATTGGTGTAGATAGAATCACTATGATTTTATTTAACGAAGGTATCAAGGATGCTATGTTTATCTTCCGTGGACCAGATCGTTTAAATCCATAATAGGAGGTTAAAAATGAAACAAAATATTTCTTGGGATGAATATTTTATGGGAGTTGCCTTACTATCAAGCTATCGTAGTAAGGATCCTTCAACTAAGGTTGGAGCTTGTATAGTTAATGAAGACAAAAGAATTATCGGTATTGGCTATAATGGTTTTCCTTATGGCTGTCAGGATACTGAATTTCCTTGGGGTAAGGGTAATGAGGATGAATTATTAAATAAATATCCTTATGTAGTTCATGCTGAGCCAAATGCTATTTTAAATAGCACAACCTCACTAAAGGGAGCAACTATGTATGTTACCTTATTCCCATGCAATGAGTGTGCAAAGCTAATCATTCAAAGTGGTATTAAACGAGTTATTTATCTTGAGGATAAATATTATGATACAGTTAGTAATCAAGCTTCTCGTAAGATGTTTGAGGCTGCTGGTGTTTCAACAAAGCTAATGCAAAAAATTGAAATTAAATTTGGTGGCTACAATGACTAAAAAGAACTTTTGGCTAACAGCCCTAGTAATAGCTATAATTGTTATTATTGACCAGGTTTCCAAAGCTTTAATTGAGGTTAATTTAAGTGAAAGTGATAAGATTACATTAATCCCTAATTTCTTTTATATCTCATTAGTTTACAATAAGGGTGCTGCTTGGGGCTCATTAAGTGATAATACTTTAGTATTAATGCTTATAAGTATAGCTGCCTCATTAGCTGGTTTATATTTTTGTGTTAAAAATGATTTTAAAACAAAAAAGTTTTATTCCTTTGCGTTATCCTTTATCGTAGCAGGAGCCTTTGGTAATCTTTATGATAGGCTTTATACAGTAGTAGGTGCCCAAAAGGGTGTAATTGACTTTTTAGAATTTCATTTTGGTAGCTACCATTTTCCTGTTTTCAATATTGCCGATAGTGCACTAGTAATAGGAGTAATTTTATTATTGGTAGATATAATATTCTTTGAGGAAAAACGTCGAAATGCTTAATAAATATATAATAAAAGAAGAACATAAAGGCTTACGCTTAGATAAGGCTTTAACCTTACTTGGTGATTTTTCAAGAAGCTTTATTAAAACTAATTTAGATAATGGGGCCATTTTAGTAAATGGTAATAAGGAAAAGGCATCCTATAAGCTAGAATTAAATGATGAGGTTACCTTCCTTGTACCAGAGAAGGAAGAATTTGTTCTAAAGCCTAAAAATATGGATTTAGATATTTGCTACAGTGATGATGATGTTTGCGTTATCAATAAGCCAAAGGGTATGGTAGTACATCCGGCTAATGGCCATTTAGATGATACCTTAGTTTCTGGTTTATTACATGAGCTTAAGGATTTATCAACCGTTAATGGTGAGTTTAGACCTGGTATAGTTCATCGAATTGATAAGGATACTAGTGGCTTATTAATTGTCGCTAAAAACGATGAGGCTCACCTTGCCTTAAAATCTCAGCTAATGGATCATACCTTAGGTAGAATCTACTATGCTATTGTAATTGGGGTTATTGAAGAGGATGAAGGGAGAATTGATGCTCCTATCGGACGTGACTTACACAATAGAGTTAAAAAGGCAGTTGTTGCTGATGGAAAGCGAGCTGTAACTCATTTTAAGGTTTTAGAAAGATTTCAAAAGCATACCTTAATTGAGTGCCGTCTAGAAACTGGTAGAACGCATCAAATAAGGTGCCACATGGCTTACATTGGCTATCCTGTCTTAGGAGATCCAGTTTATGGTCCGCGTAAGGTATTTGGTAATATTGGTCAGTATTTACATGCTAAAACTTTAACATTTATTCAACCTACGACTAAGGAAAAAATAATTGTTGATTCAGAATTACCTAAATATTTTACTGATTTACTTGCTGAGTTAAGATTAAAATAATAATTTACCACCCTTTTATTAGAGGGTGGTATTTTTAATATTTGCTTAAGAAAAATTTTATGTTATAATTATAGTATCTGTGGTTGTTTTTTTCAGGAAAAAGAGAGGATGATTTTATGGCAAAGCCAGTAGTTGCAATTTTATATGATTTTGATAAGACCTTAAGTACAGAAGATATGCAAAATTATAGTTTTATTCCTAATTTAGGTTATACTCCTAGTGAATTTTGGGGCCTAACAACTGAATTTGGTAATAAGTATCACATGGATAAAATTTTAGCTTATATGTTTGTAATGGTAAGAGAGTGTAAACGTAAAAATATTAAGCTAACTAAGGAATATTTAAATTCATTAGGTAAAAATATTAAGTATTATCCAGGCGTAACTACATGGTTTGACCGAATTAATCGTTTTGGTGCAGCTAATGGTGTTGAGGTTGAACATTATATAATTTCTTCTGGTACAAAGGAAATTATTGACGCCTGTGATATCGCTAAGGAATTTAAAGAAATATATGGTTGTGAATTTTTATATGATGAAGAAACAAAAGAAGCAATTTGGCCAAAATTAGCTATTAATTATACTAATAAAACTCAATTTGTCTTTAGAATTTCTAAGGGTACCTTAAGTATTTTAGATGAGAAGAAGCTAAATAGTGATACTCCAGACAATGAAAGACATGTTCAATATGAAAATATGATCTATATTGGTGACGGAATGACTGATATTCCTTGTATGCAGCTAGTTAAGGATAAGGGTGGCAAATCTGTTGCTGTTTATCGTCAACAGGAGGCTCATAAGGTTTTACCATTAGTTAATGATGAAAGACTTAACTATGTATGTGCTGCTGATTATACTCAAAACTCATCTTTGGAAAAATTTGTACAGCTAAGCATTGAAAACATGGCAACATATGCTAAATTAAAGAGTAAAGAGGCTCTTCAGCTTCAATCTTTCCAAAATAAGCATGAGAATGAATCAAAATAATTTTCAAAGAAGGTATACACCTTCTTTTTTTTGTATATGGTGTTTTTGACCGAAAAAATAAGGTTTTTTAAGGACTTAAAAAATTTCAATAAATAGGTATAAAACGTTTTAATAGCAGGTTAAATATGTTATAATCAAGATATTAAATTCTAATTGGATAGAGAGGTGTCAAAATGGATTTATTTAGGTTTCTTCCGGAAAATTTTTTCTCCATTTTAGCGTCAAAAAACAAAAGAATATATGCTTCTTTAATTATGGAAACATTTAAAATTTATGAGAATGGATCTATTTTAGGTATCGACAAGAAAATTGTTGTTGATGAGCTAGTCCACTTCTTAGATACAAATACATATTCCTATACCCAAGAGGATGAGGATAAGGATGATGATGAAGCAAATCCTAACACAAATAGAGAGCTTGCTAATTTCGTTTTACGAAAGATGGAAGAGTGTGGTTGGATTTATGTCGATGTTACTAATGATTATGTTGAGGTTTTAAACTTTAGTGATGCTGGTATAACAGTTTGTGAGGCTTTAGGTCAAATTACTCCAATCTATTATGAGGATGGTACTGAAACAGAATTATCTAAGGATGAGTATCAAGGCTATATTTATACAATCTATTCTTTATTAAATAACAAGGATAATATTGAATATAGTGTAATTATGCAAGAGGTTTATCGTAATACCAAGCTTTTAATTAGAGCTATTAGAAGATTAGATAGCCGTTTAAAGGATTATATCAAGATGGTATTCATGGAAACAGATCCACATGAGCTTATGGAAAACTTAATAAGATATCGTGAGGATTTTGTAGAAAATGGTTATGCTAAATTAAAGATGGGCGATAACATTAACAGATATCGTTTACGTATTATTAGCCGTTTAGAGGAGTATCAAAGCTCAGAGGAAATAATGAATGTTGTGGCGATGGGCTATAATAAAAAATCTGAGGCTGAGAATTTAATGCGTGCCAATAGGGATATTGATGAAATGATTGATGTCTTTAATTCTTTAGATGATTTCATTACGGAAATTGATGAAAAGAATAGAACATATGTAAACTCTACTATTAATAAAATTAAATTCCTAATTAGTGAGGATGATAATATCATTGGTAAGCTTAATAAAATTCTTAAGTATGTTCATAATGAAAACAAGCTTAATCACACTGATAAGGCAATGAGATTAGTTAATACAGGTATTCATTTAGATGAAAACAGAGCCATATCTGAAGCATCGCTATATACACCACGTGGCTCTTACAAGCATAACTTTAATTTATTACTTGATGATTCACGTTTGACAGGCTTTGATATTGAAACAGATTTCTTTGATTCATACCAGGCTCCATATAGGGAAGATGAAATAACATTATATTTAGAAGAAAATTTTAAGGATGATAAATTAGTTGGTAGCGACTTGATTAAGTATGATACTAATATGCATGATTGTATGCTTGCAATTTATGCAATCCTATTTACTCTAGAAAATGAAAACATGTATGAAATTATTATATTAAATAATAAGATAAAAAATGCACACTTAAGTATGCGTGATTTTATTATTAGAAGGAGATTAGAAGATGTTAGATAGTTTAGAAAAAATGTCAGTGACTCAGCAAAAACTATTTAGAGATGTTTGCAACAAGCTTATAGCCTATAATTTTTTAGCTCGTGATAAAAAGGATAATAAGGAAAGCTATTATTTCTTAATGAGCTATAAGGATATCTTTGATGAATTCTTTGATATTTTAGGTCTTGAAATTGAGTTAAATCAGCAGTCAGGTGCTGTAATGCTAAAGGGAAGCCCTAATGCTAATACCTTAAAGCTTAAAAGAGATGAGTCTTTAATTTTATTAATTTTACGTCTTTTATATCATGAAAAGGCAAAGGAAGCTTCTTTAAATGATAATATTGTTTGTCAGGTTTTAGATATTCATGAAAAGTATGATTTATTAGAGATTAAACGTAAGCTTAATAAGACTGATTTAGTAAATGCTTTAAGATTATTTAGACGCTATAATTTAATTGAAGCAACAGGAGATTTAACAACCTCAGCTTGTAAGATTGTAATATTGCCAACAATCTTAATGGCAATACCAAGTGAGGATATTAACACTATTTATCAAACTATTTTAAGATTAAGTGACGGAGGCGAAGATAATGAAAAAGCTAACTAAGATTAGATTAATCAATTGGCATTATTTAACTAACGAAACTATTAATGTTGAAAATCATATTTTATTAACTGGTCCAAATGCTTCAGGTAAGTCAACTATAATGGATGCCATTATGTTTGTAATTACCGGTGGTGATACTAACTTTAATATGGCTGCGAATGAAAAGTCAAAGCGTGATTTAAAGGGCTATGTTAAATGTAAGCTAGGTCTAGATGAAAAGGAATATTTAAGAGATGGTGATGTATCTGGTCACGTTGCCTTAGAGTTCCATGATGAAAAGACAGACAAGTATTTTACAGTTGGTGCTGTAATTGATGCTTTTGGTGATTTAATGCCAGTTAAAACCTTATTTTACCGTGTTGATGATAAAATTGATGATAGCTGGTTTGTTTCTGAGGATGGTTTAATTTATAGTACAGTTATCTTTAGAAAGAATCACCCTGATTTTGATTTCTACCTAACAAAGAAGGAAGCTAAGAAGGGCTTTAGAAATGCCTTTGGTTCTATTAATGAGGATATCTTTAAATTAATACCTAAGGCCTTAGCCTTTAAGCCAATTAGCGATGTTAAGGAATTTATTTATCAAAACGTACTAGAAGAAAAGGAAATTGATGTTTCAGCAATTAAGGATATCATTAGAAGCTATAAGGAATTAGAAATTACCTTGAAGCTTATTAAGGATAAAATTAATGACTTAAAGGATATTGAAGCAATTTATAATGATTTATCTAAAATTGAAGAGGAAAAGCAATATGCTGATTACTTAGGTGACTTATTTAATCAAAAGCGAATTGGTTTAAATATTTTAGAGCTAAAGCAAGAAATTGAGCGTGAAGAATTAAGAAGAAACTCTAAGGAAAAGGAGCTTCGTAAGCTAGATAGTGAGATTGTTGCCTTAGATCATAGAAGCAAGGAATTATATAATGCTTTAAGTAATGATGAAGCATTTGTGAATGTTGAAAATATTACCCGTGAAATTACTGAACGTGAAAGAAATATTGCTATTTTAGAAAATGATAATATGGCTTTCTTAAAGGATGTAAGTAATTTTAAGGATACCTTAAATGATTTACGTAAGCGTCAGGATAAAAAGATATTTAGTGATTTAGCTAATATGAGCTTGGTTAATTTAAATCAAAATGAGGTTGAGTTTACTAAGCTAAAGCTAAATGAGGCTCGAAGCCTAGTTAATCAATATGAGCAACGTGCTAACCAAGAGCTAGGTGCTTTAAATATGCAAAAGTCTGATATTATCAAGGAGGTTAATGAAATTGCCTTAGCTTTAAAGGGCTTAGGTCAAAATAAGGTTAATTTCCCTGTTCAATTAGTAAATATGCGTGCAGAAATTCAAGAGAGCCTAAAGCGTATTTATAATTATGACATTCCTGTCTTTATTTTTGCTGAATTAGTAGAAATTACTGATTCAAAATGGGCAGATACAGTAGAGGTTTATTTAGGTAATAGAAGATTTAACATGATTGTTGAGCCTCGTTATTTTGATCAAGCCTTACAAATTTATGCTCGTATTAAGAATAAATATCACCTATATGGTATTGGTTTAGTAAATACTAAGCAAATTGGTCGTTATAAGGATTATCAGCCTAAGTCATTAGCTAGCATTATGACCTCTGAAAATGAGGATGCTAGACGCTATATTAATATGACCTGTGGTAATGTTATTATGTGTAATAATGAGCTTGAGCTTGAAAAGTATAATACATCAGTAACTAATGATTATTTATTATATAGTGGCTATACTGTTAAGAGTATGAATCCTAATATTGATAAGCCTTTTTGTGGTAAGAATGCTTATTTATCACAACAAAAGCTATGGGAGGATAAGGCATATCTTGCTAAGAAGACCTACATTGAAATCAATGATAAGATTGAAAAGCTTGAGCAAGATATTAGTATGCTAGAATCTCTTGATTTCCAAGGTGTATTAGCTGGCTTAGATGGAGCCTTAAAATTAACTAGTGAAAAGGATATTGTAAAAGGTCTATATTTACAAAAGGAACGCTACAACAATGTTTCTAGTAAGGAATTAGAAGAGGATTATGACAATATTCTATTAACTATTAAAAATAGCCAAGAGAAAAAGAATAATGTTATCCTAGAAATGGGTAAGATTGCTCAAAATATTGATAATTTAAATGAAAAGATTGTTCAGGAAAATAATAATTTAGTTGAGGCTACTAAGGTTATTAATTCTACTGATAATATTGCTATTAAGGAAAAGGCAAATGCTGAATTCAATTCTTTAATGGAAAATAATAGCTTTGCTAAGGCCTTCCAGCAGTATCAAAACAAGTATTTAACTGATGATAAGTCTTATGAAACCCTAACAGATGCTTTATTACATAAGCAATATGATTATGTTAATACCTATGATTCATCATTCTCAGTTGGTATTAGTGAGGTTAAGCTATATTTAAATGAATTAAATAAGCTAGAAAAGACTGAGCTTGTTACCTATGAGCAAAAGGTAAGATCTGCTCGTGAGGAGGCAGAGCTAATCTTTAAGGAAGACTTTATTGCTAAGCTAAGAGCTAATATTGAGGCTGCTGAGGTTGAAATTAATAAGATTAACGAAACCTTATCACATATTCATTTTGGTAATGATACCTATGAATTTATCTTCCCAAGAAGCAGTGAATATAATCAATTCTATGATATGGTAACTAGTGATTTAGCAGAAAATGCTAGTGGCTTATTTACTCAAAGCTTCGAGGAGAAATATGAAACCCAAATTAAGGAATTATTTGATTCATTAAGTGTAGATGAGATTAATTCCCATGGTGCTATTAATAAATTTACTGATTATCGTACCTATATGGATTATGATATCAAGATTACTAATGCAAATGGTGAAACAATGACCTATAGTAAGGTATTTAAGGAAAAATCCGGTGGTGAGACTCAGGTGCCTTTCTATGTAGCAATGATTGCTTCATTTGTAAGAATTTATACAAAGACTAATTCAATTGCTGGTGATCCTATCGGTATCGTTATGTTTGATGAGGTATTCGATAAGATGGATAGTAACAGAATGCGTGCGATGATGGAATTCATTACATCAATGCCATTACAAACATTAATCGCTTGTCCTCCACAAAGAATGAGCCTATTACAGGATTATGCTGACACAATTCTAATTATGGCTCGTCAAGGAACAAAGGCACAAGTTTTACCTATCATTAAAACAAGGAGTGGTGAATAATGGGCTTATTTGGTAAGAAAAAGGTTGAAGAAGAGGTTAAGTTAGCCTCTGAGCGTATTATAATGGAGCAAATTGATGATGATGACGAGCATATGGCTAGTCTAGTTGACTCCTTAGCAGAGGGTAATCCTTTAGTTATTAATTTTCAAAAGCTTGATCTAATGGCTGCTAATAAGATGCTAGCCTTTCTAACTGGAGCTTGCTATGCTTTAGATGGCAGAACCCTAAAGATTAATGAGGCAACCTATTTATTTGCTCGTAATGAGGATTTTGAGGATGGCTCATTACAAGAATTTTTAAATGAATTATAATATTGTAAATTTTAAAAATATTTGTTATAATTAATTGAATTTTGATAAAGTCAGACGAAAAATAGGTAAAACTATATTAGCGACCTACGGTTGGTGAAAGGTAGGATAGAAACTATTTTTGAATCACTGATGGAAATGAAGAGTTAAAAAGGCTTCCGTTTGCCGCGTTAAGGTATTAAGTGCTAGCAATGCTAGAATTAAGGTGGTACCACGGATTTAATTCGCCCTTCTTTTGAAGGGCGATTTTTTTTATGACTACCAATTATAAAATTTTAAAGGAGATATTTTCATGAAAGATTTTAAAGACACATTATTTATGTCAAAAACTGAATTTGAAATGCGTGGAAATCTTGGTAAAAAGGAACCTCTAATTGAAGAGCGTTGGGAAGAGATTAAGCTTTACCAAAAGGTTTTAGAGAAAAATAAACAAAAGAGAAGATATACATTACATGATGGTCCTCCATACGCTAATGGTGAAATTCATTTAGGTCATGCCTTAAATAAAATATTAAAGGATATTATTGTTCGTTATAAGAATATGAACGGCTTTTTATCTGAATATATTCCAGGCTGGGATACTCACGGCTTACCTACTGAGCATGCTATTACTAAAAAGGGTGTAAAGCGTAATGAGGTTACTCCTTTAGAGTTTAGAAAGTTATGTGCTGAATTTGCCGTAAGCCAGGTTGAACGTCAAAAGAAGGGCTTCAAGCGTCTTGGCGTTTTAGGTGATTTTGATAATCCATATATTACTTTACAAAAGGATTTTGAACGTGACCAGGTTAAAGTATTTGCGAAAATGGTAGAAAAGGGCTTAATTTATAAGGGCTTAAAGCCAGTTTACTGGTCACCATCTAGTGAATCTGCTTTAGCTGAGGCTGAAATTGAATATCATGATAAGGAAGATTCATCAATTTACTTTAAATTACCTATTACTGATGGTGGTGAGTTTGAGGGGGCATCATTCTTAGTTTGGACAACTACACCTTGGACATTGCCTGCTAACCTTGCTGTTTGTGCTGGTCCTAGCATTAAGTATGTTTTAGTTGAAACAAAAAAGGGTAAATTAGTTTTTGGCCTAGATTTATTAGAGCAATTACGTGAGCTTCTAGAATTAGGCGAGGTTAAGGTTTTAAGGGAATATTATGGTACTGACTTAGAGGGCTTACATTATAAGCATCCTTTATTTAATCGTATTTCACCATGTATTTTAGGTGATTATGTATCTACAACTGATGGTTCTGGTTTAGTTCATATCGCTCCAGGTCATGGTGAGGATGACTATTTAGTTGGGAAGCAATATAATTTAGATATTTTATGTCCAGTAGATAATAAGGGCTATATGACTGCTGAGGCTGGTAAATACGAAGGCATGTTCTATGCTGAATGTAATGAAGAAGTAATGAAGGATATGGCTAAGTGCAATGCTTTAATGAAGGTTATTAAGATTACCCACAGCTATCCTCATGACTGGCGTACAAAGAAGCCTGTAATCTTTAGAGCAACTCCTCAATGGTTTGCTTCAATCGATAAGATTAAGGATGAGGTCTTAAGTGAAATTAGCAAGGTAGAATGGTATCCTAAATGGGGTGACGTTCGTATGACTAATATGATTAAGGATCGTCATGATTGGTGTATTAGCCGTCAACGTGCTTGGGGTGTACCTATTCCAATTTTCTATTGTGAGGATGGCACTCCTGTATTAGAGCAAGAGGTTTTATTACACATTGCTGATTTATTTGGTGAATTTGGTTCTAATGTTTGGGTAGAGCGTGAGCCTAAGGATTTATTACCAGAGGGTTACACTAATCCACATTCTCCAAATGGTATTTTCACAAAAGAACGTGATATCATGGACGTTTGGTTTGATAGTGGTTCAAGCTACATGCTATTAAATCGCCGTGGTATTGAATATCCTGCGGATTTATATTTAGAGGGTAGTGACCAATACCGTGGTTGGTTCAATTCATCTTTAATTACTGGTGTTGCAATGTATGGCTGTGCGCCTTATAAGACTGTTGTAACTCATGGCTTTACCTTAGACGGTGAAGGAAGAAAGATGAGCAAGTCTTTAGGTAACGTTATTGATCCTAATAAGGTATGTAATGAATCTGGTGCAGATATCCTACGTTTATGGGTTGCTTCAATTGACTATCAAAGTGATATGCCAATCAGCAAGGAACTATTAAAGCAGGTATCTGAGGCTTATCGTAAGATTCGTAACACCTTAAGATTTATGCTAGCTAATACTAGTGATTTTGATCCTAAAAATGCTATTCCATTTAATGAATTAGAAAGCGTTGATAAGTATATGTATATTAAGCTTCAAAAGTTCATTAAGGATGTTAAGGATGCTTATGATACATTTAGATTTGGTGATGTATATCGTCTAGTTAATGCTTATATTAATAATACCCTAAGCTCATTCTATTTAGACTTCACTAAGGATATATTATATATTATGCTTCCAACTAGCCATAAGAGATTATCATGCCAAACAGTTTTCTATGAAATTTTAACAAGCTTAATTAAGCTATTATCACCAATTATTCCTCATACTATGAGTGAAGCATATCAATATTTATCAGGTGAAAAGCTATTAGATGTATATTTAGAGGATATGCCTACACCTAAGTTAAATTTAGATGATGACCTAGAGGCTAAATTTGATAAGTTTATGTTATTCCGTCAGGATGTTTTAAAGGCTTTAGAGGAGGCTCGTAATGCTAAGATTATCGGTAAGAGCTTCAATGCTAGATTAACTCTAACCTTAACTAAGGAATATATGGATTTATTTAAATCGTTAAATGCTGATATCGCTCAAATTCTAATTGTTTCTCAATTAGTAGTTGAAGAGGGTAGTGAAAATAAGATTTCTGTTACTGAGG
The DNA here is from genome assembly GCA_020025015.1 of Anaeroplasmataceae bacterium. Classification (GTDB taxonomy): domain Bacteria; phylum Bacillota_I; class Bacilli_A; order Acholeplasmatales; family Anaeroplasmataceae; genus CALUXS01. The sequence continues at coordinate 16,371 of JAHHSV010000006.1, forward strand.
CTCAAGGTCATGTATGTAGTCGTTGCTGGATGGTAGTTGATCATGTAGATGAAGATGAATTATGTGATCGATGCCGTGACATAGTTGATGAATTACGTCATGAGTAAAGGAAAGAAAATCGTTGATACTTTAATTATTTTTACAATTCTTTTTATAAGCTTACCTTTAAGTGCTTTAGGCTTATGGTTTACCGATAACAGGGTAATTTTACCAGGTGATACGACAGGGGTAAGTGAGGTTATAGAAATTGAAGGAGCGAGCAAATCTGCTGGCTCCTTTTCTACAATTTATGTAACGGTCTTTGAGCATTCTACTAAGCTACAAAATTTAATTATAGAGGGCTTAAAATATGGTGAGGTTGAAGAAATCAGCTCAAGATTTAGTCATATTTCTAATTCTGAATTTAGTAAAATTGGCAAAATCCAATATGAAAGTAGCCAAAGCCTATCAATTATAGTAGGATATTTAAATGCTAAGTATGAAAATGAGGCTGTTTTATTGGATTATAGTCTAGATAGCTTAGCTATAACCTATTATTTAGAGGATGGACCATTTAAAACGGATGACAGAATAATTGGTATAAATGATACAAGTATCAATGACCCTAATTTCAAAAATAAATTTAATAATAGAAAGCCAAAAGATATATTAAAGGTTAGGCGTAATGATTCCTTAATGGAAATTATCCTTGATGATAATAATTTTAGAAGGATTTATTTTGAACCAATCTATAAGATTGATTATGAAAAAATGCTTCCAAAGCTTAAAATATTTAATACAAATTTAGGCGGACCATCTGGTGGCTTTATGCGTGCACTTGCTATCTACGATGCCTTAACAGAATATGATTATAGTAAGGGCTTAGCTATAACTGGTACAGGTACAATTAGTATTAATGGTATGGTTGGCCCAATAGGTGGAATTAAGGAAAAAATTATAACAGCCTTTAAGGATAATAAGGATATATTTTTCTGTCCTATTGATAATTATAATGAGGCCTTAGAGTCCTATAACCGTATAAATGGTAAGGAAAGAATGAAGCTTTATCCAATTTCTGAATTTAAGGAAGCCTTGGAGGTTTTAAGAAATGTGTAAATTTTTTATTGCTTTAAAGGCATTTATAGTCAGTTTTCTAGTTAGCTTTGGCTTTTATGTTTTAGGTATAAACCTATTAGTTTTGATTGATTATGTCTATATTCCTGTGATAATTTTAGCTTTTGCAGTGGTTATTAATTTATTAACATTAGTTTATTATTACAGTCGTTTTCAAAAATAAACTTTATTTTTATAATAAATAATGATATAATCAAGGAGAGGTTGATCGTTATGCTTTTTCGCTATTATTTTTTTAAGGAAGGAACAAGAAATTACGAAGTAGCAGATTTAATTAAGTACTTTTCGCAAAATTCTTATTTCACAATTGAAGACAAAAATGAAAATGAAAAAATAGCAAGATACTTTAATCCTGTTCTTAATTTTAGCGCAGATTTTGTTATCGCTAATAAATCAATCGTACCAGGGATTGAAAGATTAAATCCTAAGTTTATTGATGTTAATTTAAGAGTAGAATTTCAGCTTCTATCTCCAGATTATGATGCAAATTTAATCATAAATATCTGTGAGGATATAACAAAGATGTTTAATTTCTATGTTTATAATGAGGTTTTTGAGGATGTAAGTCCATTTAAGCGTTTAATGATGCTAAAGGCGTTCCAGGTTGTAAAGAGAGCCTATGCTAAGAAGTATCCGCTTGAGATGAGTAAATATTATCATCTTGAACGTGAATCCCTAAATAAGGCCTATGATTATTTACAGCAGGTTGAAATTTTAAAGGACCTTTTAAAGGAAGAAGAAATTAAAGTACCAGCTATTACCTACTATGCTGTTGAAGGCAAAAGAAGAGTTTATACTTGCGTTGAAATAAGTAGATTTGAACCATTCGTTTTTCCGGCTTTTGTTGATATTGTTCATGTTGACGATGGAAAACTAGATATGTTCATTTCAACAGAGGAATTTTCAAATAAGACAAGCAAATACTTTCATCCGATTGAATCAAGCTTAACCAACCTATTTTATGTAGGAATCAAAGATATGAAGAAGGTTAATAAGATACTAACCAAGGCTACCTTCTCCAAATTGATTCTTGAGCTTACGCAGGTAAATTTTAAAAAAGTTTTAGATGTATAGGAGAATTAAAAATGGATAAGGCTAAATATATTGATCATACACTATTGAAGGCTACAGCAACAGAAAATGAAATTTTAGAGTTATGTGCTGAGGCAAATTTATATCACTTTAAGAGTGTTTGTATTAATCCTTATTATGTGAATAAGGCAAAAAATTATTTAAATGGAACTGATGTTTTAATTTGTACAGTTATCGGCTTCCCTTTAGGAGCTAATACTAGTGATGTAAAGGCCTATGAAACAACTAGAGCTATAGCTGATGGTGCGGATGAGGTTGATATGGTTATCAATGTTGGCGCTATGAAGTCTGGCTTATATGATGTAGTTTTAGAGGATATTAAGGCCGTTGTTAAAGCAGCAGATGGTGTTTTAGTAAAGGTTATTCTTGAAACCTGCTATTTAACTGATGATGAAATTATTAAGGCTTCATTATTAGCAAAAGAGGCTGGTGCCGATTTTGTTAAGACTTCAACTGGCTTTGGTACTAATGGTGCAACTGTTGAGGCTGTAAAATTAATGCGTGAAACTGTTGGCCCTGATATGGGTGTTAAGGCTTCTGGTGGTATAAGAACTAAAGAAGATATGGAAAAAATGATTCAAGCTGGTGCAAATCGTATAGGCTGCTCAGCTGGTGCAAAAATTATGGAGGAATATAAAAATGAGTAATATCCCTACACCTCACATTGAATGTGATTCAGTAGACAAAATCGCTAAGGTTGTTTTAATGCCTGGTGATCCTTTAAGAGCTAAATTTATCGCTGATACCTTTTTAACTGATGTGTTCCAATTTACAGGTGTACGTAATATGTTTGGTTATACTGGTAAATATAATGGTAAGTGGATTTCAGTAATGGGTTCAGGAATGGGTATGGCATCAATTGGTATCTATTCATATGAGTTATATAATTTTTATGATGTTGATACTATCATTAGAATTGGCTCGGCTGGTGCTTATTCACCTAAGCTACATGTTTATGATACTGTTTTAGTTACAGAGGCTTATAGTGAATCTACATTTGCTAAATGCGCAGATGATATTCGTTCACATAAGCTAAAATCTTCAAAGTCTGTTAATAATAAACTAATTAAGATTGCTGAAGATTTAAAGATTGACTTAAAGCAAGTTATTTGCCATTCATCAGATGTTTTTTATTCGACTGACCCAACTAGATGGGAAAGAGTCCGTGACAGCTATGGCTGTGACTGTGTAGAAATGGAATCATTTGCTTTATTCGCAAATGCTAAAATTAGTGGTAAGAAGGCAGCCTGCTTATTAACAATATCAGACTCATTTATTACACATGAGGTTACTACTGCTCAGGAAAGACAAAATTCATTTACTAATATGATGAAAATTGCTTTAGGTATGGCAACTCGTAGTATTCGATAATTAAGAAATTAGAAGCCTTTAGAATAGATAATTCTATTTTAGAGGCTTTTTTTAAGGAGTTATTTTATGATTGTAAAGACTAAAATTAAGGATCATAATATCTATTTAAATAAGGTGGCTTTAGTAAAGCTTTCAAAAAGGGAATTAACTCTTTTGAATTTATATGCCTATTATTTAGAGGAGGCTAATGATATTTATAGAACTAGCCTTAGCTTTAAAAAGAAGCTTTGCTTTCTATATGATTCATCATTTCAAATTTCAATTCAGGCCTTGGGTGAATATGTTAGGATAATTTATAGCTTTTGCTATTTAGATAGTAGATTCTTAAATGATGAAAGCTATAATAATTTAAATATGTTTAGCTTTTTTGAAGAAATTAGCAGTAGACCATTACTAGTTAAGGACCATTTTTCAAAGCGTTTATTTAATAGCTGTAAAAAAGATTATAGTGATGATTTATTATCAACCCTTGAAAGCCCTAATTACCGAGCTAAGGTTAGATTTATTGATGAGCTTTTAAAAAATAGTGATTTAATTTTAAAGGATGAGGGTTCAGCTGAGGATTTAAAAAGTATTGATATTTTAGAGCTTGAGGCTTTTTACAACAATAAAATAAAGAATTTAAAGTTTTCCTACTATACTAATTATGATCTAGCTCCTAAAGAATATAAGCTAAGCCATAATTTTAACTATGAGCTAAAGAAAAGAATAGATATTCCTAGTGAGGATTTGTATATTCCTAATGATACTAATGAATGCTATATAAATATTGCGGTAGAAAACAATTTATTTTATGGTGAAGAAAATTATTTATATGGCTTTGTTTTAAATAATTTACTAGGTGGCGGAATGAATTCGCTATTATTTAGAATTATTAGAGAAAAATATTCCTTATGCTATAGCATTGCAAGTAAATATAATAGTACCCTTGGCGTATTTTTTGTAAGCCTAATGACTGATTCTAAAAATAGAGTAAAGGCTATTTCCTTAATTAAGGATATAATTACAAGCTTTAGCTTTACTAGGGCTGAATTTGAGATTGCTAAAAAAGCCTTAATTAATGCCTTTATTAGCAGGGATGATTATGTCTTTGGCTTTGTCGTTGATGCCTCTATTAAGGAATATTTTAACTTTTATCTAAGCAATGAAGAAAAAATCAATTTAATTGCAGAATTAAATTATGAAAAGGCCTTAGAATTAGCTAAAGAAGTAAAGGTTAAGCTTAGTGTAAGCTATGGAGGTAAGGAAAATGAATAGTAATTATTTTAAGGGTGAGGTAAATGGCTTAAAATATATCCATGTTAAGACTCCTGGCTATAAGCAAAAATATGCGGCAATGGTTTGCTTTTTTGGCTCAAAGGATGAGGTAGGGTCTGATTATGTATTTAATCGAGGTATTGCCCATTTTATTGAGCATAAGCTTTTAGTTAGACCTAATTTAGAGGATGGCTATAAAATATTAACTGACATGGGTGTATATGCTAATGCGGCTACTAGCAATAATCACACCTTTTATGAGGTAGAAGGAATTGATATAATAGAGCCTTTAAGATTCTTAGTTGATGCTTATTTTCATCCTACCTTTGTAAAGGAAGATATTGATAAGGAAAAAGAGGTTATAAAAAGAGAGCTTAATATGGTTAATGATAGACCTGGGAGTAAGCTATTTTATAAAATGCAGGAGGCTTATTTTAATCACGAGCCAATTGCTAACCCTATAATTGGATCAATTGAATCTATTGATGCGATTACTAGTGAAGAGATGTATGAATGCTATAATAAATTCTATACCCAAGAAAATTCTCTTTTAGTTCTTGTTGGCGATATAGAAGAGGCAGAAATATGTAAGCTTCTAGAGGAAGTAGTACCAAAGGATAAGCGAAGCTTAGCTATAAAAAATGATGTATATAGCTTACCTAAGAAAGCTCTAATTGAGCATAGTGAGTCTAATATAAATATTCCTAAATTCTTTATGGATATTAGATTTAGGGATCCTAATTTAACAAATTACCAAAAGATTTGCTTATCAGCCTATATAGATCAGCTTTTTGGTGAATATAGCTTAACCTTTAAAAATTTAACCTCAAAGCGTTTAATCAATAAATCATTTTATTTATCATCCTATTCAGGAATAAATTATAGTGGCTTATCCTTAGAGTCTGAAAGCGTAAATCCGAAAAAGGCTCTAGCTACCTTAGAAGGAATTTTTGCCAAAAAAGCTTCAATTGATGAAGAACTAGAAAAAATATTTTTAAAAAGATACAAGGCTTCAATTTTAAGAATTTTTGATAATAATGCTCAATTATTCTATAAAATCATTGAATTTGCAGCAAATGGCTTAGATTTATTTGATTTTATGACTGATTTATTAAAAGTTGAGAAAATTGATTTTGATTATCCTTATAAATTACTTAAGAATGGCATTTACATTGAAGGAATTCTTAAAAATTGTTAAAAAACGCCTAAAAAAAAGGGCTTTTTCCAAAATCTTGGGAAAGTCCTTTTTTTATACCCTAAATATTCGTTAAAAACTATTGTTTTTTCCAATTGTAAACTTTTTTAAAATAAAAATTGGTCAAAGTCAATTTTACTAATTTTTGAAAAAATGATATAAATTAATCACTCATGAGGAATATTAAAATTTAGGGGGTCATATGTATAATTATTTTATCCTAATAGGTAGGGTAGCACGTGAAGTAGAAATTCGTACAACTAGCGATGGAAGAAGGGTCTTGAATTTAACGGTTGCTTGTCAACGTCCTTTTAAAAATCCTAATGGTGAGTACGATACAGATTTCTTCAATATAACTTTATGGGAGTCAATGGCAGAGATTGCTGCTGAAAACTTCAAGAAAGGCTCAACTATAGGTATTAAGGGGCGCTTAAGCCAAAAGAAGCTAACCTTAGAAAATGGTGTTTCTGTTAATACTAGTGAGCTGGTTGGAGAAAGAATCGTCTTTTTCTCAAATGCAAATTCAGATACCGAGGTTGAAGGCTAGAGATAGCCTTCTTTTTTATATAAAAAAAGTTAGACCTGGGTCTAACAATTTTAATTACTTATTTAAAACATATTTTGCTAAATATTTAGCAACTCCATCATCCTCGCAGGTAGCTTCAGTTTTAGGAAAATTTAAATTTAGCAGTGCTGGCTGGCTATTACACATGCAAACAGGAAAGTCTGCATCATTAAGCATTTCTATATCGCCTAGGTCATCACCAAAGCAAATAGTTTTTTCCACTGTGTTTAAGAGCTTAAGAAGAATCTTATTTCCCTCAGCCTTAGTATGCTTGCTGACCTTTTGAAGATTACAGCCAATATAATTTATTATATCTAAATTATATTTTTTTCGAAGATATTTAGCATTATCTTGATAGTCATCAATATACACCATTTTTATTGCATCTAAATCTAATTTATTAAAATCAACAAGCTTGGCATGATATTTATCAACAAAGTCTTTATTATCAGTTAAGAAACCATCGCCAGCCTCAACTAATAGTGTATATAAACCCTTTCCTTCTAAATAAGAAATAATTTCTTTAGTTTCCCTTTTTCCTATTCTATTTTCATATAATAGGTTTAGGCTATTATTGTAAATAGAAGAACCACCATTTAAAACCATATAATCAGCTTTTATCTGCTTAAAAACTGGCATGGCAGCCTGAATACTCCTTGCCGTACTAAACACTAGCTTATGGCCTTTTTTTTGACATTCCTTTAGAATTTCAATAGTGTAGGGACTCAATTTTTGACTTTTAGGTAATAATGTATCATCTAAGTCTACAAATATAATCATAGCACCAAATCCTTTCAATTGGTATTATAGCAAAAAAAGCATTTATTTTATAGTTTTTTTGCTAAAACCGTTTTTATATAATTTGTAATATGATATAATAAAACAAATTAAAAAATGTATAATATAAAATAGGTGGTTTTTATGAAAAATGTAAATAAAAATAATTTAAATATAAAACGCTCTAAGGCTTCAACATGGTCGTATGTTTTCTGGTTAACCTTTGGCGGCTTTTTTACACTTGCAATTATATTTATGATGGGGGCGATATTAACAATATCATTATTTGGTATTAGTATGGCTACACAGTCTTTCCGTCTAGCGAATTATTTATTAGCTGGAGAAGAAAAGAAGCTCGAACCTCGTTATGAATCTAATAAAGTTAAAAATACTATTTGGTTGATTTTAGGAGGCTGGCTATTATATATCTTTCATTATTTGATGGGTGGAATATTTTACATAACATATGTAGGTAGAGGAGTTGCAAAATATTGGTTTGAGAGTGCAAAACTTGTTGCTCTGCCATTTGATTTAGATTTAACACTGGAAGGAACTCAAGCCTAAAATGAATATTAATTTAGAAAATAATTATTTAAAGGTTAATATTAATTCACTTGGTGCTGAATTAACAAGTATCATAAAAAAAAGTACTGGTAAGGAATATTTGTGGCAAGCTAATCCAACTCATTGGAAAAGACATGCCCCAATCTTATTTCCTAATGTAGGCAAGTATAAGGAAGGTCATTTTTTCTATAAGGGTCTAGAATATAAGCAAGGACAGCATGGCTTTGCTAGAGATATGGAATTCACTTTGATTGAAAAAACTAACACTAGCTGCTTATTTGAGCTTTTGTACAATGAAGACACTTTAAAGGTGTATCCTTTTAAATTTAGATTGCGTTTGGGCTACATACTAAAGGATTTTGATCTAACCTTAACATATTATGTTGAGAATTTAGGCGATGAAAAAATGTATTTCCAAATTGGTGGACATCCTGCCTTTAATGTACCATTTACTGAAGGAACTAGAGGTGATTATTATTTCTATTTTCCAAATAAAAAAGAAATCATTTCAAGCAAGATTGGTTTATTAGGTTTAGCAACTGAAGAAAAGCTTACTTATAAGCTTGATAATGGCTATCTAAGAATAGAGGATGATTTATTTAAAAATGATGCTTTAGTTGTTGAAAATCAAGATGTTAAAGAGGTCATTATTTGTAATCAAAATCAAGAAAAGCTTATTAGCTTAAGCATGGATGTAGAAGTTTTTGGGCTTTGGTCGGCAAGTGATAAGGCACCTTTTATTTGTATCGAACCATGGTATGGTAGATGTGATGCTGAAACATTTGCTGGAGAAATCAGTGAGAGAAAATACGAAAACGAATTAAATTCGAACGAAGCATTTGAACGCAATTATAAATTGCATATTTTTTAATTAAAAGCGCTTTAAATTTGAATAGAATTTTGTAAAAAAGTAATTGAAAAAACATTATTCTATATGCTATAATACTTATGATTGAAAACGCTTTGAGCTGAAAGGAGATATAAAATGGGCTTATTTGATAAATTGTTTAAGAAAGCCAAAAAGGTTTATTCACCACTTAATGGAGAGTGCGTAAGCATTACAGAGGTTAATGATCCAACATTTGCAGAAAAAATGTTAGGCGATGGTGTAGCAATTAAACCTACATCAGGTGAAGTTTATGCTCCATTTGATGGAACAGTTTCATTAGTTTTTAGTACAAAACATGCATTATCATTAACATCTAATGATGGTATTGAATTATTAATTCATATCGGTTTAGATACAGTTAAGTTAGATGGTAAGCATTATGATACTAAGGTTAAAGATGGAGATACCTTTAAGAAGGGTGATCTATTAATGGTTGCTGATTTAGAAGCAATTAAAGCGGAAGGATATGACATTATTACTCCTATTATCGTTTGTAACACACAAAACTTCAAAGTTGTTACAGGCGTAAATGAAGGATGTAAGGTTGCAGCAGGCGACGAAGTTGTATCAATTAATTAATTCGGTTATTTAAGGACTTTAGTCCCTTGAATAAGATATTTTATGCCAGGACAATAAAATTAGGGAGGTAAAATTATTTATGGTGATGAAATATTTACAAAGACTAGGTAAGTCTTTGATGTTACCAATCGCTGTATTGCCAGTATGTGCCATTTTAATGGGTATTGGTTATGCGATTGATGCAAACGTTATGACAGGTGCAGCTAAGGCTAACGTAGTTGCAGTATTTTTAGTTAAAGCAGGTGGTGCTTTAATTGATAACATGGCAATCTTGTTTGCTATTGGTGTTGCTGTTGGTATGTCAACTGATCAACATGGTGCTGCTGCGTTAGCAGGTCTAGTTTCTTGGTTAGTAATCCAAACATTATTAGCACCTACTTCAATTCCTTCATATTGCTATGAAGAGGGTTCAACACAATTAGCAGCGTTCAGTAAAATCGGCAACCAATTTATTGGTATTTTAGCGGGTATAATTGGTGGACACTGCTACAATTTCTTCAAGAACACAGAATTACCTGCTTATTTAGGCTTTTTCAGTGGCCGTAGAGCGGTTGCAATTGTTACTACAGGTGTTACATTAGTAGTTGCATTAATTTTATTAGGTGTATGGCCTTATTTATATTTAGGTTTATTCTATATGGGCAAGGGATTTACTTCAATTGGTTTTTGGGGTGCTGGTTTATATGGTTTCTTCAACCGTTTATTGATTCCAATTGGTTTACACCATGCATTAAATTCAGTATTCTGGTTTGACGTTGCTCAAATTAATGATATTAAAGCATTCTGGACAGGTGTTGTTTCTGGTAATGGTTATACAGGCGTTGATACAGTATTACAAGCAGGTCAAGCTGGTATGTATCAAGCTGGTTTCTTCCCAATTATGATGTTCGGTTTACCAGGTGCTGGTTTAGCAATGTATATGACTGCAAAGCCTGAGAAGAAAAAATCTACATTAGGTATTATTGGCGCAGCAGCATTTGCTTCATTCTTAACTGGTGTTACTGAGCCTCTAGAATTCTCATTTATGTTCCTTGCTCCAGTATTATATGTAATTCATGCTGTTTTAACTGGTTTATCAGTATTAATCGTTGCAGCTATGCCTGTACGTGCTGGTTTCTGGTTCTCAGCTGGTTTAGTTGACTATATCTTCAGTATTTTCTGCCCTAACCAAGCAAATATTTGGGCTTTACCATTAATTGGTTTAGGATTCTTCGGATTATATTTCGTAATTTTCTACTTTGTAATTAAGAAGATGAATCTTAAGACTCCTGGACGTGAAGAAGACGAAGATGAGACTCAAGTTGTATTAGCTAATAATGACTATACAAGTGTAGCTGAAATCGTATTAAAAGGCTTAGGTGGAAAAGAAAATGTTAAATCTTTAGACAATTGTGTAACTAGATTACGTCTTGAAGTTAAAGATTATACACAAGTTGATGAAAAGGTTATTAAATCTGCAGGTATTGCAGGTGTAATTAGACCTTCTAAAGATACAGTACAAGTTATCGTTGGAACAAAGGTTCAATTTGTTGCTGACGAAATGAAAAAAATGTTATAACATAAATAATGAATTCCTGGCGAGAATTTTTTAGAAGGGGGGGAGCCTATGGAAGGCTCCCTTACTTTATTAGTAATTAAAATATCTTATAAAATTTGAAATATCAAAAAAAGAAAGTATAGTTACATTTGAAATGAAAAAATAAAGAGGTAGAAAATTATGCGAATTATAAGAACTAAAAATTATGATGATATGAGCAAGAAGGCGGCTGACCTTATTGCTGCTGTAGTTTTATTAAAGCCTAATTGTGTTTTAGGTTTAGCAACTGGATCATCTCCAATTGGAACTTACAACAATTTGGTTCAAAAATATGAAGAGGGTAACTTAGATTTTAGTACAGTTAGATCAGTTAACCTAGATGAATATAAGGGTTTACCAAGAACTAACGATCAAAGCTACTATTATTTCATGCATAAAAATTTATTTAGCAGAGTAAATATTAATTTAGATAATACACATTTACCTAATGGTATGGAGCCTGATTCAGATAAGGCATGTAAAGAATATGATGCAGTTATTAAATCTATGGGTGGCGTTGATATGCAATTATTAGGCTTAGGTCATGATGGGCATATTGGTTTCAACGAACCTAACAATGAATTTGATAAGACTACTCATTGCGTAAATTTAACACAAATGACAATTGAAGCCAACAAGCGTTTCTTCGCATCAATTGATGATGTACCTAGACAAGCATATACTATGGGTGTTGGTACAATTATGGATGCAAAGATGGTTATTATGGTTGTTTCAGGTAAGGATAAGGCGGAAATTTTAAAGAAAGCTTTCTTTGGCCCAGTTACTCCAGAAGTTCCAGCTTCAATTTTACAATTCCATCCTAATTTCGTTCTTGTAGCTGATGAAGATGCATTATCACTTGTTAAGTAAGGTGATTTTATGATCATTCAAAGCGAAAGAGTATGGGTTGCTAACCAATTTTCACCTCTACAAATTGAAATTTTAAATGATAAAATTGTTCACATTTATCCTTATAATTCTCATAAGGTTGATAAGGATTATGGTGACAAGCGTATTGTTCCAGGCTTCATTGATATACATACTCATGGAGCTTATGGTTTCGATACTAATGATGCTGAAGAAGAAGGCTTAAGATACTGGATGCGTCACATTCCTGAAGAGGGTGTAACTGGTATTTTGCCTACAACAGTAACTCAATTGCCAGCAGTTCTTGAGCCTGCCTTAAAAAATGTTGCTAAGGTGGTCAAGGATGGTTATGATGGTGCTGAAATTTTAGGTGTACACTTTGAAGGCCCATATTTAGATATGGAGTATAAAGGGGCACAACCACCAGAAGCGATTGCAAAGCCTACAGTAGAACAATTTGAACGCTATCAAGAGTGTGCAAATGGTTTAATTAAATATATTACAATTGCTCCTGAACATGACGAGGATTTTGCTTTAATCCATCATCTAGTTGCAACTGGTGTTGTACCTTCAATTGGTCATTCAAGTGCAACATATGAACAAGTACTATTAGCTGTTGCTAATGGTTGTTGTTCAATGACTCATGTTTACAATGGTATGACTGGATATCATCACCGTAAGTTAGGCATCGTAGGCGCTGCCTTCCGTATTCGTGATATGTTTGGTGAAATCATTTGTGATGGCTGCCATAGCACATTTGCAGCCTTAAATAATTACTTTAATTCAAAGGGGCGTGATTATGGAATCCTAATTTCAGATTCACTACGCTGTAAAGGCTGTTCACCTGATGGGGTTTATACCTTAGGTGGCCATGAAATTGTGGTAGGCACAGATGGTCTTGCTAGAATTAAAGGAACTGATACTATTGCTGGTAGTACATTAAAGATTAATCGTGGTTTACAAAATTTAGTTGAAAAAGCTTTATTACCTTTTGATGTTGCTTTAAATGCATGTACTATTAATCCTGCTCGTTGCTTAAGAGTAGACGACCGCAAGGGTAAACTTTGTGTTGGCTATGACGCAGATATAGTAGTATTAGAAGATAATTACGACGTATTACAAACATATTGTCGTGGTAAAGAAATGTTATAATGGAGAGAAAAAAATGAAAGAATTTAGTTATGTAATTAAGGATTCAGTGGGAATCCATGCCCGTCCAGCTGGTTTATTAGTAAATGAGGTTAAGAGCTTAGCTCCTACTAAGGTTTACTTAACAAAAGCAGGAAAGAAAGTAGACGCAGAGCGTTTATTCTCAGTTTTATCATTAGGTGTTAAATGTGGCGAAGAGGTTGTAGTTACTGTTGAAGGTAAAAACGAAGAAAAAGCAGCAGCACAATTAGAAGAATTCTTCAAAAACAATTTATAGTAGGAGTGATTCTATGAATAAAATATTAGGTACCTTTGTTTCAGAAGGTATATCTATTGGTAAAATTCAAACATTACCAGAGGCTATCAGGGTTACTAATGATTTAGTTAATGATCGTGAGGCTGAGGTACGTCGCTACGAAGAAGCTACACAAAAAGCTAAGAAGCTTACTGAGGCATTAATTAATAAGACTAAGGATGATGCAGCTAAGGAAATTCTTGAAATTCATATGATGATGTTTGAGGATTTAGATTATGTAGAGACTATAAAATCAAATATTATGGATAATGGCTATAATGCACAGTATGCAGTCAAAGAAGCTGGTAATGTGCTAAGTCAAATGTTCTTAAATATGGATGATGAATATATGCAAGCTCGTTCAGCTGACGTAATTGATATTTCTGATACAATTATTAAGGTTTTAGCTGGTCAAGGAAGCTTAGATTATTTTGAGCCTGCAATCTTTGTAGGTACTGATATAATGCCAAGCCAATTAGTAGAATTAGATCCTGAAATTATTTTAGGCTTTGCTTTTACTGAAGGCGCAGTAAATTCTCATAGTGGTATTGTTGCTCGTAATATGAGTATACCCATGGTTTGCCAATTACACGTGGATTTACGAGGCTATGATGGTATGCAAGGTATTGTTGATGGTAAGGCAGGCTTATTAATTGTTGATCCTGATGAAGTGACCTTAAAGACATACGAAAGGAAAATACAAGAGCAAAAGGAATTCCAGACAATGCTAGCTGAATTAAAGGGGAAGGCTGATGAAACTGAAGATGGTAGAACCCTTAAGATTAATGCTAATATTGGCAAGCCTGAGGATTTACCAAAGGTTTTAGAAAACGATGCTGCTGGTATAGGTTTATTTAGGAGTGAATTCTTATATTTAGATTGTAATGATTATCCTACTGAAGAACAACAATTTTTAGCATACAAGAAGGTTGCTGAAGGTATGAATGGTAAAGTTGTAGTTGTTAGGACCTTAGATATTGGTGCTGATAAGACGGTGCCTTACTTTAATTTACCAGAGGAGCACAATCCTGCCCTAGGTTACCGTGCAATTCGTATTTGTTTAGATAGACAGGATTTATTTAAGACTCAATTAAGAGCAATATTAAGAGCTTCAGCTTATGGTAATATTGCCATCATGACTCCAATGATTATTTCTCTTGAGGAAGTTTTAGAGGTAAAACGTATTTTAGCAGAGGTTAAGGCAGATTTAGATCGAGATAATATTCCTTATAATAGGGGGATAATGTTAGGTGTAATGATTGAAACACCTGCTGCAGTTTTGATTAGTGATAAGCTTGCTGAAGAAGTGGATTTCTTCTCAGTAGGTACTAACGATTTAACTCAATACACATTAGCCTGCGACCGTGAGAATCAAAAGCTTAAATTTGATAAGCATCATTTAGCCATCCTAAGAATGCTTAAGATTATCGTTGATAATGCTCATAAGCATAACACAAAGGTTTCTATTTGTGGTGAGCTAGGGGCTGATCTTGATTTAACAGAATACTATTTAGCAATTGGTTTAGATGCTGTTTCAGTATCTGCACCTGCAGTATTAAAGGTTAGAAATAAGGTTCGTAGCTTAAATTATGCTGAAATAATGAAAAAATATAAACCATTATAAGATAAAGGAGTTTATACTCCTTTTCTTTTGTAATCTAAAATAGTATAATTATATTAATGATTTTGTTGATATAATACCATATATCTATGGTAAGGTTCTATTTTTTAGAATTTGTTTGGACATACATTTAATTAATTATCAATTTAAATTTTAAAAAGTATAGTAGAATTATTATCCAAATAAAAAGTTTATGAAGTGTTTATACTTTAATCCTAAAAAACTAAGAAAGGAGAAAGGGTTAATTAGTAGTTACTCGAGCTAGATTAACTGTGTTTTATAATGAAGGTTACTTTAAATGAAAAATGTAGGAAATATTTCTATGTTTATCAAAATGATAAGAAAATCCATACCATAAGAAAGAAAAAACCAGATTGTTATACAAATAATAATAGTCCTGTTATAATAAAAAGAACAACCTTAGTTAGAGAAATTTTTTATTATAGCGTAATGGGAATTCTTTTTATAGCCGCATTAGTATTTGCACGTCCAATTGCAGCATTGATTGCAGGTTTATGTTGCTATCCGATAAATCCATTTGACTTAGCAAATAAAACTGACATTTATATTAAGCGCCCTACAGGAAGTATTGATTTAGACTATACTAATTATCATACTAATGCAAATGTCATTAATTTACCACGAATTCAGTTTTTACACATAAGATTTTATTCGTTAATGGTATCTTTATTACTTATTTGGGTTTTTCTTATTGAATCATTAATAGCACACCAAAAACCAATGTGGTTGGCAATTATTGGTGTATATGCTGTGGTATACGCTATCATGATGTATGTGATTATAAAAAAATACATCAAATCGTTTAACGAATATAAAAAGCAAATAGCAGATGACAAAAATATAATTGAAAATATGTAGGTATAAATTTGATTGAAGAATATATGATATGGTTTTGGGTAGGTATTTTCTTTGTCCTTGCTGGTTTAACTATTTGGACCAAGAATATGATTCCTTTCCTTTTGGGAATTTCTAATTTAGCAACAATTGTTATTAATTTTGCCTTCCATTTAAAATATTACTTTGAAATATTAATATTTTTCCTTCTAGCTTTAATATTGATTTTAGCATATCTTTTTAAGCTTAAATTTAAGAAAAATGAAGTGGATTCAATAGAGTAAAACTGATAGAGTAATCTGTCAGTTTTTGTATGTATGACGGGCATATCATATTACTTTAGTGAAAGTCTAAAGAGGCGTATTTGTCGCGAACTCGATAGCAACTCGCAAAGCGTAAACCAGTAATGGAGCTTGAAAAGAAGCGATAGTGAAATCGTGGCCCACGAGCAGGAACTCAAGACAGAAGGCATTCTAGATAGGTAAGTTGACACAACACAATAAAGCCTAAATGACAAACGTAAATCTAGGGTGTAAATTGAGGGGGGGTAAACGAGGAAAACGATATGGCTTATCCCGTGAGATCCTATAGGTGATATAGTAGTAAAAACGAACTATAGGAAGTCAGCAGAGGTCATAGTAGGTAGAAATACTGAAGGACTGAGCAATTTATAAGACTATGGAAGTCTTGAAATCTATTTTAAATAAGTTAGATAGGGAACTAGAGGCAAGAGGTTTAAATTTTACTAGATGTGACGATGACACAATTATATTAGTTAAGAGTGAAAAGGCTGCATATAGAGTAGTGCAATCTATAACAAAATACATAGAGAACTAACTTGGCTAAAGGTGAATATGACCAAGACAAAGGTTTGTAAGCCTAATGATGTTAAATACCTAGGCTTTGGCTTTTACAAAGATAGTAAAGCTAAAATGTAGGAATGCATACCTCACGCTATAGCAAAAGCGAAATTTCAAAGTACGCTAAAGCGCCTAACAAAACGTAGTGAAATTATGACTTTAGATAAAAGTTTTGAAAGATTAAACTGGGCTATATGAGGTTGGGTAAATTATTTTAGAATAGGAAAGATGAAAACATTCCTAGCACAAGTTGATGCCAAACTACGAATAAGAATAAGAACGATAATTTGGCAATGGAAGGTCACAAAAAGGAGGATTATAAATCTTATTAGATGTGCCTTTTCAGAGAATGAAGCGAGAGGGTTGGCTAACTGTAGAAAAGGATATATGTATGTAGTACACTCTAATATTCTGCAAAATGCAATAACAAAAGAACTATTAGTCAACCCAAATAAAAGGTTAGAACGACGCGGTCTAACCTTTAGTCTAGATTATTATTTAGCTAGAATTTAATTATAAATTGAGCCGCAATATGCCGAACGGTACGTACGGTGGTGTGGGAGGGGAGAAAGTTTACAAAACTTTCCCTCTACTCGATTTTTAGTAAATATTAAATTGAAAATTATGTACAAATTTGCTATAATGTAGGGTGGCTTGGAGGTATTTTTTTATGCATTTAAAGGATTGGCAAAAAAAGTTTACACCTATAACTATAGATATGGCAAACGATCTTTTAAAGAAGGTTGTTAATTATCACGTTGAGGGTAATGATGTTTATGGTGAGGTTGATGGATATAAAACTAAATTTACTATTAATTCTAACCGCGAGGTTGATTGCTTAGAATGTGAATGTGATTTTGCAAAAGCTGGTAATTTGTGTAAGCACATGGCTGGCCTAATTTTAAACTATGAAAAAAAGAATGAAGATAGTTTTTTTGACACTAATTTAAAACCATATCCATTGGATCTAGTTTGGTTAGAAAAGCATTCTCTAATCAGTGATATGACAAAGGAATTTTTAGCTGATCGTAATCGCATAAGTTTACCAAGCTATCGTTTTTTTGACTGCAAAATAAATGATGAGTCTTTCTTTGAGGTTGTTTGTGATAAGTACAAGGAAGGTAAGGGAAGGCTTTTTATTAATGCTAAGGAATTTTATATATTAGATGTTGATTTAAGCGAAGAGGAGTATGCTATATTCGATGTTTTTATGGCTGCTAAGCTTTTATATCCTGCATATATTAGAGATAACCTTAAGCAATTTGATGAGTACTTAATTTATGAGAATAAGCAAAGAGAAATCAATGAGCTATCTGCAAGTTTATTGGAAGAAGAATTTCCAACAAAGTTAGAATTACAGCCTACTCTGAATTTGAGAGCTAAAACTGTAAGCTATAAAATCATTGCGAATAAAGTCTATACAATTAAGGATTTACAAGCCTTTGCTAATAACATTACAAACCACTTAGTAGATAGCTATGGTAAAATTAGCTTTATTCATGGCTATGAATGCTTTACTAAGGCGAGCCAAAAGCATTTGGATTTTATTTTGTATCAAGTTAATTTAAATAAGAATATCGTTAAGGATATTCCTCTTGATACACCATATGCTATTGATTTTTTCTTCTCGACATGCAAAAATAAGACTATAAAGGTTGAAAAAACTGGTGATGTATTCTTACAGGTTAGTAATCAACCTGCTACTATTATTTTAAAGGCTAATACAATTGAAATTTTTGATCGGGATAAAATATTATTTGTTGGTGCCCTTGGTGCTTACTATGATAACGATGATATTATCGAATATCGTAAGTTTCCAAGTCCTAAGGTTAGAAAGGTATTTTCTTTTTTAGCTAGCCACAATGGTGTTTTCAATCATAATGAAATTTTTAATAGCTTTTTGATTAAGATTTTCCCGAAAATCAAACGGGATATTACAATAACTGATGAATTTTATGAAAACAACTCTGTTCCAGCGTTAGAGGTTAGAAGCTATATTACTTTAAATAGCAAATATGATTTATTGTTAGGCTTTAAGCTATTTAGTGATGGTAAGGAAATAGAAAATGATACTGAATATAGTCAAGCAGTTGTGGAAAACTACGTTAAGATGCTAGAGGATAATTATCATTTTGAACCACTTAATTCAAGCTTTACTATCAATAATATTAAGAATCAATACAGCTTTTTAAATTCAGACCTATCTGATTTAAAGGAATTTGGCGGAGTTTACCTAAGTGATGAGGTTAATAGAATCAAGCCTCGCCACCCAAAAAAAATTACAATTAATGCTAAATATGATGTGGATTTATTGAACCTATCAATAACTGGTGTTGATTATGATAAGGAAGATATTAAAAATATTTTAGATAGCTATAAGCGTAAACAAAAGTTTGTGCGTTTAAAGGATGGATCTATACTTGAATTAAATGAAAAAATTGATTATTTAAGAGAAATAATTAGTGATTTCCAAATTAATTTAGATGAGGATTTTACTAATATAAATAGACCATTATCTTATGCATTTAAATTATTAAATCATGATGGCTATGATGTAAGCCTAGATGATAATATGCAAAAATTCTTTACGAAGCTTGAAAATTATAAAAAGACAGAGTATTACATACCTGAGCACTTAAAGACTTTATTAAAGCCTTATCAAATTGAAGCAAATTCTTGGTTAAATACTCTTGCAAGCTCTGGCTTTGGTGGTATATTAGCCGATGATATGGGTTTAGGTAAAACAATTGAGATGATTTCTTTATTGTTAGGTGATCCAGTAGAAAGGCCTAGTATTGTTGTTTGTCCAATGAGCTTGGTTTATAACTGGCAGGAAGAAATTGAAAAATGGAATGTAAATATTACCTGTGTACCGATTGTTGGTAATGCTAAATATCGTGAGGATTTAATTACTAATATTAATCCTAATCAAAAGATTATTTATATTTCAAGCTATGATTCCTTAAGACGTGACTTGAAGTTTTATAAGACTAAATTTAGATTTATAATTGCTGATGAGGCTCAATATATTAAAAATCAGTCTGCGCAAAAGAGTGAGGCAATTAAGCAAATAGATTCAGATGTTCGTTTTGCTTTAACTGGTACACCTATTGAAAATGGTTTACAGGATGTTTGGAATATCTTTGACTTTATCGCTCCTGGCTATTTATCAAGCTATCAATCATTTAAATCACGCTATGAGGATTTAATTTTAAATAAGGATGAAAGAGCCTTAGCTCGTTTACAAAGCAAATTAAAGCCTTTCATTTTAAGAAGAACTAAGAAGGATGTTCTAAAGGAATTAAAGGACAAGACTGAAACAATTTACTATACAAGATTAAATCCAGAGGAATCTGCTATTTATGATGCAAATGTCTTAAAGCTTAAGGATGAATTAGAGTGTAATGATGGTGCAGTTGTTTTAAGTATGTTAACACGTCTACGTCAAATTTGTGTTCATCCGGGCATGTTCTTAACAGATTATAAGGCTGAATCTAGTAAGCTTCAGCTATGTGTTGATATTTTGAATAAGGCTATTAGTGGTAATCATAAGTCTTTAGTATTCAGTCAATTTACTAGTGTTTTCCCATTCCTAGAGGAAATGCTTACTGCAAATGGAATTGAATTTTTAAAGATTACTGGTCAGGTTAAGGCTGAAGAGCGTATTAGATTAGTTAATAAGTTTAACGAGTCTAAGATTCCTGTAATGCTAATTTCCTTAAAGGCTGGTGGTACAGGTTTAAATCTACAATCAGCTGATACAGTAATTCACCTAGATCCATGGTGGAATATAAGTGTTGAAAATCAAGCAACTGACCGTGCACATAGAATTGGTCAGAAAAATCAAGTTAACGTTATCAAATTGGTTGCTAAAAACACAATTGAGGATAAGGTTTTAGAGCTACAAAAGATGAAAAAGGATTTAGCTGATTCAATTATGTCAAAGGCTAATGCGAATTCTATTACTATTTCCGATATAAAGACATTAATAAATAGTTAACCTAGGAGGTTTATTATGAAGGATAATTTTGGTTCTTTAGTAAAAATCAGAAGAAGTGTTTTTGAAGAGGTAGCTAGACTTGCTTATGAGGGTGGCGATTATTCTCGTATAGAGGAAATTCCTTATAAGATGCTAAATAGTCAGGCTAAAAAAAATGGTCAAGCTAAATATCGCGATTCTATTTTCTTAGAAAGAGCCATTGTTGCTGAGCGTTTACGTTTAGCAATTGGCTTACCTTTAAGAGATTCAGATTCCCAAGCGCCTATCAGTAAAGGTATTGAGGAGGCTACACGTACTAGTCGTTTTTATGAGCCACCTTTAGTAAATGTAATAGATTTTGCTTGTAATGCCTGTCCAGAGCATTCATATTATGTTACTGATGTTTGTGTTGGGTGCTTAGCAAATCCTTGTGCTAATGTTTGTCCTAAAAATGCTATTTCAATTAAAAATGGTCGTAGTATTATTGATCAAAGCCTATGTATAAAATGTGGTAGATGTCATGATGTATGTCCTTATAAGGCAATTGTGCATCGTGAAAGACCATGTGAAAAGGCTTGTGGGATGCATGCGATTGAATCTGATGAATTTGGTCATGCTAAGATTAATTATGATAAATGTGTAAGCTGTGGTATGTGCTTAGTAAGCTGTCCTTTTGGGGCAATTGCTGATAAATCACAAATCTTCCAGGTTATTCAAACTATTAAGTCTGATGTTCCTGTTTATGCTATTATGGCTCCTGCATTTGTTGGTCAGTTTGGTCCTAAGGTTAATTTAAAGACAATTAGTGATGCAATGCAAAAATTGGGCTTTGCCGGAGTAGTTGAGGTTTCAATTGGTGCTGATTTATGTACTATTGAAGAAGCTCATGACTTTTTGGAAAACGTACCAAGCAAGCTTAATTTTATGGGTACCTCTTGCTGTCCTAGCTGGAGTGTTATGGCTAAAAAGGTTTTCCCAGAATTTAAGGATAATATTAGTATGGCACTAACTCCAATGGTTTTAACAGGTCGATTAGTAAAGAAAAAATATCCAAATGCTAAAATAGTTTTCGTTGGCCCATGTGCTGCGAAAAAGCTTGAAGCCTCACGTAAGAGTGTTCGTTCAGATGTTGACTTTGTTTTAACCTTTGAGGAATTAATGGGTATGTTTGTTGCGAAAAATGTCGACTTCAATACACTAGTTGAAAAGCCTTTAGAGAATATAACTACAGCTGATGGTAGAGGCTTTGCGGTAGCTGGTGGTGTTGCTGAAGCAGTTGTTAATGCTTGTAAGGATATTGATCCAACAAGAGAAATTAAGGTTCATGCTGAGCAAGGCTTAGATAATTGTATGCAAATGCTAAAGGATGCTAAAAAAGGTAAGTATGATGGTTACTTACTTGAGGGTATGGCTTGTCCAATGGGCTGTATTAGTGGAGCTGGTACGATTGTTCAGCCTACTAAATCTAAAGCAATGGTTAGCGTAAGTCAAAGAGAGGCTACCCTAAAGCATAGCTTAGAATCAGGCTTTAAGGATAAGGTTAATAAATTAGATTAAAAGACTCGTTTGAGTCTTTTTTATTTTCGATAAATAGCTACTAAATTTATTTACTTTTTTAGAAAAATGGGTATAATTAGTAGGTTAAGAAGGAGTGATAGTATGCTTAAAAGCTTGTTTAGACCAATCGATTTAACTGAAGGTAAGATTTGGAAGGTTATTGCCTTATTTACCTTGCCAATTTTTTTATCCTTATTATTACAGCAAATTTATGTTATAACTGATGCAATAATTTGCGGGCAATTTTTAAGTGCAAATGAGGTTGCGGGTGTTAACAATACTAGTAATATTAACTTTATGGTTTTACAATTTGCTTTTGGCTGTACGGCAGGCTTCAGTGTTGTTAGTGCGAATAAAATTGGGCAAAGAGATATAAAGGGTGCAAGGCAGTCTTTATTAGTTCAAGTTATTTTATCTACCATTATAAGTATTATTTTAACCGTAATAGGTGTTTTAGCTATTAGACCCTTATTAGCAGTAATTGGGGTTAAGGAAGAATATAATTTAGAAATATTTAATTCAGCCTGTACTTATATTTTAATTATTTTTATTGGTTTATTTGGGCAAATTTTTTATAATCTTGCCTGCTGCTTTTTAAGAAGCCTAGGTGATAGTGTTACTCCTTTATTTTTCTTGTTATTTTCTAGTGTTTTAAATATTGGCTTGGATATTTTATTTATTGCCTCCTTTAAATGGGGAGTAATGGGTGCGGCTTTGGCTACAATTATCGCTCAAGCTTTAGCAGCTTTAGGTTGCTTTATTTATATATTTATTAAATTAAAGGATTATCGCTTTAAAAAGGAAGACTTTAAATTTAATAAGGAATTTGTTTTTAAGCATTTAAAATTAGGCTTACCCTTAGCCTTCCAAAATTCAATTTTATCCTTTGGCTTAATTGTAATGCAGGGTACGACAATTAAATTTGATGCCTTACCTGATGGAAGCCTTTCAAATGAATCTCAATTAGGCTATGGTGCAGCTTGTAAATTAAATGGCTTTATAATGACACCATTTATAGCTCTAGGTAATGCAATGCTAAGCTATAGTGGTCAAAATTTAGGAGCTAAAAATCATGAAAGAATTAGAAATGGCGTAAAGGCTGCCCATATTATAATGCTTATTATGGTCTTAGTATTTGTTGGTATTGGCTTACTTTCAACTATAAATGGCGCTTATTTACATTTGTTTTTAAGCCCAGATAAAATTAATGACAGGGTTATTAAATTTAGCAATTTATATTTATATACTAATTTGCCATTTTATCCTTTTTTAGGTTCATTATTTATTTTAAGAAATACCTTACAGGGGGTAGAAAGACCAGCATGGCCACTTTATGCAGGAATTATGGAGTTAATTGCTAGATTAGGTGTATGCTGGTTCTTACCTGAATTTGTTAATGGAGGTCCATTAAATAGTATGGCATCAGATTGGGCCTATATTAGTACAGCTGCTGCCGATTTAGCATCTTGGATTTTAGCAGATATTCCTTTACTTTTAGGTTATATACTATTTAGAAAAAAGGTAGTGGAGAATTCTTTACTCGATTTATCTAAGTAGTTTATGGTATAATTTTAAGTGGTGATACTATGAATATTGAAAAAATAGAATTAGCAGATGCTATTTGGTATAGATGTGAAAACGAGCATGTGGCCTTTATGAAGCTTAAAGAATTATTAGCTTTAGGCTATACCTTAGAAAATAGCCAAGGGCTTGCGATAATATTACGCAAGAATAAAGATGTAATAGCAATTACTTATTTAAATATATATACTAATATTTCTAAGCTTGCTGATTTTAAGGAATATGTTAGTGAAGCTTCTATAATTAGACCTGATTATAATTTAACCCTTTTAAATGTCATTGGTGAGATTCAAAATCATTTTGGTGGGTCTAATTGCTATAAGCCTAATTTAACGGTTAGAAGCTATTTAGATAGTGGCAAGTATGAAAATGTAGTTGTTTTACTTTTAGATGGTCTTGGTACAACTATTTTAAATCATCACTTACCTAAGGATGCTTTTTTAAGAAGACATTTTAAAGAAAGCTTAGTTAGCCTTTATCCATCAACAACAGCTGCTGCAACTACGGCTATTAAAAGTGGCTTATCGCCTCGAGTTAACGGCTGGACTGGCTGGGAAAATTATATAAAAGAGGCTGATAGAAGCATTGTTTTGTTTACAGGCAAGGATTATTTTACCGAAGAATCAACTGGTATCAATTATTTTAAGTTAATGCCTTATGAGCCATTTTATAAGGATTTAGCTCCTCAAGGCTTTATGGTTGAGCCTGATTTTAAGAATAAGGTAAAATTAAAAAATGAATTAAAAAGGGCTTTAAAAAACATTAAAAATTATGGTAAAACTATTCAGTATGTTTATACAACTGAACCTGATTCAACCTTGCATGTTAAGGGCTTAGCAAGTAAGGAAACGCATAAGGTTATTGTTTCTTTAAATAAAGAGGTTGAAAGATTTGCCAAACGTTTACCTGAAAATACTTTATTAATAGTTACAGCAGATCATGGTCATAGGGATGTTAGCTCAATTAAGCTTTATGAATGTGATATTTTAATGAATATGCTTGAAAGAATGCCTGCTAATGATAGTAGAGCTTTGGCCTTTAAGGTAAAAGAGGAATTCGCTTCAGAATTTCCAATTATCTTTAATAAATTATTTGGTGAAATTTATGAATTACATCCTAGTAAGGACTTATTAAAGTCTGGTTATTTTGGTAATGAAAATTATACAAATCCTCGAGTTTTAGATTTTATTGGTGATTATTTTGCCCTTGGTATAAATGATTATTATATGGTTTATTCTAAAAGTATAGATCCTAGCAAGCATATTGAATTTAAGAGCCATCATGCTGGTATTACAGCTAATGAAATGCTTGTGCCTTTAATTGTTTATGGAGGTAGCGATGAAAATATTATTGATTAGTGATTCTCATTTTAAAAGTGTAACAAAGCTAGATTTATCAAAGTTTGATTATATATTACACGCAGGTGACATAAGTAGAAATGATATTGATTTTTTAGATTTAGAGCCACATAGCTATTGTGTTAAGGGTAATTGTGATTTTGATTCTAATAGGGAGCTAGAAAATTATATAACAATTGATTCTAAAACCTTCTTTTTAACCCATAGTCATTTATATGGTAGTAAGGAAGGCTATAGTCGACTTATTAGTAAGGGTAAGAGCTTAGAGGTTGACTATGTTGTCTTTGGTCATACCCATCTTCCAACTGCCTTTTATGAGGGGGATACTCTATTTATTAATCCTGGTAGCTTTATGGAAGGCTCTTATATGGTTATAGAAGGCGATAAGCTATATCAATATCAAAAGAAGAGTCTTTGGACTAAAGCTGAAACCTATAAAAAAACTTTAGTTTGTAAACTTAAAAAGCCTTTTTAGGCTTTTTTATTTTTATGAGGTTTTAAAGAAAAAATTCTTTAAAATTTATGGCTCAAATGGGCTTTATCTTATGGTTTTCCCTTGCTTGATAGGGTTAAAAATTATATAATTATAAAAAGGAGTTGATTGTATGTTAAAACAAGATGAAGTAAAAAAGGTTTTACTTGAGGCAACTAAAACTGGTGCCGATTTTGCTGAGCTTTTTATCGAGGATACGACTACTATTAACATAATGTTATTAGAGGATAAAGTTGATGATTGTCAAACAGCTAATCTATATGGTGCAGGTTTAAGACTTCTAAAGGGAATGGAAGAAACCTATGGCTATACTAATGATGTAAGCTTGAAGGGCCTATTAGATTTAGCTAATAAATTAAATAAATTTTATGAGGGTGAAGTATTAGTTAAGGATATTTGCTTTAATGATACTAAAACCTTAAATCACACTATTATTAAGAAGCTTTCTATTGATGAGCCATTAGAAAAAAAGATTAATTACTTAAGAGAAATTAATGCTGCATCTAAGGCTTATAGCAGTGAAATTATTCAATCTACTGCTGGAGTTTCTGAATTTGTTCAGCACGTTTATATTTACAATACAAATGGAGTATGTAAGGAAGATGTTCGTAACAATATTCGTTTTAATGGTGCAGCAATTGCTGAGGCTGAAGGATTAGGTAAGCAAGCAGGTGGTGCTAATTATGGTGGTAACTTTGGCTTAGATGCCTATGAAGGCTATGATTTTGCCGCTTTAGGTTGTCAGGCTGCTAAGCAGGCTGTAACAATGCTACATGCTCCTCAGGTTAAGGGTGGCATTTATGATGTTGTTATCAATAACTCATTTGGTGGTGTAATTTTCCATGAGGCCTGTGGTCATGCCTTAGAGGCATCAGCTGTTAGCCGTGGTTTATCAGTGTTTACTGGTAAGCTAGGAAAGAAGATTGCGGCTGATTGTGTTACTGCTATTGATGATGGTACCATTCCTAATGAATGGGGTAGCGAAAACATTGATGATGAGGGTCATATAACTCAGAAGAATGTTTTAATTGAAAATGGTATTTTAAAATCATATATGGTTGATTATAAGAATTCACGCTTAATGGGCTGTGAGTCTACTGGTAGTGGTCGTCGTCAAAGCTATCGCTTTATGCCAACTAGTCGTATGACTAATACTTATATTGCAAATGGTCCTTATGAGTTTGAGGAGTTAATTAAGAATACTAAATATGGCATTTTTGCTAAGGAATTAGGTGGTGGATCAGTTAATCCTGCTACTGGTGAATTTAACTTTAGCGTTAATGAGGGCTATATGATTGAAGATGGTAAGATAACTACTCCAGTTAGAGGTGCAACCTTAGTTGGGAATGGTAGTGAGGTTTTACTAAATATCGATATGGTAGCGAATAACCAATCTAACGGTTATGGTATGTGTGGTGCAGCGTCTGGTTCTATACCTGTTTGCGTTGGCCAACCTACAATTAGAGTTAGAAATATGACTGTTGGTGGAAATGGAGGTCGCTAATATGAATTTTGAATTATTAAAGGAGCGTGCTCTAGCCGCTGGTATTAAAGAAATTGAATTATATGAATCTATTAGCCATTCTTTATCTATTAGCTTATTTGATAATGCAGTAGATCAAAGAGAGGAAAGTAGTACTGACGTATTTGCTATTCGTGGTGTTTATAATAACCAAATTGCAACAGTTTATTCAGAAAATGGTAACGAGGATAATATTGATTCTTTAATTGAAAGATTAAAGGGTGCAGCTGCTGTTATAACTAAGGATGATCCATTCTTTATTTATGGTGGCGATAGTGAATATAAGGAAAGAAAAGCTGAAAGCCATGATTTTAAGAATCATTCTACGCAAGAAAAAATTGATCTAATGCAAGCTATGGTTAATAGGATGCGTGAAAAGACTGATTGCTTTTTCCATGCTCAGGCTGAATATAGTGAAGCATATAGTGAGGTAAGAATTACTAATAGCAATGGCTTAAATGTTCATAATTCAAATGAATATGCAACTATTGTTGGAGCTGTAGTTTGTCAAAAAAATGGCGAGATGAAGGATAGCTTCGATTATAAGTTTATTAAGAATTTAAGTGATTTAAATGTTAATGAGTTTAGCGATAAGATTGTTGAAACTGCAATGAGTAAATTTGGAGCTGATACTATTCCTTCAAATAGCTATAAGGTAGTTTTACAAAATGATGTTGTTTGTTCATTGATTGGTGTTTATAAATCAATTTTCTTTGCCAATGCGGTTAAGAAAAAACGTTCATTCCTAGAGGGTAAGCTAGGTGAGCAGGTTTTTGGTAAAAACGTTACTTTAACTGATGATCCATTCTGCGAGGCATCACCAGTTTACCAAAGCTTTGATGATGAGGGTGTTGCAGCTCGTGCTACTGAAATTGTAACAGATGGTAAATTAAATACCTATCTACATAATTTATCAACTGCTGCTTACTATAACACTAAATCAACAGGTAATGGATATAAGCCATCTGTTAAATCAGGTGTTTCTGTTGATTCAACTACTTTATGCTTAAAGGCAGGTAGTAGAAGCTTTGATGAATTATTAGCAGATGTTAATAATGGTGTTTTAATCACTTCAATAACTGGCTTACATGCTGGTGTTAATCAAATTTCTGGAGATTTCAATGTTCAATGTAGTGGCTATTTAATTGAAAATGGTAAAAAAGGCAAGGCTGTTACCTTGATTATTTTATCTGGTAAGTTCCAGGAGGTTTTCAATAATATTAAGGAATTAGGCAGTGACCTATATTATAGTAATGGCGTTTACGCACCATCTTTATACATTGAATCTATGAATATTTCAGGAAAGTAGGATAAAAATGAGAAAGAAGAAGAAAAATGTTTATGTAGTTGAGAAGGAAACTCCTGAAGAAAAGGTTGAGAATTACGTTGAAAAGGAACATAAAGAGCTTCCTAATCCGTTACAGGGTGTTAACTTTTGGCTACTATGCTGTGCTTGTGCTTTACTGGTAGTAATGGGTATTTGGATTATTGTTGACACCTATGTTGGTGATAATACCTTAGGTCCACGCCTTGTTATGGGCTTTACTGGCTTTGTAATTTGTGTTTTTGCAGTTATTAGGGTTGTACCTTTAGTTAGAACTCAAAAAAGCACTAATTCTAAAATGGTTATTTTAACTGAAATTATTTTAGATATTGTTGTAGGTGCCTTCTTATTTTATGGAGCTTTTTCAATTGAAGCTGGAAAAGAAAGTGCTATTAGTGATTTTTGTAATAAATACTATAATTATTTAGTTGGTGGTGTTTTGTATCTAAAGGGTGTTTTCTATTTCATCACAACTTCGCTTTTAAATGAAGTGACTAATAAAAAGGAATTTTGGCTACATGTTTTAATTATGTCAATTGGTGTTATAATTTGTTCATTTAAGAATTTAAACGCCGGGGCCTTAGGCTTATTTATTGCAATAATTTCTTTACTTTCTGGCGTTGCTGCGGGTGGCGCTGCTGGTGGTTCTTACTTTAAGTATCGTAAGAATGTAGTATTACCTAAGAAGGCTGAAAAGGAAAAGCAAGAAAATAAAGAAGAAGAAACTAATGATGAGGCAAATATCTTACCATCAGATAATGATGATAATCGTCCATATGTTAGCTAGCTAGGTAATTTAAACCATGGGTTGAGGCTCATGGTTTTTCTTTTTGAGCTTTTGGCATACTTCCCACCTAATTGCCAAAAATATCCAAATGTAGGTTTATTTTTATAGTAATTTTCTTTACAAAATGAAAAAATATGGTATAATCGTATTGTTATAGAAAGGATAGATTTTAAATGAAAAAAGAAAATTTAGAACATAGCCGTGTTAAGGTAACTTTTGATGTTACTCCAGAAGAATTTGAAAAGGCTTTAGATGTAGCATTTAAGAAAAATAATGAAAATGTAACTATTAAAGGATTCCGTAAGGGTCATGCCCCTCGTGAAGTATTTGAAAAGAATTATGGTGTTGAATCTTTATATGCAGATGCTTTAGACGTAATTTTCAATAATAAGGTTAAAGAATTATATGAGGATAAGGAATTAGTACAATCAATTTGTGGTCAATTTGAACCAGTAGTTGAGGGTGAAGAAAAGATTGAAAGAGGTAAACCATTCGAAGTATCTTTAAGATTTGATGTTTACCCTGAATTCAACTTACCTACATATAAGGGAATTGAGGTTAAGAAGGCAGATACTGAGGTAACTGATAAGGATGTTACTGAAGCTATCGATGCATTCCGTAGCCAAAGAGCAGAAAAGAAAGCAAAGGCTGAACAAGTTATTGCTTTAAATGATATCGCTCAATTTGATTTTGAAGGCTTTGTTGATGGTAAGGCTTTTGAAGGTGGAGCTGCTAAGGGTTATGAATTAAAGATTGGTTCTCATCAATTCATTCCTGGCTTCGAAGAACAAATGGTTGGCATGAAGGCAGGCGAAACTAAGGATGTTATCGTAACATTCCCTGAAAATTATGGTGCTAAGGAATTAGCAGGTAAGGAAGCTAAATTCGTAGTTACTGTTCATGAGGTTAAGGAAGAGGTTTTACCTGAATTAACTGATGAATTCGTTAAGTCTTTAAATATTGAAAACGTAAATACTGTTGAAGAAATGAAGGCTCATAAGCTTGAAGATTTAAAGAATCGTAAGGCTCAAGCTGAAAAGGATCGTCAATTAGATGAAATTATCAATAACATTTTAGATAATACAGTAATTGATATGCCAGTAGCATTAGAGGAAGAGCGTATTAACCAAATGCGTAATCAATATGTAAGTCAAGCCAAAATGTACAATATTCCATTTGAGCAATTCTTACAATTAATGGGAACTGACAAGGAAAAATTTGAAGAATACACATCAACTCAAGGTAAGCGTCAAGCATTATTCAATGTTGTTGTTTCTAAGATTATCGAAGAAGAGAATTTAACTCCTTCTAAGGAAGAGATTGAAGCTAAATTAGCCGAGAAGAAAATTGATGTTAAGAAAGCAACTCAACAACAATATGCTTCAATTTATTCTGAATTAGCTTATGCAAAGCTTGTTGATATGTTATTAGCTAACGCTAAAATGATTTAATTTTAATGTAAAAGACCTTCGGGTCTTTTATTTTTGGCATTTTTTAGTTTTTTTGGCAAACTAGTTGCATAAGTGCCAAAAATATACTATAATATCCGAGAAAGAGGTGATAATATGAGTGAAATTAATACTAATTTAATTTTACCGGCAATGGCTATAAGAGGTATTACTCCGCTTCCACATAATGAGTTTAGAACTGAGGTAGGTCGTTTAAATTCAGTTAGAGCTCTTGAAGAATCTGAGAAGATGTATAGTGGTAATATTTTGTTGTTGATTCAAAAGGATTCATCTATTAATGATATTACACCAGAAAACTTACAGCCAATTGGCGTAATTGCTAAAGTTATGCTAAAGCTAAGATTACCTAATGGTAATTATAAGGTTAAGTTTAAGGTTACAGATCGTATAGAGGTTTTAAATTACGAATCAGTTGATCCATATTTAGTAGCAAGCTATGAGAAAAAAGAAACAATATCTACTAATGATGATACTGAAGTCGCTTTAATTAGACAGGTTTTAGAAAGCTATCAAAAGGAAGGTCCAATGTTTTTAACTGCTCCTGATGAGGTTGGTAGATTGTTGCAATCTGGGCAAACAGGTGAAGCAACAGCTGATATTATAGCTTTTTACTTAAAGCCTAATGATAAAGAGGATAAGTATCGCTATTTAAGTGAGCTTAATTTATCCAAGCGTCTTGAATTTATCCTAGAGGATATCCAAAAGGAAAAGCGTATTATCGATTTAGAGAATAAGATTAATAGTGATGTTAAGAAGTCTATTGATGATAGCCAAAAGGAATATTACTTACGAGAAAAGATGCGCGCTATTCAAAATGAGCTAGGCGATAAAGCCCGTCAGGATGAAGAGGTAGACACCTTACGTGAGCAAATTAATAAAGCAGGTATGCCTGAAAACATTAAGGCTAAGGCTTTAAAGGAATTAGAGCGTTACGCTAATACTAATAACCAAATGGCTGAATCTGGCATTATTAGAAGCTATTTAGACTTTATAATTGGTTTACCTTGGTCTAATTCAACAAAGGATGTTGATGATTTAAAGAAGGTAGAGGAAGCCTTAGATAAGAAACATTATGGCTTGGCTAAGGTTAAGGAAAGAATTATTGAATATTTAGCAGTTAAGATGATGACTCATCGTAACCCATCAACTATTCTATGCTTTGCAGGTCCTCCTGGAGTAGGTAAAACATCTTTAGCTAAGTCTATTAGTGATGCCTTAGGCCGTAAGTTTATTAAGCAATCACTTGGTGGTGTAAGAGACGAGTCTGAGATTCGTGGTCATAGAAGAACCTATATTGGTGCCTTACCTGGTCGTATTCTAAAGGGTATGAAGGATGCAGGCTCTATTAATCCAGTTTTCTTACTAGATGAGATAGATAAGATGACATCTGATTATCGTGGCGATCCTGCGGCTGCGATGCTTGAGGTTTTAGACCCAGAGCAAAATGCAAACTTTAGTGATAACTATTTAGAAGAGCCATATGACTTAAGTCAGGTTATGTTTATTACTACAGCTAATAAGCTTGAGGATATTCCAGCTCCTTTACGTGATCGTATGGAAATTATTCAATTATCAAGCTATACTGAGTATGAGAAGTTCAATATTGGCTTCAAGCACCTATTACCAAAGGAATTAGTTAACCATGGCTTAAAGCCAGAGCAGTTAACTATTACTGATGAGGCTATGTATAAGATTATTCAAGGCTATACTAGAGAAGCAGGTGTTCGTGAGCTTGATCGTTTAATTGCTAAGATTTGTCGTAAGACTGTTAAGGATATTTTAATTGACAAGAAGGAGCATACTGAAATAACTCCAGAAAATCTAGAAAAATATTTAGGCAAGGTAATTTTCTTCAATAATGAGGGTCGTGAATTTAATGAGGTTGGTGTTGTTACTGGCTTAGCCTACACTGATTTTGGTGGCGATACCTTAGATATCGAGGTTACAACCTATAAGGGTAAGGGTGGTTTAATTCTTACTGGTAAATTAGGTGATGTAATGAAGGAAAGTGCCCAAGCAGCTTTATCTTATGTTAAAACTCACGCTGATGAATTAGGTATTAAGGGTGTTGATTTTAATCAAATTGATATTCACGTTCATGTGCCTGAGGGAGCAGTACCTAAGGATGGGCCAAGTGCTGGTGTTACCTTAACTACAGCCTTAGTTAGTGCCTTAGCAAATCGTCCTGTATCAGCTCATCTTGGTATGACTGGTGAGATTACCTTAAGAGGTCGCGTTTTACCAATTGGTGGCTTACGTGAAAAATCAATCGCAGCTGTAAGAACAGGCTTAAAGAAAATTTATATTCCAAAGGAAAATGAAAGAGATTTAGATGAGGTTCCTGAGGAGGTTAAAAAGTCTCTAGAAATTGTTCCAGTTGAGAATATTGGTGAGCTTTTAAAGCAGGTTTTTAACTAAAAATAATTAAGCATTAATCGTTGGATTAATGCTTTTTTTCATATATTTTGCTATAATAATATTAGGTGATTTTATGGAAATTAAGGATAAAATCCTTTATGAGGATAATCATTTAGTTGTTTGCTACAAGGATTACGGAATTTTAAGCCAAGAGGATTCTAGCAAAGCAAGCGATATGCTAAATTTATTAAAAGACTATATTAAGGAAAAGTACAATAAGCTTGGAGCAGTGTTTTTAGGCTTAGTTCATCGCTTAGATAGAAATACTGAGGGTGTAATGGTTTATGCTAGAACTAGTAAGGCTGCAAGCCGTCTTTCTGAAGCAATTAGAAATAACACCTTTAATAAACGCTATATTGCAGTAGTTGAAGGCAGTATGGATAGTAGCGGAACCTTAATAGATAAGCTTAGTAAGGATGAAAAAAATCGTAAAGCCTATATCGATAATAAGAATGGTAAGGAAGCTATTTTAAAATACACTAAGCTTTTAGAAGCTAAAATTAATGGCGTTTTAGTAAGCTATGTTGAAATAGAGCTAGTTACAGGAAGATTTCATCAAATACGCTGTCAGCTAGCTAATATTGGTCATCCTTTATTTGCCGATACTAAATATGGAAGTAAGAATTTTACGGATAAACCTGTTTTACAGGCTTATTCCTTAACCTTTATTCATCCTACAACAAAAGAAGAAATGGTATTTAAAAAGGTTGATTTTACAAATAATTTTGAGAATTTGAGGGGGAAGTATGAAGCTTAATACTTGTATTAATAATTTAGATGTAGAAAGAAATATTACTGGTGCTGATAGAAAAAATTTAGTAATTCTTGAGGAATTATACAATTGTGACATTGAGATATATAATGGTTCAATTACAACTAATTCAAAGGATGAAGAGGTTATTAAGAAGCTTGAGCGTATATTTAGCCTTTTAGCTGAAGCATCTGAATTAGGTGCGAAATTTGGTGGACGTGATATAGTTTATTTAGCTAATCTAGTTGAATCAAATGAGGATGCTAAATATTTACGTTTATTTGAAAATAAAAAAGCAATTTCCTATACCTTTAGTAATAAGCCGATTTATCCTAAAACCTTAAAGCAAATAGATTATGTTAAGGCTATGCAGGCTAAGGATATCGTTTTTTCTTTAGGAGCTGCTGGTACTGGTAAGACCTTTTTAGCTGTTGCCTATGCGGTTTGGGAGCTAAAAAAGGGAAATTATCAAAGAATTATTTTAACTCGTCCTGCCGTAGAGGCTGGTGAGTCCTTAGGCTTTTTACCAGGTGATTTAAAGGAAAAAATTGATCCATATTTAAGACCTTTATATGATGCCTTATATGATACCTTAGGCTATGAAACAACTGAGGCCTTAATTAGTAAGCAGGTTATTGAAATAGCACCGCTTGCCTATATGCGTGGTAGAACCTTAGAAAATGCCTTCGTTATTTTAGATGAGGCTCAAAATGCAACCAAGGAGCAATTAAAGATGTTCTTAACTAGACTAGGCTTCCATAGTAAAATGATAGTAACTGGTGACCCATCGCAAATTGATTTAAGTAGTAAGCAATCAGGCCTATTAAGGGCAGCTAGATTACTTGATAGAATTCCTGAAATTGGGGTTGTTGAATTTGAAGCAATTGATGTAGTTCGCCACCCACTAGTAGGTAAGATTATCGAGGTATTTGAAGAAAATAAATTATAAAAAAAGCATCTATTCTTAAGCCAAAGCTTTATAGAATAGATGCCTTTTTATTTTAATTAGTTATTTTTAGTTTCTTTGCTTTCCTTATACATGAAATAACCTAGTACGATTATTAGGATAGATGAAATTAACCAAATTAAAGATGTAGCAGATGATTCATAGCTTGTGCCACCCCATTCATCAGTTTCAACATTAATTGAGCTGAAGAACATACCTAAAGAGTAGCAAGCATTTATAATACCTAATGCTAAAACTGTATATGCCTTTTTCATTATTCAGTCACCTCACTATAATTTTCAATGAAGAATTTAGGTTGCCTAAAGAAGATTAGATATGCTAAAACCATACAAAGAATAGTTGATGGTAAGCAATAAGAACCATTATATAATAAGGAATAAATTGAGGCACTTGCATATTCAACCTCCTGGTTATAAATTGAACCAGTTGTACTTTGCCAGTAAATAGCACCAGCCATAAAGTGCGATAGGAATTTACCTAAGCCACCAGCAAAACAAGCACCTGCTACTACCCAAGCCTCGCCATTTTTGCTTTTAACAAGTGGTAATACATGATAGAAGATACCTGTAAGTAAGCCTGTAAATACGTATGGTAATGTATAATCAAGCATAACCTGGAACATTACATTATACCATTCTAAACCGATAGCATAAACACCACTTAGCATTTGTAGTAAACCAACGATTAAACCACAAACTCCTCCAGAAATAACACCACGACGTAATGCAATAATCATTACTGGTAGCATTGCAATACCAATACTTCCACCTGCTGGGAAGATTGGAGTTAAGTCCCAAATTTCACCTTGTAGAAAATCTAGGACAAAGGCGATTGCTGCAAAAATTGCAATTTCAACAATAGCCTTAGTTGAAAAAATTTGTTTTTTCATGTTCTTCTCCTTTATAAATAAAAAAATGTCCGGTTAGGACAATGCTAAAAAGGATTCGATTATTTGGATCATTTCCCTACGCTAGCATTACCTAGATCAGGTCAATGGGTCGACTTCCGTCCTCTCAGCCATTTTGGCTCCCCTAATGACACCTAAATTATAGCACTTAACTAGAATACTTTAAAGGAAAATAAAAAAATAATTATATTTAATGTAATTAAAGCTCTAATTATGGTATAATGTTAAACGGTTAAATAGAAAAATAGAAAAAAAGGAGAAAACGTTATGAGTGAAGTGAAACGTTTTGAATACAACTGGGCGGGTAGACCTTTAGTTGTAGAGATTGGCGAAGTAGCCAAGCAAGCAAATGGCGCTTGTATGGTATCATATGGTGGAAGTACTGTTTTAACTGCAGTTTGTTCTAACAACGAAGTTTCAACACAAGATTTCTTTCCATTAATGGTTTTATACCAAGAAAAATTATATGCAGCAGGTAAAATCCCTGGAGGATTTTTAAGAAGAGAAGGAAGACCAAGTGAACATGAAACATTAGTTTCTCGTTTAATTGACCGTCCTATTCGTCCTTTATTTGCTGAAGGATTCAGAAATGAGGTTCAGGTTGTTAATACAGTATTATCAGCTGATGAGGATTGTTCAACAGCTATGGCAGCAATGCTAGGCTCATCAATCGCATTAATGATTTCTGATATTCCATTTGAAGGACCAATTGCTGGTGTTGTTGTAGGTTTAATTGATGGCGAAATGATCATAAACCCAACTCCAGAACAATTAGAAAAGTCAGATATTAACTTAACAGTTGCTGGTACAAAGCATGCAATTAATATGGTTGAGGCTGGTGCTCGTTTTGTTGATGAGGATACAATGTGGGAAGCTTTAAAGTTTGGTCACGCTGAAATCCAAAGATTATGCGAATTCGAAGAGGAAATCGCTAAGGAATGCGGTAAGGAAAAGGTTGAGGTATCTTTATTTGAATTAGATAAGGATATTGATAAAGCTGTTCGTGAATATGCAGAAGAAAAGCTAGTTAAGGCTATTCGTATTGAAGATAAGCTAGAGCGTTATGCAGCTATCGATGCTGTTAATGCTGAAACTCTAGAGCATTTTGGTGAAAAGGTATTTATTACTGAAGTAGGCGGAATCAAGGTTTTAGATACTGAAGCTAAGAATGAATATTTAAAGCATGTAAATCGTTCCTTAGAGGATATTTTACATGGTGAAGTAAGAAGAATGATCGCAGTTGATAAGATTCGTCCTGACGGTCGTATGGTTGATGAAATTAGACCTTTATCAAGCCGTATTGATGTTTTAGAAAGACCTCATGGAAGTGCTTTATTCACTCGTGGTCAAACTCAAAGCTTAGGTACAGTAACATTAGGTTCATTAAGTGATAATCAAATCATTGATGGTTTAGCACCTGAAGATACAAAGAGATTTATGCTACACTACAATTTCCCTCAATTCTCAGTAGGTGAAACTGGTAGATATGGTTCACCTGGCCGTCGTGAAATTGGTCATGGTGCTTTAGGTGAAAGAGCCTTATCATATGTAATTCCAAGTGAAGATGAATTCCCTTATACAATTCGTGTTGTATCTGAAATTTTAGAGTCAAATGGTTCATCAAGCCAAGCTACTATTTGTTCAGGTACATTAGCATTAATGGCAGCCGGTGTTCCAATTAAGGCTCCAGTTGCTGGTATTGCAATGGGCTTAATTATGCAAGATGAAAAGCATTATACAATCTTAACTGATATCCAAGGTATGGAAGATCACCTAGGTGATATGGACTTTAAGGTAGCTGGTACTCGTGAAGGTATTACTGCTTTACAAATGGATATTAAGATTAAGGGTATTACATATCAAATCTTAAAGGAAGCATTAGCTCAAGCTAAGAAGGGTCGTTTACAAATCTTAGACCATATGGCTACAACTATTGCTGAGCCTCGTAAGGAATTATCTAAGTATGCACCTAAGGTTGTTACTACAAAAATTAATCCAGATAAGATTAAGGATGTTATTGGTGCTGGTGGTAAGGTAATTAATCAAATTATTGAAAAATTTGATAATGTTAAGATTGATATTGAGCAAGATGGTCGTGTTTTTGTAATGCATAATAATATGGATACTGCAAAAGCTTGTCTTGAGCATATTAAAAATCTAGTTAGAGTTGCTGAAGTAGGTACTATCTATGAAGGTAAAGTAACTCGTATTGAAAAATATGGCGTATTCGTAGAATTATGGCCAGGCTGTGAAGGATTATGTCACATTTCTCGTTTAGCACCTGAAAGAGTTGCTAAGTGTGAGGATGTTGTATCATTAGGTAACACAATCCTAGTTAAGTGCATTGGCGTAAATGAGAAAGGTCAAGTAGATTTATCTCGCAAGGATGCATTAGTTAAAGCATAATTTTAGGGGAGGCGGCAAGGCCTCCCTATTTTTATAATTAAGGAGGTAATTATTATGTTTCTATCAACAGTGATGGATAATATAAAAACTTATTTGGGCGATGCTTTGTTTAATGTATTTACAGGCTTAATCGCTTTAGTAATAGGATTTTTTATTGTTAAGCTTTTAAAGCTAATTTTAAGAAGAATTTTAGGTAGATTGCCAATTAATATGACAATTTCAAAATTTTTGTTATCACTATTGAATGCATCAATCTATGTTATTTACTTCTTAGTAGTATTATCATCATTTGGCATTCCTATGACAGGCTTTTTAACTTTAATTGGTTCAATTGGTGTGGCTGTAGGTTTAGCTTTAAAGGATTCACTATCAAATATTGCTAATGGTATTATGCTAGTTGTTATGCGTCCATTTAAGGTTGGTGATTGGATTAGCGTTAACGGTATTGAAGGTAATGTTATAGCAATTAATATGGTTTCATCTGTAATTCAAACTGGTGACAATAAGGTTATTACTATTCCAAATAACTCGATTTTATCTAGCAATATCATCAACTATGATGCTATGAGCACTCGTCGTATTGATATGAGCTTTGGTGTTTCATATGATAGTGATATCGATGCTGTTAAGAAGGCTTTATTGGATTTAGCTAGAAATAATGATAAGATTTTAAAGGACCCAGCTCCAATTTGTGTATTAGCTGAGCAAGCTGCCTCATCGCTTATTTTTAAGCTTCGTTTTTGGGTTAAAAATGGTGATAATTGGACAACACAATGGCAATTAAATGAAGATGTGGTAAAGAAATTTAATGAACTTGGTATTGAAATTCCATATAATCAATTAGATGTAAGAATGAGAGGGTGATTTAATTTGAAAAAAATTATTTTATTTTTCTCATCAGTTTTAGTTTTCTTTGGCTTTAGTCTTAAAGCAGGAGCCTTCGAATTACCAGAGGATGCTAATTCAATTAATGTTTTAAGTGGTACAAAGGAAATAGTTTTAAACTATGATGAAACCTATGATTTTCATTATAGTCCCAACAATTTATTCCTAACTCGTGATGGCAATATGGTTAAATTTTTAAATTTAACTAATACAAACTCAAATATATTTATCTACAGGGATAACAAAGAGGTAAGAACTATAACTTTAAACTTTGTAAGCCCAGATAAGCTACAAATTATTAAGGATGGCGACCTATATTATGCTGGTAGCAATGGTAAGAAGATTTATGGTGATTTCACTTGGATTGTTGATAATAAAGAATTTGTAGGTTTATCTACCTATGCTGATCCTTTTACAAAGCTAAAGTATAAGGGTGAGGTTATTTCTTATGTTAGCCTACGACCAGACTTTTTAGATGATATTTGGATTATTGCCTTAGGTGCACCATTATTACTTTTGGTTATAATTTATTTAATCTACTTATTAATGCCGTTTAACGTTTATAAGAGAATTAATCGTTCGGCTACTAAGCTTAAAAATAATTTATTAACTGTTAAAGCTAAGTTTAGTGATAAAGAAACAATTAACGCTTATATATTACTAAAAAGTCGGGTTGGAACACTTACTAATTATATAAAAATGGTTCCTGAAGCCTGTCCTATTTATGGTGATTTAAATAAGATTAAAAGTGATTTATTATTAGCTGTTGAAAATTTAAGCCGTTTAGGTAGAAACTTCCCTGTTTCAAGCATTGATACTTTAATTGACTATTTCATTTATAAGATGGATGCTTTAATTCAGCTTTTAGATAATGGTGGTTTTAATTTCAAAGAGGATAAGAAGAAAAATAAAAAGCAGCCAATCTTACCAGTTCATGATGATCATGAATTAAGTAAGGAAGAAATTGATGCCTATCATTATTTAGAAGGTATTAATGTAATTAAGAAATAGATTGACTTTAGTTTTTTCTATGATAAAATAATTAATGCAACAAGGTAATCGAGCAGAAATGTTAGGAAAGTCCATGCTAGCACAATCTGAGATGATTGTAGTGTTTGCGCTTAAGGAAAAAATAACTTAAGGCACCTTTGGGTGACGGCAGATGAAATCTAAGGCTTTTAGCTATGATCTAGTCTATAAAGTGCCACAGAGACGATTCTTTAAGAAATTAAAGACTGAAACGCGGTAAACCCCACAAGCTAGAAATCCAAATTTTGGTAGGAGAGCTTGAACCGGCAAAATGAAGCTAGGTTTAGGTCACATTAGTGAAGATAGATGATTACCCATGACAAAACATGGCTTATGAGTTGCGAGAAGGCTTCGGCCTTCTTTTTTTTTATTTTGTAAAAAAACTCTTGATTTATATTTGAAAATGTTGTAACATCTTAATTGCTACGAAAAGAAATAGTAGTTTATAAATATATTTTAGCGAACTGTTGATGGTGAAAGAACAGTATAGATTTTATAAATGAACGCGTCTTTGAGCTAATCTATGATATTAGTAGATTCAGGTTCGCCTGTTACAGCGATAAAGTATGTTAGTACTTGAGAGTATGTTAAATGATTTTAACGTGAACTAGGGTGGCACCGCGTATATATATACGTCCTTAGATGAGTCTTTTAGACTTGTCTAAGGACTTTTTTTAACTTTAAATTATATTGTGGAGGATTATTATGAAAAAAATATTATTATTAATTAGCTTAGTTATTGTTTCATTATTTACCTTAACATCTTGTAAGGGTGAAAATAGTGAGCTAGTAGACTGGACAAAAGAAAAATATGAACAGGTTGTTGACTTACCTGAAGATATTAAAACCAAATTAAATGGTACTTTGAGAGTTACGACCTCACCTGATTATGTACCTTATACTTTCTTAGATATGAAAGAAAGTGGTAATAAAAGATTTCAGGGCGCTGATATTTTTCTGGCTAATTATTTGGCTCAAAGCTTAGGCTTAGAGCTTAAAATTGTTGAATCTAATTTTGATGGCTTAACAACTCAATTAGATAATAATAAGGCTGATATCATTTTAGCAGGCTTAACCTATACGGAAGAGCGTGCTAAAAATTATCAGATTACAGACTATTATTACGCTAATGGTGATGGCGGTCAGGTTTTAGTAGTTCTAAAGGAACAATATGATAATTTAAATAGCTTTGAAGCTATGAATCAAAGCCATATTACAATTGGAGCTCAGGCTGGTTCAATTCAATATGAATTAGCAGAAGCACAATTAACTGAAGCTAAAACTAAGCCTTTTTCTAAAATTGATGATGGCTTAAATAGATTGAAGCATGGTAATTTTGAAGCTCTAGCAATGTCTGGTATTAATGCTAAGACAGCGATTAAAAAGGATTCATCATTAAAAATAATTGATGCCTTTACCTTGGTTGAGGAAAATCCTTCTGGTACTATGGGGTTGTTAACTAAAAATAATCCTTTGACAACCTATATTAATGAGGCCTTAAGCCTACTTAAAGAAGGTACCTACGAGCATTGGTTAGATTTATCAATTGATTATTCACTTGCGATAAGCGTTGATGTTAATAAAAATTTCTTTGAACGCTTTGGTTTAGTTATTAGTGAATTTGGTATTGAATTTTTAAAGGGTACTGGTATAACTCTTGCCTTAAGTGCAATAACAGTTTTATTTGGTACAATTATAGCGGTTGGCTTAAGTGTAATTAGAAAAAGTAAATATATAGCTGTTAGATCAGTTGGTAATGCCTATGTTGAATTTGTAAGAGGTATACCATTACTACTATTATTATGGTTATTATATATGATATCACCTGCTTCATGGCCTGCTTATTTAAGTGTAACAATTGCTTTATTCTTAAATAGTGGTGCTTATGTTGCTGAAATTATAAGAGCTGGTGTAGGAGGCGTTGATAAGGGACAATATGAAGCAGGTAGAACCCTAGGTCTATCCAAGTTCCAAACTATGCGTAAAATTATCCTACCACAAGCAATTAAGAAGATTTTACCAGCTTTAGGTAATGAGTTTGTATCATTAATAAAGGAAACTTCTCTAGCATCAGTTTTCTTTATTGGCGATTTAATGACAGTAAAGAATAATATTACAGCAATAACTTATTTATCAATTGAACCATTTATTGTTGTTGGTATTATTTACTTTGTTTTAACTTACGGAACAACTAAGCTTATTAAGCTAGCTGAAAAGAAAATGGAGGCGTAATTTATGAGTATAATTAGTGTAAAAAATTTATATAAGAATTTTGAAGACCTTCAGGTTTTAAAGGGGATTAATTTAGAGGTTAATGAGGGGGAGGTTGTATCAATTATTGGTACATCTGGTAGTGGTAAATCAACGTTATTAAGAAGTATGAATTTACTTGAAATTCCCCAAAATGGCACAATTACCTTTAAGGATAAGGAAATATTTAATATCGAAACTAATCATTTAGAAATTACAGATCTAATTAATGATATTAATCTATTAATGGAACATAAATTAGACTCTAAAAAAGAGATTAAGCAACTAGAGCGTAAGCTTAAGGCTAAAATGAAAGAGCAAGAGCGTATTACTAACAAGAAGATAGCTGAATTAGATAAAAATGTTAATGATTATCGTAAACATGTAGGTATGGTTTTTCAACATTTTAATATTTTCAATAATTTAAATATAATTGATAATATTACCTTAGGACCTATTACCTTGGGCTTAGCTACTAAGGAAGAGGCAATGAAGAACGCAATGGAGCTTTTAGAAAGAGTTGGCTTAGCTGACAAGGCTTATAGTAAAGCATCTGATTTATCTGGTGGTCAGAAACAAAGAATCGCTATTGTTAGAAGCTTAGCTATGCAGCCTGATGTAATTTTATTTGATGAGCCTACAAGTGCCTTAGACCCAGAAATGGTTAAAGAGGTCTTAAGTGTTATTAAATGTCTAGCTAAAGCTGGTATGACAATGGTAATAGTTACACATGAGATGGCTTTTGCTAAGGAAGTGTCTGATAAGGTTGTATTTATGGATGAGGGTATTATTAAAGAAATGGGTACGCCTGAAGAGATATTTGATCATCCCCAAAATGAGCGTTTAGTTAAATTTTTAGAGGCAGTTTTATAGTACTTTTAACTGGGGAAAGTCGATTGACTTTCCCTTTGTGTTTCATAATTGTAATCTAAACAATATTCTTGTAAAATAATAGCAATTTTGCTATAATTCATTAGGAAATGGAGTGATTTTTATGAGTATGGATAGAAAAAAACTATTATTACATCAACAAATGATTCGTAACTTTTGTATTATTGCTCATATTGACCACGGTAAGTCAACTCTAGCAGATAGAATTCTTGAAATTTGCGATAGTGTTGAACAAAGAGAGATGCAAAAGCAGCTACTAGATTCAATGGATTTAGAGCGTGAACGTGGAATTACAAT
Organism: Anaeroplasmataceae bacterium; assembly: GCA_020025015.1. Taxonomy (GTDB): domain Bacteria; phylum Bacillota_I; class Bacilli_A; order Acholeplasmatales; family Anaeroplasmataceae; genus CALUXS01. The sequence goes on from JAHHSV010000006.1 coordinate 59,867, forward strand.
CAAATTGAATGCAGTAGCCTTAAAATATAAAGCTGATGATGGCTTAGAATATCAATTTAACCTAATTGATACTCCAGGGCATGTCGATTTTACCTATGAGGTATCACGAAGCTTAGCGGCTTGTGAGGGTGCGATTTTAGTTGTCGATTCAACCCAAGGTGTTGAAGCCCAAACCATCGCTAATGTTTATTTAGCTTTAGATAATAATCTTGAAATTTTACCATTAATTAATAAAATAGATTTACCATCTGCGGATATTAATCGTGCTAAGCATGAAATTGAGGATGTAATTGGTTTACCATCTGATGAGGCTATTTGCTGTAGTGCCAAGACTGGTGTAGGTGTAAGAGGGATTCTTGAGCAAATTGTTAATTATGTTCCTGCTCCTACAGGTGATCCATTTGGTCCAACTAGAGCCTTAATTTTTGATAGCGCCTTCGATCCATATCGCGGTGTTGTCGTTTTAATATGCGTAAAGGAAGGTATGATTAAATTAGGCGATACCTTAAAGTTTATGGCAACTGGTGCGATCTATGATGTAGTTGAAATTGGTGTACGTACACCAAAGGAAGTTAAGCGTGAATATTTAATGGCTGGTGAGGTAGGTTATGTTACTGCCTCAATTAAAGATATAAATACGGTTCACGTTGGTGATACAATTACTGTTATTGGCAATGAAGCTCCTGAGGCTTTACCAGGCTATAAGAAGATGAATCCAATGGTTTATTGTGGTTTATATCCGATTGATTCTAAGCAATATGGCGATTTAAAGGATGCCTTAGATAAATTAAGATTAAGTGATGCATCCTTAGTATTTGAGCCTGAAACCTCGCAAGCTCTAGGCTTTGGCTTTAGAACAGGCTTTTTAGGCTTATTACATATGGATATTATTCAGGAAAGAATTGCTCGTGAATTTGGTATTGAGCTAATTGCAACTGCACCATCAGTTTCATATCATGTTTATTTAAATGATGGTCAAATGGTTATCGTTGATAACCCTGCTCAGCTACCAGATATGGCAAAAATTCAAAGAATTGAAGAGCCATTTGTTAATGCAACCATTATGACTCCATCTGATTATGTTGGTGCGGTAATGGATTTATGCCAAAAGAAGCGTGGAACATTTATAGATATGCAATATGTTGAAGAAACTCGTGTTTTAGTTCACTATAGTATTCCATTATTAGAAATCGTTTATGATTTCTTTGATAAGCTAAAGAGCTACACTAAGGGCTATGCTTCCTTTGATTATGAGCTTGGTGATTATGAGGCTTCAAAGCTTGTTAAGATGGATATTATGCTAAATGGTGATATTGTCGATGCTTTAAGTACAATTGTTCATAAGGATTTTGCCTACGCTCGTGGTAAGGTTTTAGTAGAAAAGCTTAAGGATATCATTCCACGTCAAATGTTTGAGGTACCAGTTCAAGCAGTAATTAACCATAAGGTTATTGCTAGAAGTGATATTAAGGCAATGCGTAAGGATGTTTTGGCTAAGTGCTATGGTGGCGATATTAGCCGTAAGAAGAAATTATTAGAAAAACAAAAAGAGGGAAAGAAGAAAATGAAGGCCATTGGTAGCGTTGAGGTACCACAGGAGGCCTTCCTAGCAATTCTTTCAACGGAGGAATAATATGCTTTTACAGGATATGATGCAAGAGGATACCTTTGTTGTTATGGGTAATACCTTAGATTTAGATAAATATGCTGCTAAAATTTATTTAGCACTAAAGGAAAAAGGCTATACTGCTTATGGTGTTGATAAGGAGTATAAAAGCTTAAATGATGTCCCTTGTGATAACTTTATTTTAGATTTATGTATGCATCCATTAAAGGCTATTAATCTTTTAAAGGAAAACAAGAAGAAAATCAAAGCTGTATTGATTCAACCAGGTGCTGAATCAGATGAAATTAAAGAATTTTTAAATGCTAATAAAATTGAATTTATTGAGGGCTGTGCTTTAGTAGGATTACGTTTGTATCCCCGAGGCTAGCCCTCTTTTCTTAATGATTTATAGATATGTCTACAAAAAAAGTATAAAGTATGCTATAACCCGAGTTTGCCTGAAAAAACAATAATTTAGGTGGGATCGTATCAAA
>JAHHSV010000007.1 GCA_020025015.1 Anaeroplasmataceae bacterium
ATTCTTTTTCTTTTCTCTTCACATTCTAAAAACATATTGTAATGATACTTCAAATACTTCATTCTATTAGCATTTAAAATAGGCTCAAATATTGGCTGTAATAATAATAATTGAGATTTAAGTCTAATATTACTATCGAGCAAAAAAGAAAAGGCTAGAGTTTTGTCTTCTCTAATTGATATTAAATGTTTATCAAATAGCGCATCAGCTTGAACTGACAATAAAAGCCCATTATTAATATCGTACTTTTCCTCATCAGTTGTATTTTTATCTTTAAAACCCTTGATGTGAGAAGCTACAAATAATGTTCCTAGAGTGTTAAAGTCAGCAGTTATATAAGTAAATGGGCAGAATACCTCACCATCAGTTTGAGTGTACCCCATCATTTCATCTGCCAACATTTTTCTCCAAGTTGCTTGTTGTTGTCTAGTTACCTCCTCATCGATTTCTTTTCTTTCTTCTATAACTGAGTTTGATTTCTTTTCATTAGCATATTCTAAAACATTATCTCTAAGCAATGTCTTATCAATAATTCTTTTTCTAAGTAATTCTTGATATTGAACATATGTTTTATTGACCTCACCAATAATATTAAAAAATATAGGATTTTTGTCTAATAAAATAAATACATTTTTATAATTTTTATTTAACTCAAATAATAGAATAAATGTATCTCCTTTAAACAAATGATGTCTTAATTTATGAAACTCCTCGTCTTCTGAAGTACCCAAACCATGAACTGCACAATGAAGAGTGATCTCAGTAAATAATCCATTACTTAAATTCAAATTTAAATTTTTAAAATCCCAAGACTTTTTTGCTCTGGAATCAATACTTTTATTTAATTTTTCAAAAACTTTATTTGTATAAAATGAAGAAAAATATTTCAAATTGGAATTTACAACCTTTACTGACATATAATCATTAATTTTATATATATTTGTAGTTCTTGGATTAGGTAGTCCTACTATTTCATACAATTTTTCCTTTAAGCCGATGCAACTTTGATGAGCTGTTTGAAATGTTTTTCCGGTTTTTTCCTCTATGTTTAACATTTCTTTTTCATCTATATAATAAAGCAAATTTTTATTTAACATGTTTGGTCTGGTAGCTTTCCCAAATGTTGCTAAATCTGAATGAGTCATTGTTTTATAAAACATAATGTACTTTGAATCAAAATGATCATTAATATAATCAAACATTTCAGATGAAACTTTAGCGACCATATCTTTTATAATAGCTACTCTTTCATTATCTATTATAAAATTTGTATATTCTTTCCCATTCATATTATCCCCACCTAACTAACTATTACGCCTGAATTTTCCAATTTTGTTCTTATTTTCCAAATTAACTTAGCTTGTTTTTCGGTAGCTAATTTAATGTTTGGACTATCATATTTACATGGAATGTCAAGTAATGAAATTTCCGTTGGAGAAAGTATTTTTCTATGTATTCCTTCCTCTCTTAAACGTCGCCAATATTGTGCTCCCAAATTATAAATTTCTATTTCTACAGAAACTTTTTCAGCTGTTTTAATAGTTTTAGCTTCCCCAATAATTTTCTCTCTCAATAATTCATCTTTGATTAAATCTTCTGTAAATTCTTGTAACAATTCAATTTCAATTTTTTTATATTTTTCCCAGGTTTCTTCTTTTTTACAGTATTCAGTTACTAAAACCCCATGAGAATCTTGTATAAAGTTGAAAGTAATGAATGCTATTTGTTCTATTTGATGTCTTAAAGACAAATATAGTGTCTGATTTTTCCAAATCTTATTAAAATCTAAAGTATACCCTTTGGGTAATATTGACATAAGTTTTGATATTGTATAAGCAACAATTCCTGCTTTAGCACCACCTGATGTATACCAATCTGAATGATTTACAATTGTATCAGTTTCCTTAAATAAAATTGCATATCCTATAAGCAATTTATAAAATTCTTCATTTATATATTCGGGTTTTAACTTATCGTTAATAAATTTAGCAAAAACCGTCATAGAATGTTGTGCACCTTGACTAACAACATACGGCAATTTTAAATTGGCTGCACAAAAATACTTTGCCAAATCTTCTTTTTTTATCAATTGGCGTTTCGGATACTTTGCCAAAAATGTATTTTTTTGTGCATTAGTGGTAAATTTAATTTGTTCTTGATCAAATTTTCCTCTAGCCCTCTCGTAAAACCAATATGTGTTTGTAATATATCCACTTTTAGCTGGTGCGGGAATTTTCTTTGATAGTTTTTCAAAAGCTCTGTGAAACGGATGATTAGCGAAAAAGTCAGAATCTTTTACTGCATTTTGCTTATTAGAATATTTCGAAATATTAGAAATCATTTCATCATAATCATCATTTTTTACAACGGTTAATTTCATTGGAACAAATATATTTTGTAAATCAGCATGATCTTTAATACTTGCTGATGTTATAGATGCTGTGGTCTGTCCACCGTTAATTATTTGTAAATCTTCTATTTGAATTATATTTCTTTCTTGCTCATCTAAAATTATTTTTGATGCTGTACAAGCAATTCCGTTGTTATATGTAAAAAACTTAGTTGGCTCTTTTAAAATTGTATTTCTAATTCCTTTATTAACTTTCCCTCTTGCACTTAAAAAAGACCTGACATTTCCTTCTAGTAATCTAGAACCATAATCGTAATAAATATTATTCAGAAATGTCCCTGGAATTATTGCCATATAAGCATCATAATCCAAATTGCCATGCATTTCTGCCTTTAAGCATGGTATACCAGATACACCATATTTTTTAGTGTCAATGACTATTGGCTCTCTTTCCTTACCAGAAGCATATAGTTCATAAAACCTTTCAATGTTCCAAATTTTGTATTCTACTTTTTTGCCAAAAAGAAAAGTATTTGGTAAACTTTTTATTCTTTCACTTAGATTTCTGTTAGAAACTATGTACAATTTTATTTTATCAATTGAATTATCTTCTTTAAGATCAGTATAATCAATCTTCAACCTATACCCTAAACTTTCTCCTAAACGTATTACATCATCAAAACTATCAAAATATTTTTCCAATTGTCCGTTATATGATTCTTCTAAAAAATAAAGCATTCTTGAAAATATTTTTTCAATTTCAGTCTTTGTTAATTTTTCTTCTACTGAATCTTTAAAATCATTACCAATTAAAATAACAGACTTATCAGAACCATCAAAAGTAATAGCGTCAAAAGACATTATTTTACCATTTTTTCCCTTTTTATTAACATATAAAATTTCAGGATCTGAAAATTCTCCCATATTTTCTAATTTCGCTAATGCATCATTGAAAAAATATTCATCATATGTCATACCCTCGATTTGAGCATTAATATGTACTTCATCTAAATATTCTTTTTGGTATGTTTTAAAATCTAATTCTGACATATTATCCCTCCAGTAATTCTATTGAAGACAACTCAATATCATAAGTCAATCCGACTACTCCCTTTGGAAGAGTTATACCAACAATTCTAGGAAATTTATCGTCTACTACATATCTTTTTTTAGAAATAAAGTTATAAACAAAATTATCATAAAATTCATTATATGAGTACCCTGCTTTAGATAGTTTTTCTACAAAAAGTTCTTTATCGTTTTCAAAAGTTATTTCATTAATAATTTTTTCAACCAATTTATTCAATGATATACCATCAAAATTAGAACTCATTTTTTCTAATCTATATACAACTAAATATCCAACATTAGTTGAATCTAATTGTTCTAAAGAGGAAATTGTTATAGTTTTACTTGATGAACCAATTGTTTTTATTTCAAACCAAGTATCTTCATAAGAAAAATCTTTATTCGTAGGTTCAGAACCACTCCAGCCTGCCAAGCCTTTTGATACTCCGTGAATAAAAAAGCATTGTTCTTTAAGATACATTAACTCGCCAATAAGCCCCATTATTTCTTTTTCACTTAGAATTGTTGCTTTTGTCGTAAAAAACTTTTTCCATATTATATATCTATTAATAATATCTTTATATCCTATTTCTTGAGTACTTTCTTTAGTATAGTTAATAATATCTTCACAGAATTTATAAAATAATGAATCATTATCAGTAACCTTGCTAGAAAATAAAATTGATAAATGATCATCAAATTTAAGCTGCTTAATATCTAAACTTTTTGTGCTATATAATTTTGATGGTACAAATTGACCATTAAAACGCAAAGTTTTTTGACCAACCTCATTTAATCCAAGATATAATTCTAAAGGATGAGTTTCAGACACTCTAACATACTGTGAAACCGATAACACTTTATTAAACTGAGCCTTAATTTCATCAACAGTCATAAATTATTCCTCCCCATACATCTCATAATCTTCATCATGTTTTTTATCATAATAATTGCATGTCTTATTGACTGTATAAACAGTATTGTCTCCAAAATTGCCTTTAACTTTAGGAAATCCTATTAGGTATCCAACTAAAAAGTTATACTTATTATAAAATAAATCTTTTTTTAATTGAACTTCTTTTACAGGATCACAAACTGACGTAAAATAATTTTCATCATATTCAATAGATCCATATTCTGGATTTATGAAATAAATAATTAATATCGGATTTCTTCCCTCTATCATATAATCATTTGACGGACAAGCTCTACCCCATATTTCTTCTATCTCATCAATCTTTATTTTTGATAAACCAACAGCTGTATCATTTCTACCTCTTAGTATAGATTTAGTTTTACTCATTCTTATCAATGTATCATTAAATATTATATCAAAGTTTCTATTCACTAAATTTATGTTAATATCATCAACAACATTAATTGTTTCCCCTTGACCAGTCATTATTAGTACATCAAATTTATTCATTAAAGAAGAAATGTGTACCAAAAAATTACATATTTGATTAACGTCAAAATTAGAATTTGTAATATCTATATTTAAAGATTTTAAAAAGTAAAATATTTTACTACTTTCAACATCTTCCCAATAATATCTATTTGTATTTTTATTTCTAGTATATTTTCCATTTAAGTCATGCAAAAACTCCATAGTTAATTTGATATTATCATTTACAATTTTTAAATTTCTTGAGATATATGGCGTTTCAAATACATTGCCATAAAATGATTTTCTGTCTACTTTTGACTTTGTATTTCTCATTTTATTAGGGGCTGTAATACCTAAATCTTCAGAATTATTTCTTACTCTAATACCATAGTCTTCTGGTTTTAAATTATTATCTCCCATTCTTTTAATATCTGACTTTAATTGCTCTATTGACAAACTAATTTCTTTATAGTAATCAAAAGACGTTTTTGTCATGTATATTCTACATAAATCTTCATATCCAACCCTATAGCCAAACCAACGTCCCATTTGCATTAATACATCAAACACAGCTGTATTCCTATAAAAATAACTCGTGCATAATCCTTCAAGAGTTAATCCTCTTGATAAAGCTAATCCACCTATTGCTATCACTCTTAATCCAGTGTCTTTATGACTTTCATAATCAAGTTTTGTAGAATTTTTCGAAGAATTAACAACACATATTTCTATATGTTTTATAGAATTATAAAGATTTTCAAACACTTGATCCCAGCTTACATAGAAATTCAAATTATTTTCAAAATCATCATAATATGTTTTATATAGAGAACAAATAACATCATTCTTTAAATAGCATTCCTTGCTAAGTCTATAATTCTGACGTACACTTTTCAAAACTTTATAAAAATATTCCTCTACAATATTTTTAATTACCATTTGTACATTAGTAAATCTAGAAACATTTATTAACATAGATCTATGCGTATTCTTATTATCATCCCTAACATCTCTTATTGCATTAGATATTAAAAAAGAATTAATTGCTTCAAACATTGAATCAAAAAATATACTTTTATTCCAATCTTTCTTATGATTCATCGGAAATATATTTTCATTGTAATCATTAATAAATTTAATGTTATTGTTTGGTAAGAAAAAATATTTTTTTGAACCGCAATAATGGCTAGGTGATTCTAAAGAATAAATAAAATTTCTTGGAAATAAATCATCTTCTAACATTTCATCGTTACTATCATAATTAATAAAAACATTTGCGAATGGAGTGGCTGTAAAGCCTATGTAATTATTTTTTGAGAATAATGACAATATTTTTCTAATGTAATTATTGATTTTGGTAGGATCATTTTCTGGTTTGTTCGTATTAATACTAGCGTTATCAGCTTCATCATCAATCATTATCATTGGTACATCTATACATCTATGATGTTGGTCAGTATTTATATTTTTAAGTGATGAATATAATTTTGAAAGAACTGTTACATTTTTCTTTATTACAAAAATCATTGGTTCTTTAGAGTATGATGAAATTTTGGTTGTAGTGGTTTGATCATCATTTCCTGTGAAATCTTTTTTTCTACTTGTAAACATCTTTGGAGTAATTTCTCCACGTTGAACTCCGACATCCTGAGCATTTACAGAGTCATATCCAACAAAACCTTCTTCAACTCTGATTTGAGTCTGTCTTCTTAAACTTTCTATTGTACCAGTCAATAATATTATAACCTTATAGCCTGCATCAGCAGCTCTACAAATTAATCCTAAATAATTTGATGTTTTACCAGATTGAATATCTCCAACCACTAAACCTCTTATGGAATAACTCGACTCATCTTTTGGATTTCCAATGTATGACATTAATTTAGTTAAAGTTTTTTTCTCTAGTGTGTCATAAACAATATTTGGAGAAAAATGTTTATTATTGATTAGATATTGTTTATATCTATTCCAATAATATTCTTCATAGTTTTCTTCGTTCAACAAATTTTCAAACCAATTAAAATCATGTTCATAATCTCCAACAATACTTCCGCCTTCATCTTGAAAAATTGAACAATTAGTCTTAATTAGATTAACAACATACTGTAATTCATCATCTGATAAATCGACTTGATACATTTTAGCTAAAATAGAGCAAATATTAATTATAAAATTATTATCAATTTTTAGATTTGGATTTTTTAAAACTTGAGCAGTTTTAAAAGCTTCAAAGCCAGGAATAAACATCTTATATAAATTACTTTTACGTTCATTATTCATCTAACATTGCCTCCATCAATTTATGAGAAATCATTTCATCATTAAATGGCTCATATTGTATAATCGCTTTATACGCTTCCATTAAATCAATTTGTCGAAAGGCCATCAAATGATTTATTTGTTCTAAGCCTATCTGTATAATTGAATCTAATATTTCCTTATCAATTTCTGTATTTTGATTTTTTTGGCATACCGAATTGTATATATCATCATATGGTATTGACTGAGATATAACATCTAATAATCTTAAAATTTTTGTTTTGTCTTTATCATCAAAATCATCAAGAAAATTTCTTATAAATTTTGAATTTTGGTTAATAAAGAAAACATCTTTATTTTCTCTAGTTAATGACTTGCTCCAAAGATGATCATCATTAATTTCCGTTGTCAAACGTGCTCTTTTAGTTGTTTTATTAGTTGACTTTCTGCAAACATTTCCAACAGCATTTTTTAACATATTTATTATTTTTCTTGGAACTACAGCATTCTGCTTTTTAATATCTATTTCCCATACATCATCCATAGAATTTGGAATATCAACTTTAATTCGCCCATATTTATATAGCTCTGGACTTATATTTTTAGCAGCCAATTTAAACCACGTACTATGAATAATTAATCTATTGTTTCTGTATACGAAAAAACCTTGCTGATCCCTTATTGCATCCATTCCTCCTAAAGCATCAATATCATCTCTGCTTAAATCGACTTGGTGAGGAAGAATATACTGTTGTATTATTACACCCTCGTCTAACTCTTGAGGTTTTCTGCAATCCAACTTAGGGTGTTTACGGTATTCTTCTAAAAAAGGATCATATCCAATAAGTTTTACATTATTTATATAAATATTAATGCGATCTTTAGCATTAAGAAATCTGTGATAAGTTAATTTAATGTGTTCTTCTGCATCAAACATTTCTTCTGATAAAAAGGAAAGGATATTTCCATCAAATTTTTTATATGCAACATCGAAATTTTGCCACAAGACCAATGTTCCACTATCTAATTTATTTAATTTATCAAAATGAACAAGCCTTTCATATTCGTTTTTTTCCAATTTGAGACATTCCCACTTCTTGGTTATTAAAACGTCATCTAAATCCCATCTAAAACATGAGTAAACATTATTCTTTTTTGAAATAACTGTCAAAACTCTACATTGAGATAAAGAAGCAGATTTTAACCCTAAACCATATCTTCCAAGATCAAACTCACTATAATTTTCTTTTACGCTTCCATATTTCATTGCGTTAAACAATTCGTTATCGTCCATTCCGCAGCCATCATCAATTATAGCAACATATGGTTCTTCTAAACTATTGGTAGGAAAAATTATTTCAATATTTTTAGCAAAAGCAGATATAGAATTATCTATTATATCTGCGATAGCTGATTTAAATGAATATCCCATTGAACGCATAGAATTCATTAATACGTCAGGAGAAGGAATGTTTTCTATTCTTTTAGCCATATTAACTCCTTATAATATTATATTTAAAATGTATATTTCTTTTATGATTATACCAAATTATGCATTATTTTTCATTGTTTTTTATCAAATAATCCTTTGATTAAGCAAATTTTCTAGATTTACTCATACTTTTTATAAAAATATTTTCAAGTTGAAACTACATCAATTTAATACTATTATATTTAAATGTTTTTACACATATATTACTAGTTATATTGTAGTTTAGTAATTCTAGACTATAAATATAGGTTTAAATTGGTTATAATAGTATAAATACATATATAAAGGAGGCATAAACATGAAGGTTTTAATTATGATGGATTCCTTTAAGGAATCACTTACTTCTGCTGAAGCTAATAAAATAATTAAGGAAGAGTTATTGAAGCTTATGCCTGATTCTAGTATTACTACTATCAATCTATCTGATGGTGGCGATGGTATGCTAGATTGCTTTAGAGATGGTAGTAAGGTAGTTACTACTAAAATACTAGATCCTCTAGAAAAAGAAATTAAGGCAGAGTATCTAATTAAGGATAAGGTTGCCTATATTGAAAGTGCTAAGGCGGTTGGCCTTGCACTTATACCTAAGGAAAAAAGGAATCCTTTAAAGGCTACCTCAAGGGGCTTAGGTATTCTTATTAAGGATGCTATTAAAAAGGGCATTAGAAACTTTGTAATAGGCTTAGGTGGTACTGCCACTAATGATGGTGGAGCTGGTATGCTATGTGAGCTTGGCTTTAGATTTTTAGATGAGCATGATAATCCAATTGATTTAAATCCTACAGGCTTATTAAAGCTTGCTAGAATTGATGCTACAAGCTATTTAAAGGAATTAAAGGATTGTAAATTTACTGTTCTATCTGATGTTAATAATCCATTATTAGGAGAAAATGGTGCATCCTATATCTTTGGTCCCCAAAAGGGTGCAACCCTTCCTATGCTTAAAACCCTAGATACTGCTCTTGCTATGCTAGATTTTAAAACAAAAGAAATTAATAATACCGTTAAATCTGATTATCCATCCTGCGGAGCAGCTGGTGGCTTAGGCTATGCCTTTAAATATTATTTAAATAGTGATAATTTAAGTGGCATTAATTATATTATTGAGGAAAATAAGCTAGATGAGCTTATTGCTTCTTCTGATTTAATTATTACAGGTGAGGGTAAATTTGATGAAACTAGCCTAAATGGTAAGGCTCCTACTGGTATTTTAAAGCTTGCTAATAAATACGATAAGCCTACAGCTTTAATTTGTGGAGAAATTGAAGCTAAGCTAAATTTATTTACCTATGAATATTCTTTAAATGATTCTACCTTAAGTTTAGATGAAAATATTAAAAACACTAAGCACAATCTAAAGAAGGTAATTAAAAAATTAGTATCTGACTTAGCTAGTAAAAATGTTAATTAAACTAGACATCAGCGATTATTTTACGTATAATTAAAGTAGAGATAAGGAGGTATCTAGATGTATAATTGCACAATAGATTTCCAAACACTATTCCAGCTTAATAATGCTTTAAAGGAGGAAGGTTATAAAGCAACAATTCACTCAGTTAATGGCTGTAGCCACGATACAGTTGAGCTAAGAGATTTAGATCTAAATGAACGTGATACGGTTGTTGCCTTTATTAATAAAGCCTTAAAATGTAAATATCTAACTCTTGAAGAGGTAAGTAAGGGTTCTACTTCATTTAGAGTTCGTTCAACCTTTAAAAGTTAAAGCAAATTAAAAAGACCAGCTGCATACTTCGGCTGGTCTTTTATTATCTTATTCGCCCTTTAGCATAGGTGTAGGCATATATGCTCTACTACCTAATTCTTGATTTAGTAAATATAAGCTCTTAGAATCATTACCAAACAATTCCATCTTCTTAACTAAATCCTCAGCGTTCTTTTCCTCTTCTACCTGCTCTTTAATGAACCAATCTAAGAACTGCATAGTTTTAAAATCGTGCTGGGCAAAAGCCTCAGCATAAATTGCATTAATTAAGGCTGTAACATATTGCTCATGCTTTAAGCCTGCCTTAAATACATCATTAGCTGAATTTAGCTGATGAGTAGGCTTATCAATAGCCTCCATAGTTACACGATAGCCATTATCTAATAAATAGCGTCTAAAGATAATAGCGTGATCCCTTTCTTCCTTAGCTTGAATCTCATACCAATTAGCAAAGCCATCTAAGCCTAGCTCCTCGCAATAATTAGCAAACTCTAAATATAAATAAGCACTATAAAACTCCTTATTTACTTGGTTATTAATTAATGCAGCAATCTTTTCATTCAACATAATAAATGCTCCTCTCTTTAATAAAAGTATAGCATTTAAGCTAAATTAAATCTACTAAGTTATAATTTTTATTTACGATTGTTTTTAAATTAAAAGCTAAGAATATAAAAAAAACGACTTATCCAGTCGTTGCTTTTCATGTTGGCGAAGTAGGAGGGATTCGAACCCTCGCACCAGTTACCCAGTCTACTTCCTTAGCAGGGAAGCCTCTTGAGCCTCTTGAGTACTACTTCATCTACCAAGCGTTATTATTATACACGAAATGATATTCAATTACAAGTACAAAATCATTAGTTTTTCATATATGTATCAAGGATGGAAAGCATTTTCTTTTGTTATCCTGAAAAAATTTTTAAAAAATCCATTTATTAAATTTGACAAGCTAAAAAAGTGGGAGTACAATATTGTTTTTGAAGATGGTGTAAATTGGGAGGTAATTATAATGTTTGATTTTCAATCAGTTGTAGTATCAACTACTACAGCAAATATTTTATTAAGCCTTGCCATCGCTTTATTAGGTGGCTTATTCCTATCACGTTTAGCTAAGAAAATCCATTTACCAGCTGTTACAGCTTACTTAGTTGCTGGTATATTAGTTGGACCATATGTATTAGGTCTTGCTGGTATTGATGGCTTAGGCTTTACTAAGGAAAATATTAAAAGCTTTAACATCGTTTCCGAATTAGCTTTAGGCTTTATCGCCTTTTCGATGGGTAACGAATTTAGATTAAGCCAATTAAAGGAAATTGGTAAGCATGCGACTATTATTGGTATTGCTCAAGCAGTCATTACAACAATCGTTGTTGATTTAGCCTTAATCGCAACTCATTTCATGATGCCAGATAAGCTATCACTTGCTAGTGCCTTAGTTTTAGGTGCGGTTGCTACAGCTACTGCTCCTGCTGCTACCCTAATGGTTGTTCATCAGTATAAGGCTGAGGGTCCTGTAACAAAAACTCTATTACCAGTTGTTGCTATCGATGATGCAGTTGGTTTAGTTGTCTTTGCGATTTCCTTTGGTATTGCTGAATCAATCAGCAGTGGCCAAATCAATATTTTAGCAACAATCTTTAATCCATTAATTGAAATTGTTGTTTCCTTATGTCTTGGTGCTATACTTGGCTTATTATTTTCATGGGTAGAGCGTTTCTTCCATTCTCGTAGTAAGCGTATGGCTATGACTGTTGCCTTTATTATGCTAGGCGTTGGTCTATCTTGCTTAAAGTTTGACTTAGGTGGTGGTATTGAGATAGCATCTTCAAGTCTATTATGCTGTATGATGCTAGGTACAATATTCTGTAATACCTGTGATTTCAGTGAGGAGCTAATGAATAGAGCTGATCGTTGGAGTACACCTGTACTTGTTCTATTCTTCGTAATCAGCGGTGCAAGCCTAGAATTAAGCATTTTCACTGATGGTATCATTGTTTTAGTTGGTGTAATTTATATTATCGCAAGAAGCTTAGGTAAGTATTTCGGTGCTGGCATCAGTGCTAAGATGACTCATGCTGATCCTATGGTTAATAAGTATTTAGGTATTACCCTATTACCTCAGGCTGGTGTTGCCTTAGGCATGGCTATGAAGGCCTTAGAGCTTGGACCTGAGGGTCAAATCGTAAGTAATATTACCTTATTTGCCGTTTTAGTTTATGAATTAGTTGGTCCATTATTTACTAAGATTGCCTTAACTAAGGCTGGTGAAATTAAGTCAGAGGGTGCAACTACTCAGCGTATTCCTGAAAATAAAAATGATAACATTACCCCTCAAGCTTAATTAGTACTTATATAATAGGGTAGAGAAGAGTTTTTTTAAAATTTTTTCCCTCCCATTACACCGTACGTACGGGTCTCGTATACGGCGCTACATTTATATTTTACACAAACTATTGAGATAATATTCGAAAGGGAGAACCAATCCGGGTCTTCCTTTCTTTTTGTTTGGGGTAGCCAATAGTTTTGGACTAATCATAAAGTTTATGACATCTCCATTGCTTTTAGCGTACCAACCTCTTCTAGAGTTTGCTACCTTGTATATGGATTCTTCATCGAAACCTAATTTGAATGTCTTATTTATTTTTGTAAGGTTTCTATAGATTGTTTTTATATTTTTCCATTGTTTTAGAATAATACACCTAATCTTGTGCCTTAGCCATTCTCCAAATATTTTCATTTTCACTCTCATTTTACCAATGCGAAAATAGTTAATCCAACCAATTACGATTTGGTTTACCTTAGTAAATGTTTCTCCCAGTGTTCTTGCGACTGCGTGTCTTCTTGATAGAACCCTTTTGATTTTCTCGTATAGTTTCTTAGCTCTATCATCATTTGGTTTTGGTTTCCAACCTTCTATTTCACGGTTCTTTAGGAATGCTCGTATAAGGCTTAGGGTTTGTGAATCATTAACCTTTTCTCTCAATATTGATATTAATTTATCGTGATTTACTGCATCAAAATATTTCTCGATATCTAAGTCGACTACCCATTCATACCCTTCATTAAGATACACTAGCACCCTTATTCTTAATAACTCGATTTAAGGCCTCGGCTACGTTTTGATGACTCAAAATCTCTTCAATTAATTTCATTTGCTGCTCCTCCTTCAATTCGTAGATTTATTCAAGACCATCCCTAGATACTTTACCATCTAGTTCATTTACGTTTAACTAGTTCTAGGCTGTTACTCTATGTCGGATTACTTGAGCATTGCTCATAGTGATTCGCACTATATAAACATTAGGTCCTTCAGTATTTGGTTATGCCTACTATGACCTCAGCTGACTCCCTAACCATAAGCCTTTTTATCGGACAATATCAACGATATTGCGTTAGGGCCTCCCAGGGTAATTCACTAATCTTTCATTTTCCAACCTCTTAATTTACCGTTTTGGTTTTACGTTTGTCATCGGACTTCAGTTTGTTATGAAACCTTATCCACCATTTGGCCTCATTAAGTTTCTGTTCGTAGGCTCGGAATTTTGCTATGTGCTTCCTTCATCTAATAACATTACTATTATTGACTTGCACTCCGCTACGCTAGCGACAAATACTCACGACTGGACTTTCACCAGTAAGATTAGTGCCATGCCTGGCACACATAGAAAAGACTTTAAATCACGCTGATTTAAAGTCTTTTTTTTTCGTTATTTACTTAATAATTCAAGCTGCATACGATGACGATTATAATCAATATCTAAAACTCTAACCTTAACTAAATCACCTACTGCTAGAACCTCGCTAGGGTGGTTAATTCTTTCATTAAGGTTAAACTTTGATATATGTAGTAGGCCATCATATTTAACGCCACAGTCAATGAAACAGCCAAAATCAATAACATTACGAACTGTACCATTTAATTCATCGCCAACCTTAATATCCTCAAAGTGTAAAATATCACTTCTTAATTGAGGCTGAGGGTAGGCATCTCTAATATCACGTAATGGAGCAATGAAGGCATCACAAATATCATCCATTGTATATTTATCAATATCTAATAGCTTTGCCTCCTTAGCTCTATCAAGCTTAGCTACCGCTTCCTTAATTTCTTCAGTACCAATGGCCTCACTAGTTAGGCCTAAATCCTTTAAAACTAATAAAGCCTTAGCATAGGATTCAGGGTGAATAGCTGTCATATCTAGCTTATTCTTAGGTTCACTAATACGTAAGAAGCCGATTGACTGCTCATAGGTTTTAGGACCAATCTTCTTAACATCCTTAATTTCCTCACGGCTATTAATCATTCCTACACTATCACGATACTTAACAATTTCCTTAGCGGTTGACTTAGTTAGGCCTGAAACATAGGTTAATAGGCTAACTGAGGCTGTATTAACATTTACACCAACCTTATTAACTAAATCAGTTACCACATTATCAAGCGTTTCCTCAAGCTCACGCTGATTAACATCATGCTGATACTGACCAACGCCAATACTCTTAGGCTCAATTTTTACAAGCTCTGCTAATGGATCCTGGATACGTCTAGCAATTGATACTGCACTACGCTCCTGGACCTCAAAGTCAGGGAATTCCTCCTGTGCTACAGGAGAGGCACTATAAACTGAAGCACCAGCCTCGCTTACAATAATATATTCAGCCTTTAAATTATATTTATGAATAGTTTCTGCAATAAAGGCCTCAGTTTCACGAGAGGCTGTACCATTACCAATAGCGATAACCTCAATCTTATATCTATTACATAAATCAACAATTGTTTTTTCTGATTTTAAAACTAATCTTTCATCAACTGCTGCACCCTTAGCCTTTTCATTAGGATAAATTACCCCAATCTCTAAAGCCTTACCTGTTTTACTAATTACTGCAAGCTTACAGCCAGTTCTAAAGGCAGGGTCAACACCTAAAACCATCTTACCCTTTAATGGTGGAGTTAATAATAGATTTTTAACATTTAAGGCAAATACCTCAATTGCACCCTTATTAGCATTTTCTGTTAAAATTGAACGAATCTCACGACCAATAGATGGGCTAATTAAACGCTTATAGCTATCCTCAATTGCACTATTGATTTCATCCGCAAATAAAACATGCTTATTATGTAAAACCTGATATTTTAGATACTCTAAATCTCTTTCAGGCTGTAATACTACCTCAACCTGTAAAATACCTAAGGCCTCACCCCTATTCATCGCAAGCACACGATGAGATTTAATGTGGCCAATAAATTCATCAGCCTCATAATACATCTTAAACTTCTCATCCTCATCAACCGCATTCTTCTTAAGCTTAGACTTTAAATGACCATATATTAAAGACTTCTCACGAATATACTTACGATAATTAGCATTATCTGATACCATTTCGGCAATTATATACTTAGCACCCTCAATTGCCTTATCATAGGATGTAACCTCACCCTTAATATAAGGCTTAACGATTTCTTCCTTATTACCATTATAGCCAGCTAAAAGCATAGCCTTAGCTAAAGGCTCTAAGCCATTTTTAATTGCCTCTGTTGCCTTAGTTTTTTTCTTTTCCTTAAATGGACGATATAAATCCTCAACCTCAATTAGCTTAGTAGCCGCATTAATATCATTCGCTAAATCCTCAGTTAAAAGACCCTTTTCATCAATTAATCTAATGACATCCTCCTTACGCTTTTCTAAATTTAAAGCATAATTATATCTTTCACTAATTAATCTAATTTGGTCCTCATCTAAGCCACCAGTTACCTCCTTACGGTAACGGGCAATAAAAGGTACTGTTGCATCCTCAGCTAATAGATTTAAGGTGGCAGTAACCTGGGTTTCTTTAATATTTAATTCTTTTGCAATTGGTTCTATTAATAATTCTTTTTCCATTTTTTTAACAAAAAAACGCTCAAGCGAGCGTTTCCTTTCTTTTTTTATTGATTATTTTTGACTCTCTGTATGAGAATAAATTTCCTTAACATATGAAATTGCTTCAGGAAGCTTATTTTTTAATAACTGTTGATCGTTTGAAACACTCAATCTATAAATATGACGAGGATTTTCCTTATCCTCAGGGAATTGATGCTCTAAAGCCTCAGGTGTTTCATCATATTTAACACCTCTAAAGAAATAGATTAAAGCTGAGCCATCAGTAATATTTCCATAGGCCTCATTACCAATAATACCACCATTACCCTCTTTACTAGAATCAACTAAGTATAGATGGAAGGCATTTTCAGGACCAACATTCTTTGAAGCAATTGCCTTAGCTAGCTCAATTACTCTATCATAAATAACCTTATCTATTTCATTATTCTCTGTATCAAAGGTTTCATTATTATAAACAAAGACAAAGGTATGCTTTTCATCCTGCTTATCCTTTGCAATTATGTTGTCTAAGTCAGTTAATTGATTAATCTTTAAATTTTCATAATCAGTAAAATAATTGTGATTTACCTTTTGATTAAATACACCACCAGCCCATAGGCTTACTAATATGATAGCTACAACTAGGATTACTGAGCCTACAATTGAACTAATAATTAATGGCATATTCTTCTTTTTTGTATTTCCGTTATAAACATTGGCACGTGCCATAATATCACTCCTTACATTCTTCTATATTATATAAAATTTCAAGCCCAATATCAACCATTTTTTGGCGGACTTAAAATATCCCCGCTTTAGATTTTAACAACAAATGCCACACTATAATTATCTGTATGGCTTAGGCTTATATGAAAGCTAAAGGGAATGCTAGGAGCTTCGATATACGGCTTGCCATTTGGCTTATTTAAAATTGAAGCATCCTTAAAGCTATAAGGCTTCTCATAGCTACCTAAGGCCTTAAATAAAGCCTCCTTCGCCGCAAACCTACTAGCTACATACTCTATTTTTCTTTTTTCTAGCTTAAGGGTATTATAAATTTCTAATTCAGCCTCTGATAAAATTCTTTTTGCTAAGGCCTCATAATTAGCTAATATATCCTTGTGCTCAACTAAATCAATACCTATTTCCATTAGTTTCTCCTATTTTGATAGTCAATCGCTATCTCCTTAAGCTTTCTAAATCGGTGCGCTAAGCATGATTTAGATAGCCTTTCATCATAAATCTCATAAATAATATCGCTAAGCTCAGTTAAGGAGGCATAAGGATTTTCCTTACGCACCTTCATAACTAATAAAAGCTTAGGGTCTAAATTCTCTAAAGGATAATAATACTCTAAATATTTAATATAGCGTAATTCATTACGGCTAGCCTCATTAGTCTTATCCTGATTAGCAAGCTCAAAGTTAACCTGACGCTTAACCTCATGCTTAACCTTACGATTAATCATCGCTTCCTCTAATCTAAAGACTGTATTTTTAGCTCCCATTAAACGTAAAATATCACAGATTGAATCAATTTCCTTTAGGTATACAACATAATGCTCACGACGCTTAATAATACGCGCATTATAATTATAGCTATTGATAATTGATTGAATAAAGATAGCCTCAATATCATTATTTAAGCTTAGCTCTAAATGATAATTACTCGTTTCTGGATCATTAATACTACCCTTAGCAATGAAAGCCCCTCTTAGATAAGCCTTTTTTAATTCATCACTATCTAAAATCTCACTCTTTCTTGCCCTACTATCCTTTAGCATATTAAATTCTTCAATAAAAATTTCTGCTTCATCCTTAATCTCTAAATAATAAAGAACCGGCTTATCAAAGCGCATAATTTGTCTTTGATAAAGCTCATATTTAGTGTGATGAAAAGAGTTAATTTGCTTAATCAAGAATCTAATTATCGCATTACTTCGGCTTGAGAATTCAAGCTTAAAGCGATTAGAGCCCTGGAAGCTAAGGGTAAAGCCATTTTTAAATATTGCTTCTAAGGCCGCAAAGCTTTCTTCACTTGTCTCAAATTCAATTCTTGATAGCTCCTCCTTAACCTCTAGTGCATATGACATAGTTATTCTCCTAAGAAATTAACTAGCTTATACATTCGATCAACTAAGCCATCAGGCTCGGCATCACTTAAATCAAGCATTCTAGCTTGATCAGTTTTATAAGCAATACCACAGGTCTTAATCTTAGCATTCTTACCACAAATAATATCATTTACTGAATCACCAACATATAAGGCATTTTTAGCATCAAGCTTTTCAATAATAATATTTAAGCCCTCAGGATCTGGCTTTTGCTTAGTAATATCATCGCCACCTACTACTAAATCAAAGTATTCATAGATATGGCCAAACTCTAAGCCATGAATTAAAATATCATTTTTCTTGGCAGAAAAGACCGCAAGCTTATAGCCATGCTTCTTTAAATACTTTAAGGTATCAGTAACACCTGGGAATGGTCTTACCATTTGATCATGCATTGTTTCATTAAACTCACGATAGTCCTTAATCATTCTTTCAATTTGCTTTTCATCCTTAGTATATTTACTAAAGCTTTCATGAAGGCTTGGACCAAAGAATGAATCTAATTCATCATCACCTAAGGTTAATTCAGGATAATATTTTTGGAAAACATGAATAAAGCTTTGCGAAACTAAACGCTTAGTATCCATTAAGGTACCATCAAAATCAAAGATAACTGTATCAATTTTATTAGTTTCAACCTTATTGATTATATCCATATATAAACGACGAGGACCAACAAAACGCTTAATTACTAGATAAGCAATACCAATCACAATGAAAATAACACTCATTAGAATACTTACTCTAATACCACCAATCATTAGAACCTCACCCTGCCATCTAAATGACTCAGTAATACTTCTAACAATACCATACCAAATTAAATAGAAGCCAATCATATCACCAGATTCAACGAACCTCTTTTGTCTTCTTAAAACTAAAATTAAAACTAAGCCAACTAAATTTAGCATACCCTCATATAAGAACATTGGCTGATAATAGCCTGCACTTAAGCCAGGTAATAGGTAGCTTCCACTAATATACATATTTTCAAAAATGAAATTAGGCATTAGGGTGTGGAATAACTCCTCATTTTGAATTAATGGTCCATATAGCTCATGGTTACAGAAGTTACCCCAGCGACCTAGGATTTGGCCAATTAAAAAGCCAGGAGCTAAAATATCAAAGGCCTTATAAACTGGAACCTTTTTACATTTACTATAAATAATTACGGTTGTTATGGCAACAATTACTGCACCCTGAATACCAAGGCCACTCCAGCCACCCTTTAAACCAATAACCTCCTCAAACGAATGAAAGCTATCTAAATTAAATAAAACATACCAAAGACGCGCACCAAGAATTGATAAAGGTAAGGTA
The DNA here is from genome assembly GCA_020025015.1 of Anaeroplasmataceae bacterium. Classification (GTDB taxonomy): domain Bacteria; phylum Bacillota_I; class Bacilli_A; order Acholeplasmatales; family Anaeroplasmataceae; genus CALUXS01. Next base: position 19,574 of record JAHHSV010000007.1, read on the forward strand.
ATTAATAGGCCAGTATAAACAAAGTCTGAATAAATACCAAGCTTTTTACCCTCCTTAACACCAACAACTACTGCCATAATTACCCCAAGCATTATCCATAGGGCATACCAATGAATATTTAAAAAGGCAATTGGCTTAATTATTAAAGCCTCCTTTGGTAGGGTTAAATCTAATATTAAAACAATAAGTAAGGCTAAGGCCAAGGCAAAAAAGCCAGTGTGAACCTTATGACCCTTTATTGTGATTTTAGGTAGGTATAAGAAACCTACAAAAACTAAAACGGTTAAGATATAAAGTGCATAAACCATTAATCATTTCTCCTTCTACTATCTAGCATAGCGACAAACTCCTTCGAATCGTCAATAGCCATATATTTTATTAGCTTAGCCTTTAGGGTTGCGGACTCAACCAATAAGGCAATGTTACGACCAGGTAAAACTGGTATAACCATCTTTCTAATCTCATTATTTAAAATTTTAACATAATTACATTCAAGGCCTAGCCTATCATAGCTTTCATCCTTACTAAATTCCTTAAGCTCAATTACAAGCTCAACGCTCTTTTTGGGATAATAGCTTGAAGCCCCAAACATATTTATAACATCAACAACACCAATCCCTCTAATCTCAAGCTTATGCTTAAGTAAATCTGGTGCCTCACCAATTAATTTACCACTAGATGATTCATATAATTCAACTAAATCATCACTAATTAATTCATGACCTCTTTTAATTAAATCAAGCGCTGTTTCACTCTTACCAATACCTGAACGCCCCTGAATTAAAACACCCATACCATGGATATTTAAAAACGTTCCATGCATGCTTAAGCGTGTGCTAAAGGCTTCCTTTAAAATACCATAGGCTCTAAAGTATAAAAGGCTTAAATCCTCTATACTTCTTAAAAGCCATAAACCTAATTGAATGGCAATATCTAATAGATAATTAGGAATAGCCATAGCATCAGCCACAATAATTGTTGTTTTTTCCAGGCTTAGCCTTTCCTTAAGCCTTGAAACCATAGCACTATTACTATCTAAATATTTTAATTCATCCTTACCTATTAATAATAAGCCCGGAAAAGAAGCATCATCACTAAAAAGATCAAGCCCTAAAACCCTAATATTATTTTTTCTTAGGCTTTTATTTAAGCCCTTATTAATAAGCTCTAGCTTAAGCTCATTTAAGAGCTTCTTATAATCTACTTCCTTTTGCATATTATCTCCATAGATTCATTAAAATCTTACGCATCAGCACTAATCTTATAAACTGGGCAAGCAGCTCAGCAAATAAGAAATACATAAATAGGGATACCCCACTATCAAAGACCCTAAACCAGAAGGTATTAATTATGCCAAAAGCAAAAAGTAAAATACCTGCCCCTATCGCATCAATTAAGAAGGGATTACCAAATTTATTCGTAAATAAGGAAAGAATCAATCGAATAAGCATCATTGATCCACTCATTACTAATACAACTATAAAAACTAAACTAAAAGGCTCAAGAACAATAAATGAATTCATTATTCCTGCTACAGCTAAAAAGGAAACAAAGTAAATTAATAGGCTTTTTACTAGCTCAGTTAAAAGAGTTCTAACTGGCTTACGATTATTAACCTTTTCATCAAGCATTGTAATTAGCTTCTTAGCACTTTCAAATTCTTCCTCACTAAGATTAGGATTTTCTTTTTTATATTTATCCAAAAGATCAGCTAAAAAGTCTTCTGTGTCATCTTCCTTTTCCTCTGTCTTTTTATTTTTATCCTTCACTCTAATCACCGCCTTTTTGTCATTATACTACAATTTATTTTTGAAGCAATCTTTTTAAATAGATTCCTGTATAGGAATTAGGATTTTCCATTATTTCTTGAGGCGTACCTGTCGCAATAACATTGCCACCCTTATTACCACCCTCAGGACCTAAATCAATAATGTAATCAGCACACTTAATAATATCTAAATTGTGCTCAATTACAATTATAGTTGCTCCGGCATCAACAATTTTATTCAAAACATCTAATAAATTCTTGATATCATGAATATGTAAGCCTGTTGAAGGCTCATCTAAAATATATAAGGTTTTATCTGTAATTCTTGAATATAGCTCACTGGCAAGCTTAACCCTTTGGGCTTCACCACCAGATAGGGTGGTTGATGACTGACCTAAGGTCATATAGCCTAGGCCAACATCCATTAAGGTTTTAAGCTTAGCCTTAATCTTAGGAATAGCATCAAAGAAGGTATAGGCCTCTTCAATTCGCATATCTAAAACCTCGGCAATATTCTTACCCTTAAACCTAATCTCTAGGGTTTCCTGCTGATATCTTGTACCATGACAAACCTCACAAGGCACATAAACATCAGGTAAAAAATGCATACTAATACGCTTTAAGCCATCGCCGTGGCAGGCCTCGCATCTTCCACCCTTAACGTTAAAGCTAAAGCGACCCTTATCATAGCCCTTGATTTTCGCATCATTAGTTTGACTAAATAGCTCGCGAATATCATCAAAGACACCTGTATAGGTTGCAGGATTACTACGTGGAGTTCTACCAATTGGCTGCTGGCTAATTTCAATTACCCTCTCAATATTTTCAAGGCCTAAAATCTCCTTACAAGCCCCAGGCTTAACCCTACGATTCTTATAAAGCTTAAGCTCTAAATTCTTCAATAAAATTTCATTAACTAGAGATGACTTACCACTACCTGATACACCAGTTACACAAATAAACTTACCCAAAGGAAATTTAACCGTAACATTTTTAAGGTTATTAGCAGTTGCTCCCTTAATCGTTAGGAATCTTCCATTACCCTTACGAATTTCCTTAGGTAAAGGTATTTCTAGCTCCTTACTTAAATATTTACCAGTTAAGCTATTAGGATTAGCCATAACCTCTTCAGGCGTACCAGCGGCAATAATCTTACCACCATGAATTCCCGCTAAAGGTCCTACATCAACTAAATAATCAGCCTCAAGCATTGTATCTAGGTCATGCTCAACGACAATAAGCGTATTACCAATATCACGCATATCCTTTAAGGCCTTAATTAAACGATCATTATCACGCTGATGTAAGCCAATAGATGGTTCATCTAAAACATATAAAACACCCGTTAGCTGACTACCAATTTGGGTAGCTAGACGAATACGCTGAGCCTCACCACCAGATAAGGAGGTAGCCGCTCTACCTAAGGTTAAATACTCTAAGCCAACATTAATTAAAAATCTTAGACGATCCTTAATTTCCTTAATTGCTAGCCTTGCTATTTGCATCTTTTCCTCACTTAACGTTAAATGATCAAAGAAATCATAAAGCTCATCAATTGACATATTACACAAATCATTGATGTTTTTATCGGCAATATAAACAGAAAGTAGCTTATCATTTAATCTTGCCCCATGACAGCTATCGCACATATCCTCAACCATATAGTTTTGAATCCAATCTCTAATCCAATCACTATTAGTTTCTAAATATCTTCTATTTAAGGTATTAATTACACCCTCAAATTTACTATCCTTGCTTGATTTTCTTCCACTTTGTGAAACAAAGGAATAGTGAATAATATCAGGTGAGCCATATAAAATGATATTCTGCTTTTCCTTTGGTAAAAGACCAAATTTTAAATCCATATCAATATCATAATATTCACAGGTTTGCTTAATCTCTGAGGCTGATAAATTATCCTCATTTTGATTACGATAAGGAATAATTGCCCCATCATTTAAGCTTTTATTTTCATCAATCACTAAATCAGCTGAAACCCTTAGCTTATAGCCTAAGCCATTACACTCAGGACAGGCTCCTAATGGTGAATTGAAGGAAAATAAGCGTGGCTCTAATTCTGGAATAGCATAGCCACAAATTGGACACGCATGATTTTCACTATATAAAACTTCCTTACCATCATAATAGATTTTAACAAAGCCCTCACTAAAGCGAGTGGCAAGCTCAACGGCCTCACTAACCCTAGCTCTTGAATCAGCCTTTAGCTTCATTCTTTCAACAATAATATCAATATTGTGCTTCTTATTCTTTTCAAGCCTTAGGCCCTCAGTTATTTCTAAAACCTCACCATCAACAAAGGCCCTAATAAAGCCCTCCTTTAAATACTTTAAGAATAGCTTATTAAATTCGCCCTTTTCCTGTCTTATGATTGGCGCCATTATATAAAGCTTAGTATCAAGCGGAAGCTCTAATATTTTTGCAATAATTTGATCCCTACTAGAGCCAGTAATCGGAATTTTATGCTCTGGGCAATAAGGAGTTCCTACCCTAGCAAAAATAACACGCAAATAATCATAAATTTCCGTAACCGTACCAACCGTACTTCTAGGATTGTGGCTAGCACTCTTTTGATCAATAGAAATTGCTGGTGATAAGCCCTCAATTGAATCAACATCAGGCTTTTCCTGCATACCAATAAATTGACGCGCATAGCTTGATAGAGATTCAACGAATCTTCTTTCACCCTCCTGATAAATTGTATCAAAGGCTAAGGAAGACTTACCACTACCAGAAACACCAGTCATAACAATTAGCTTATCCTTAGGTAATTCAATATTAACATTTTGTAAATTATTTTCTCTTGCGCCCTTAATAATAATTTTATCCATATAATACCTACTTAATTAATTCTAAAAATTCATCCTCACTCATAACGCGAATGCCTAGGGCTCTAGCCTTATCTAATTTACTACCAGCCTCACTACCAGCAATTACGATATCAGTTTTCTTGCTTACTGAATCAACATTCTTAGCACCAAGGCCCTCTAAAAGCTTTTTTGCCTCAGCTCTACCCATACTATTTAAGGTACCAGTTAAAACCACCTTTTTATTAGTAAAGAATGATTCAGTTATAACTAGCTTAGGATAATCCATCCTTAAGCCTAAATCCTTAAGCTCAGCTATTAAGGCAAGATTATCTGGGTTATTAAAATATCTAACCACCTCGCGCGCGATAACCTCACCAATATCATCTAAGCTACTTAAATCCTCAAGCTTAGCCTCCTTTAATAAATCCATTGTTGGATAGGCCTCACATAAAACCTTAGCCATCTTCGCACCAACATTAGGAATACCTAAGCCAAAGACTAAATCATTTAAAGGATTCTTCTTACTAGCCTCAATATTAGCTAAAAGCTTATCAATTGATTTTTCCCCTAGCTTTGGTAAATTAATAAGCTCACTACGATAATCCTTTAATTTAAAAATATCACTAATTTTATTAATATATTTCTCATGATAGAATAATTCAACTAGCTTATCCCCAAAGCCATCAATATTGTAGGCAGGCTTTGAAGCAAAGTGAATTAAGGAGTTGATAATTCGATCACTACATAATGGATTAGTACAGAAGTAATCAGCCTCACCCTCAAGCCTTGTTAAAGGCATATGGCAGCATGGACATTCATACGTCATCATAATAGGCTTAGCACCCTCTACTCTTTTTTCAATAATTGGTCTTACAACCTCAGGAATAACATCACCAGCCTTATGGATAATAACTGTATCACCATAATGCAAGTCCTTTTCCTTTAAATAATCCTCATTATGTAGGGTTGCCTTACTAATAACACTACCCTGAACTAAAACTGGCTCAAAGCTAGCAACTGGGGTAATTACCCCACTTCTTCCTACCTGGAAGGTTACATCTAAAAGCTTAGTTTCAACCTCCTCAGGCTTAAACTTATAGGCAATTGCCCACTTAGGCACCTTTACCGTATAGCCAATTTGGTCATGTAAGGAAATTTCATTAACCTTAATAACAATACCATCAATATCATAAGAAAGGGTCTCTCTAAGCTTACCCATTTCTAAAACGTAGTCTAAAACCTCAGAAGCATTATTACAATGACGATATAATGGATTAATCTTAAAGCCAAGCTTCTTTAATTCCTCTAAAGCATGCTCCTGGGTATCAATTGGATTCATATAATAATATAAGAAAACATCCAAATTACGCTTAGCAGTAATCTTTGAATCAAGCTGACGAATTGAACCAGCTGCCGCATTACGACAATTAGCAAATAATTCATCACCCGCTAAGGCTCTTTCCTCATTAAGCTTAATTAAGGATTTTTTAGGCATAAAGATTTCCCCACGCGCCTCGAATTCACCCTTATAAGGAATTTCAAGCGGTACAGATTTAATAGTTTTAACATTATGCGTAATGTTTTCGCCAACCCTACCATTACCACGGGTAGCGGCCTGAATTAGCTTACCCTCATTATATTTTAATGAAACAGATAGGCCATCAATTTTTAGCTCACATAAAAAAGTTGCTTGGGGTGCTTCCTTTAAAATCTTGTTTAAAAAATCCTCAAGCTCCTCTAAGCTAAACACATCACCTAAGCTCATCATTGGATTAGTGTGGGTAACCTTTTCAAACCTATCTAAAACCTCACCACCAATTTTATTTGTAGGAGAGGTACTAGATTGCATCTCAGGATGCTCTCCTTCTAGCATAATAAGCTCAGCCATATATTTATCATATTCATAGTCAGAAATTGTCGGCTTATCTAGAACATAATATTCATAGCCAGCCTTATTCAAAATTTCTCTTAATTCTAAAATTCTTTCCTTAAAATCCATATCATCACACCTATCATTACATATCACCTAATTATACTATTTTTTTATGCTTTTATAAATAGATATGCTATAATATTAGAGATAAGGAAGTGATTTTACCCATGGAAAAAGCTCTAAAGGTAGAAAATTTAACAAAGCTTTATAAGGAGAATCGTGGCATCCGTGATGTATCCTTAAATATCGATGAGGGGATGGCTATTGGTATTATTGGACCATCAGGAAGCGGTAAGTCAACCCTTATAAAGGCTATGCTTGAATTAATCACTAAAACTAGTGGTAAGGTAAGCTTTTATGGTAAAAGCCTTGAGCGTAATTATGTTGATATTATGAATATAATTGGCTATTTACCAGATAAGCAATATGAATTTAAAAATAAGGCCATTGACCTTTTAAAATATACAAGCCGTTTTTATGATTTAGACTTCACCAAGGAAATCGAATACTACGCCAAAAGATTAAATGTTGACTTAAATAAAACTATGCAGGAAATGTCTTCTGGTGAATTACAAAAGGTAGGAATAATTGAGGCTCTTTATCATAAGCCTAAAATTTTATTCCTAGATGAGCCTACTAGCTATTTAGATGCTAAATCAACCCAAATTCTTTTAGATATTCTAAGGGAGCTTAAGGAAAGCAAGGTAACTATTTTTATTGCTAGCCATGAGCTTTCCTTCATTCATAAGCTATCAGATGAAATCTATATGCTAAATGAGGGTAAAATTAATCTAATTGATGAGGCCTTACTAAAGGCTGATCACAAAAAGGTAACCATTGCCCTAGATCAGGAATTTAATATTAGAAAATTTCAGTTTAATGGCATCAAGTACTTAAACTTTGAAAAGAATCTTGTATCCTTCATCTATCAGGGTGATATCAATAAGCTTTTAAAGGAAATTGAAGGCATTAAAATGAATGACCTTACAATTGAAAATCCTTCAATTGATGAAATTATAGGAGGCCTTGCTGATGATTTATAAGGACTTCTTTAAGGCAAGGCTTAAATCAAGCATTATCTATACAATAATTATAATTATCCTTTCAATTAGCTGGATGGGGCTATTTAATAGCTTTAGTGCGGCAAAGCCTGAAATACTTACCTTTCTAAATGAAATAAATATTGAGAAGCTTGAAGCCCTAGATATTAATCCTAATACTATCTTCGAGCCCCTTTACTTTTATAGCTTCTTCTTAACCTTTGGGATAATTGTCTATTCCCTATTTGCGGTTAACCTTGCCATTCAAACAATTTTAGAAAACAATGATAAGGAAAGATTAATGCTAACAAAGCCTATAAAAAGAACGGATTATCTTAAGGTAAGAATCTATATTTCCCTAGCGATTCTAGTTTTAAGCCATATCTTAATTTTTATAAGCCTTCATATAACGCTTGCTTTCTTTAATGTTGAGCATTTATTTAGCCTTCTATTTTTAATTCAGCTAGGAATATTTTTAAGCCAAATTGCTATCTATTCCTTGGTTTTAATGATAACAACCTTTATCCCTGATGCTAAGCTAATTAATATTCTAGGCGTTTTACTAGTTTTAATATTTGTAATGCTTGAAATGGTCGCGAGAGTAGCAAACCAAGGCTGGCTAACCTATATTAATCCTCTATCCTACTTTAATCCTAACTTTACGATAGAGCATAAAAGGCTATCCTTTGATTATCTAGCAGCGATGATTGCCTTATGCTTCTTTAGCTTTAGCTTCACCTTCAATGAATACAATTCAAAGGAGGTAGCCTAATGCTTAAAAAGCTTTTATCTAAAAATGTTTTTAAAACACTAATTATAGCTCTACTATTAAGCCTATTTTTAATAATTGTCTTTGCTGTAAATCATAATAATACTATTACAGATGAAGCCCTAAATGCCTTTAATAGCCTACCAATTTGGCTAAGAGTAATATTTATGATTCTAATTCCTATCTTTGGCGATTTTAAATATCTATATCAATTTATAATGCTTTATATTATTCCAATTACCTTCATCTATTCCTTCTATTTAGGCTTTACCATAGATGATGAAAATCAAATTGAAGAGACTATGCCTCTAGCAAGAAAAACTAAAAGGGCTAATTATATTTTAGCCCCATTTATCCACATTGTAGCTATATTAGTCCTACTATTTATAAGCGCTATAATAACTACCTCAATTTGCTATAAAAGCTTTCAGCTAGAGCTAATAAATGGCTTTATTAGCCTCTTGTTTTGGAATACTGTAGTTTATGCTATTGCCATAAGCTTTAATAAATTAAATAAAAAATATAAGCTAATTTTAATTATCAGTATTGTATTATATCTAAGCCTTGCCTTCATTATTACAAGCATTGCTTCTGTTAGCTGGTTTTATTATTTATCACCGCTTAATATACTTTTACTACCTAAAAATAGCTTCTTAATTTATCTGCTTCCGCTAGGCATAATTATAAGCCTTAGCATACTTTACTTTATGAAAAAGCATAAGCATATAAGCTAAAAAAAGGGCCGAAGCCCTTTTTTATTTTGCCTTACCTAGCATAAAATTAACGCTACTGTCATAATAGCTTACAGGTTTGCGAATTTAAGCCAGCTCTTAGCTCCTCAAAAATTAAAATGCGTAGCTTATGTAATAAGTCACTAGTAATATCATACAACTATTGCATTATCCTTACTAAGCCAGATACAAATAATATAATTTGCTGATGAATCACCCGCACCATTAGCACATCCACTTTACCTCGAAAATGGTTCTAGCCCTTCTCTATTTTTATCCCATAGATAAATAATATTTATTTTTGTATAATCAAGCTCTTTGTTTTTGTCATAAAGAAAAGCCTAATACAAAAGTGAGAATTCTAAAAAACGAATGACAAAGTATGCTCAAAAAGCAACCCTATCAACAATCTAAATTACTAGATAGGAGCTTTTCTATTCCTCTTCAATTTCTAATAAAAGCTTATGCTTTAAATCACTTAGCTTCTTCGTTAAATCAACATAATAGGTTTGAGGGTAGGCAAAACGCTTAACCTCCTCCCAAATTGTCTTAAAGGCCTTCTCACTAAACTCTCTAATTTCTACTAAATTAGGGCGCTTATAAACAAGCTTGCCTTCAATAAAAATTGGTAATAATAAAGGCTCTAAATAATAGCTACCAGCCTTAAAGGTCTTATTCTTCCAGGTATTCATTTGATGATAAATTGTTAGGTCCTGATCCTCACTTAGCTTTTCCTCATGTAAGGCCATAACATCAGCTAAAGCCATTTTTGATTCCCTATCATAAATACGATATAAATCCTTGTAGCCTGGATTAGTAATCTTTTCAATATTTTCACTACGCTTAATCTTAGGAATAAACTTACCATCCTTATAGATGCTTGATAGCTTATAAACACCACCAAAAACTGGGCTAGATTTTGAACAAATTAAATTTTCACCAACACCCATTGAATCAATCTTAGCCCCTTGAGCTAATAAGGATTCAATTAGATATTCATCTAAGGAATTACTGATTACAATATTACAATCCTCCATACCATTAGCGTCTAATTCCTTACGAATTTGCTTTGACAAATAAGCCATATCACCTGAATCGATTCTTACACCCTTTAAGCGATAGCCCTGAGGCTCTAAAACCTCCTTAGCCGCCCTAATCGCATTAGGTAAGCCGCTATGTAAGGTATCATAGGTATCTAATAGTAAGGTTGCGCTATTAGGATAGGTGTTACAATAAGCCTTAAAGGCCTCAAGCTCACTATCAAAGGATTGCACAAAGGAATGAGCCATTGTACCTAAGGCAGGCATATTAAATAATTTACCAGCATAGGCTGTAGCTGTACCAGCAACCCCTCCAATATAGGCCGCACGCGCTCCATAAATTGCCGCATCAAAGTTGTGGCTACGTCTTGCGCCAAACTCCATAATCGCTCTACCATCAGCAGCCGTAACTATTCTACGCGCCTTAGAGGCAATCATTGTTTCATGGTTAATGCATAAAAGTAAGCCAGTTTCTAAAAGCTGGGCTTCAATTATATTCCCCTTCACTCTAACAATTGGCTCATATGGAAAAACAGGCGTTCCTTCAGGAATCGCATAGATATCTCCTTTAAATTTAAAATTGCTTAGATATTCTAAAAAGGCCTCATTAAAGCAGTTAGTGCTTCTTAAGTAATTAATATCATCAGCAGTAAAGCTAAAATTTAAAACTAGGTCAATCGCTTGATCAAGACCAGCACAAACAGCATAGCCAGCATTATCAGGATTCTTACGATAAAACAAATCAAAGGTTACCTCTTCATCCATCTTACCCTCATTAAAATAAACCTGACTCATAGTTAGCTCATAAAAATCCATAACTAGGGTTAAATTTCTCATTAAATCACGTCCTTTTTCATATTATAACATTTTTTTAAAATAAAAGCCTAAAAAAATCCTTTAAAAAAGCATATCAACGTCGTGATATGCTAAATAATTATTGCTTAATAACTCCAACAATACCGTGTAATAAAATCTTAGAAATATTCTTTGAAAATTGAGATAAAGGAATATCCGAATTAGAATTAAACCAGAACTGATAGCTATGTAGCATACCACCAACAACATAGTTAGAAACTAAATCAACCTTATCAGCAGGCACAAGATTTTGCTGCAACAAAACATTCTTTAGCTTTAAAGCTACTGAAGACATAATTTTATTAATTAGCTTGCTAGAAGCATTAACATTAAAAAGCTTACGATAGAAATCTAAATTACTATTTAAAATATTATTGATTGTATCAAAAATTGTTAAAGGATTTTCTAAGGTCTTATACATATCTACCTTAGCTAAAACCTCATCAATAGCTAAGACAACTGTATCCTCAATTTCCTCTAGGATTTCTCTTACCCCAGCATAATAATTATAAATTGTCTTACGATTAACATCAGCTAAATCTGCAACCTCCTTAATTGTAATTTCATTTAGGGTCTTAGTCCCTAATAATTCAATTAAAGCATTACAAATAGCCTTTTTAGTTTTAATTACTCTTCTATCTACCTTTTTTTCCATCTTGATCACCATGTTTATTATACCCCATAAATAATACTATTTATAGATATAAGTCCTTCCTTTTGTTAGCTAAATGCTATTATTTTAAAAACCTAAAGCTTTAATTTATAACTGATTTAGTATAATAGGTTAAATTTATTAAAGCCACTAAAGAAATTTTTTCTCTAACACTTTATTTTACTCCAAAATATTAAAAATTTCCTTAAAAAAGTATAAAAATTAGCCATTTTCACCTTTTGTTTTTCTACACTTGTGTATTATACCCCGTAGTGTATCTTATTTCAAAGGGCAAAATAATAAAAAAGTGAGTAATAAGCAACTCTATAATTAAATATAATCACTTACCACTCACATTATCTATATTGTGTCTATCAGCTTACTTAATTTTTCTAATTGAAGGATGATTAGAAAGTAAGGCCTTAATACCATGTGGTGCCTTAAAGGCAACCTTCAATATCTTACCCTCAACTGCAACAATTAAACCATCACCAAACATCTTATGATTGATCTTATCACCAACACTAAAGCTTGCATCACTAGTAGCTGGCTTTCTTTCAGCCGGCTTAGAATCCTGGTTAATTGTATGCGTAATTTTAGGGGTTTCATTATTTTTATTTAAAATATTCATTTCCCTTAAAAAGCGAGAAGGTATCATATTTTCCTGATGACCAAATCTAAAGCGTGAGGTAACATAGGTTAGATATAATCTTTGCTCTGCTCTAGTTACACCAACATAGCAAATACGTCTTTCCTCCTCCTGCTCCTTTTCCGTAACCGAATTAATGCTTGGAAAAATTTCCTCCTCCATCGCTACCATAAAGACAACAGGGAATTCTAGACCCTTAGCCTGATGGAAGCTCATTAGCTTAACCCTTTCACTCTTATCATCAGCATTATCTGTATCTGTACGTAGGGCTAAATCACTTAAGAAAGCCTCTAATACCTCTAAATTATCACCTGGATAGAATTCAGCATTTTCCTTAAGAACCGTCTTTAATTCTAAAATGTTATCTAGACGTTCCTCCTCATCGGCATCCTTTAGCATTTGTAAATAGCCTGATTTTTCTAAAATAAAATCAATTAAATCCTCAAGATTAATCTCATTTATCTTTTTTCTACCCTCTATAATTAGCTCTTTAAAGGCTAATAGATTATTGTAGGCCATACCTCTTTGATCTACCCTAGCAATTGCCTCAAATAAGCTTATAGAGCTTTCAACGCTAATATCCTCAAGCTTACCAAGTAAGGTAGGGCCAATCTTACGCTTAGGCTCATTAACAACCCTCGTAAAGCTAATATTATCATTATGATTAACCATTAAGCGAATGTAGGCTAGCATATCCTTAACCTCCTTACGGCTAAAGAATGATAGGCCTCCATAAATCTGATAAGGAATTTGATTACGCATAAGCATATCCTCAAAATTACGTGATAGGTAATTAGCACGATACATTATGGCAAAATCCTTATAGCTATAGCCACAGGTTGAAATAAGCTCCTTAAGCTTTTCAATAACATACATTACCTCATCATATGAGGTTGAGGCATGGAAGCAAATAGGCTTTTGGCCAGCTTCCTTGCTTGTAAATAAATTCTTCTTAATTCGCTTTGGATTATGGCTAATTACCTCATTAGCCAAATCTAAAATTGGCTTAGTTGAACGATAATTTTCCTCTAATAAAATTAGCTTAGCGTTTGGATAAACCCTTTTAAACTTATGAATGTTTTCAACAACCGCTCCTCTAAAGGAATAAATTGACTGATCCTCATCACCAACGACAAAGATATTACGGCTACCAGCGGCAAGTAAATTCATAAGCTCAAACTGAATGTAGTTTGTATCCTGATATTCATCTACTAAAATATAATTAAACTTAGCCTGATACTTAGCTAAAATATCAGGATGCTTAGTTAAAATCTCAACGGTTTTAATCTGTAGGTCATCAAAGTCTAAGGAATTATTATTTTCTAAATAGCTATTATATTCATCAAATATTTTATTAAATAATGACTTATGATAAGGGTTACCTGATGGTACCTCAAAATCCTTAAAGTTCTTACTGCTGCTAATCCACTTTTGAATAGTCGTAGGCTTTAAATCGTCATTATAATTATTTTTCTTCATTATATCCTTAATAATTTTTAAGGAATCATCAGTATCTAAAATTAAGAATTGGCGAGTATATTTAAGTAATACAGAAATTTCCTGACGTAAAAATCTTGAACAAAAGCTATGAAAGGTTGAAACCCACATAAAGCGCGTATCAATATTTAAAAGCTTGCTAATTCTTTCCTTCATTTCATTGGCAGCCTTATTAGTGAAGGTTACCGCTAAAATACTTGAAGGATTAATACCATATTCATTTATTAGATAAGCAATACGATGCGTTAAAACTCGTGTCTTACCAGAGCCTGCTCCAGCCATAACCATAACTGGACCAGCAACTGATTCTACTGCTTCCCTCTGTCGATCATTTAATCCCTTTAAAAAGTCCATTTAATCACCCACTATTCTTCAATAAATTCTTCGTATGTTGTTACCTTATCTACTATAGTACCATCTGGCTTAAATTGAATAATTCTATTCGCAACTGTTTCTAATAGCTCCGCATCGTGAGATGAGAAAAGGATATTGCCCTTAAAGTTAATCATACCCTCATTTAGGGCTGTAATGCTTTCAAGATCTAAGTGGTTAGTTGGATCCTCTAAAACTAAAACGTTTGCACCCTCAAGCATTAGCTTAGCTAAATTACAACGAATCTTTTCGCCGCCTGATAAAACATTAACCTTCTTTAATGATTCCTCACCACTAAATAGCATACGTCCTAGCCAGCCACGAATAAAGGTTTCTGATTCATCCTCAGGTGAATATTGTCTTAGCCAGTCAACTAAGGATAAATTCTTATCAAATAATTCCTTGTTTTCCTGCATCAAGAAGCCTTGGCTAGTTGTTATACCCCATTTAAAGCTTCCCTCATAATCAGTATCCTTACCGCTTAAAATATTAAATAAGGCCTCAATTATTTGCGTATTTTCGGCTAAGAAGGCAATCTTATCATTCTTATTAACACTAAAGGTTAAATTCTCAAATAAGCCCTTCTTTGTTAAATTATTAACAAATAAAATATCATTACCAACCTCACGATTTGGCTTAAAGCCAACGAAAGGATAACGACGGCTAGATGGCTCTAAATTATCAATTTCAATCTTATCAAGTAGCTTCTTACGGCTAGTTGCTTGACGTGATTTACTCTTATTAGCACTAAAACGAGCGATGAATTCCTGTAGCTCCTTAATCTTATCCTGAGCCTTCTTATTTTGATCCTTTAATTGCTCCTGTAATAGCTTACTAGATTCATACCAGAATTCATAGTTACCAACATAAAGCTTAATCTTACCATAATCAACATCACAAATATGCGTACAAACATTATTTAAAAAGTGACGGTCATGAGATACTACTAAAACTGTATTTTCAAAATTTAATAGGAAATTTTCAAGCCAACGGGTAGACCTATAGTCTAGGTTGTTAGTAGGCTCATCTAATAATAAGACATCAGGGTTACCAAATAAGGCTTGCGCTAATAGGGCCTTAATCTTAATTTTAGCATCACATTTACCCATTAATTCATTAAAATACTTAGAATCAACACCTAAACCAGCTAATAAGCTTTCCGCATCAGATTCGGCCTCCCAGCCACCCATTTCTGCGAATTCGCCCTCAAGCTCAGCTAGCCTAATGCCATCCTCATCATTAAAATCCTCTTTACAATAAAGCTCTTCCTTTAAAGCCATAATTTCAACTAAGCGCTTGTGGCCTAAAAGAACAGCTTCAACTAAGGTTTTATCATTATAAGCATTTTGATCCTGCTTTAAAACACTCATTCTTTCATTTTTTTCTAAGCTTACACTACCTGTTGTTGAATCTATTTCACCAGATAATAGCTTTAAAAATGTACTTTTACCAGCCCCATTGGCTCCAATAATGCCATAGCAATTTCCTTTTTGAAATTGAATATTAACATCCTTAAATAGAGTTCTACTTCCATATTGTAGTCCTAAATTTGTAGTCTTTAACATATATACCTCCAAAAGCCATAAAGGGCCTATGAGATTATAGCATAATGCCATAATTTTCTCAACCAAGCTAATGCTTTTTTAAAAAGAAAAAAGCCCATTTCTGAGCTTTAAATTTTATTTTATTTTTTTAATTTTAGCAACGAAAAAGCCCTCATATAATTCATTAGGCATTACTGTTATTACATTAGCTAAATTTGATGGTAATAATGGTAAATTACTAGTAATATTACTATCTAAAGGTAAAAGTTCTATTTCCTTAGCCTTAAGTAGGCTTCTTAAAGCATCTTCATTTTCTTCCTTAAAAACTGAACAGGTTGAATAAACCATAATTTCATTTTTTTGTAGATGCTTAATAGCCTTAGCTAAAAGCTTTCTTTGTATATCAGTAATTTCCTTTAAAAGCTTTTCACTAAAGCTTTGCTTCTTATTTTCAACTAAATAGCTAACTGTACCACTACCACTACAAGGGGCATCTAATAAAATTCTTTGAAAGGTAAAGAAGGAATCAAGCTTTAAGGCATCACTAACTATAACATTAACATTTTTAGCATGCTGCTTTGTAATATTATACTTTAATCTTTCAGCTCTAATCTTATTTTTTTCAACCGCGGTAATTAAGCCCTTATTGTTAGTCAAAATGGCAATTTCTGTAGTTTTACCACCAGGAGCAGCTGCCATATCAAGGATACAATCATTTTCCCTAGCCTCTAAAAATAAGGGTGGAAGCATTGACGATAAGCTTTGTAAATAAATCTTACCCTCATTATAAATATCTAAGGCTTCAAGGGTATCCTCCTTAGCATTAGTAATGATTAATGCATTAGGAAAATAAGAAACCTCCTTGAAGCTTATATTATTTTCCTTTAATATAGCCTTTACCTCATTAATACCTGTAACCAAGGTATTAATTCTAATTGAAGGCAATCTATGCTTATTATAGCCTTTAATAATACTTAAATAATCATTAGGATATTCAGTTTTTAGCTTTGCTTCTAAAAAATCTTTTGCTGTATCATTCATTGCTATTTTCCTTTTTAAAAAACTCTAAGTATTACCTTAGAGTTTTAATTAATCTATTATTTTTGTACCTTAAATGAAGATTTTAGCTCACAGGTACGGTTAAATACTAAATGGCCTTCTCTTGAATCCTTATCTGTTACATAGTAGCCATTACGAACAAATTGATAATGAGTACCAGGTACTGTATCAGCTAAAGAGGCTTCAACAAAGCCTTCAAATTGCTGCCATGAATTTGGATTTAATCTTTCCATGAAATCTAAATCCTTATTTTCTTCTGTTTCATCTAATAATAATGGTTCAAATAATCTAAATTCAGCAGGAAGGGCAGTAGTTGCCTCAACGAAATGGATATTACCATTTGGCTTACGACCCTCAAAGCCTGAGCCACTCTTAGTTTCAGGATCATAGGTACAATGGATTTCAATAATATTACCATTTTCATCCTTGATAACCTCATTGCACTTAACAAAGTAAGCATGCATGAAGCGAACCTCAACATCCTTAGCTAATCTCTTCCACTTCTTATTTGGCTTTTCCTCGATGAAGTCATCCTCTTCAATATAGCATTCACGACCAAAGGCAATCTTACGAGTACCTAAGGCTTCGTTTTCTGCATTATTAGGACAATCTAAATATTCAATTTGTCCTTCAGGGTAGTTAGTAATTATAACCTTTAATGGGTGAACAATTGCATTAGGACGAATTGCCTTCATCTTTTGGTCCTCTCTTAAGCATTCATCTAATTGACTATCATCAATAGTTGAATTAACACGAGATAAGCCAGCACCTAAAATGAAATTCTTTAAAGCCACTGGTGTAATACCACGACGCTTGATGCCAACTAATGTAGGCATACGTGGATCATCATAGCCAGAAACCTTCTTTGAATCTACTAATTGCTTAATATAACGCTTAGACATAATTGTATTTGTAATATTTAAACGTCCAAACTCATATTGATGAGGAGTATGCTCCATCTCACAGTTTTCGACAAACCAATCATATAAAATACGGTGGTTATCAAACTCTAATGAGCATAATGAATGAGTAATACCCTCAATACTATCTTGTAATGGATGAGCGAAATCATACATTGGATAAATGCACCACTTATTACCTTGACGATGATGAGTAACGTGCATAATACGATACATCGCAGGATCACGCATATTCATATTTGGGTGAGCCATATCAATTTTAGCTCTTAAGGTCTTCTCACCATCAGCGTATTTACCCTCACGCATCTCCTCGAATAATCTTAAATTCTCCTCAACACTACGGTTACGGCATGGAGAATTTACACCTGGAGTTGTAAGTGTACCACGCATTTTGCTCATTTCCTCAGCTGTTGAATCATCAACATAGGCTAAGCCCTTCTTAATTAATAAGACAGCCTTCTCATAGGTTTTTTCAAAATAGTCACTACCGAAGAAAATGTTTGTAGGAGTATAGCCTAGCCACTTTAAATCCTCGATAATAGCATCGATAAACTTTTGATCTTCCTTAACTGGGTTAGTATCATCAAAACGTAAATTAGTTGTACCATTAAAGCACTTAGCTAATTCAAAGTTTGTGATAATAGCTCTTGCGTGTCCGATATGTAAATATGCAGTTGGTTCAGGTGGGAAACGTGTTGCGATTGTATCCACCCTACCTGACTCTAGGTCAGATTCCATAATGGTCTTAATAAAATTATTTATTTCAGCCATTCTATCACTCTTCCTTTTTTATATTATAAAGTAATTAATTCAATACCACTTGTTGTAGCCTTAATAATCTTATCGCCAGCTGCTAAAGCATCAAGCTTCTTAGCTGCTTCCTTGGCTGTGTTAATATCACCAACAACACCCTGTACACCCCAGAATACTGATAATGTACGGCAGCTATCATGATTATCAACAGCAAAGAATACATCTGCGTTTGGTCTATAGGTTGAAATTGCCATTGCAAAATCAACAGAGCCTTCAGCTACTACTGCTTTAATTTCAAACTTAGAGCATAATGAAGCTACGGCATAGCCAATTGCCTTTTCATCTGTTGCATTCTTCATATTGTCAATGAAGTTTTTAATCATTGTTTCATTGTTAATATAGTATTCAGCAGTCTCTGCAATACGAGCCATATATGATACAGCCTCAAATGGATAGTTACCTTGAGCAGTTTCACCAGAAAGCATTGTAGCACAAGTACCCTCTAATACTGCGTTGTGAACATCACTTACCTCAGCTCTTGTAGGACGAGGATTTTGTTGCATTGACTCTAGCATTTGAGTTGCAGTTACAATAATTTTACCATTAGATTGAGCAATACCAATCATCTTCTTTTGGATTTCTGGTAAATCCCATGGGTTAACGTCAACACCTAAGTCACCACGAGCAACCATTACACCATCAGATAATCTAATAATTTCTTCCATATTAGATACACCCTCTTGGTTTTCAATCTTAGAAATAATCTTAATATGCTTATTGTTCTTATTGTTTAGGATTTCTTTAATATCTAAAATATCTTGAGCACGACGAACGAATGATGCTGCGATGAAATCTAAGTTTTGATCACAAGCGAATTCGATATCAGCCTTATCCTTTGGTGAAATATAAGGCATATTTAAAATTACACCTGGAATATTACAATTACGTCTATTCTTTAATAAACGCTCATTTTCAACCTCACAAACTAATTCATGAGTTGCTGGATCCTTTTCTACAACGTGTAATATTAAGTTACCATCTTCAATTAAAATTTTACCACCAACATGAATATCATCATATAAGCCACTATATGAAATAGCAAATTTGCTCTTGTTACCGATAAAATTAGCGTCCATAGTTACACGAACAATGTCACCCTTCTTTAATAATACAGGCTCATCGTTTTCTAAATAACCAACACGAATTTCTGGTCCTCTTGTATCAAGAAGCATACCTACATGCCAATCATTTTCCCTATTTAACTCTTTAATGTTGTTAATTCTTAAGCTTTGCTCGTCATAGTCACCATGAGAGAAGTTCATTCTCATAACATTCATGCCACCATCACGAATCATTCTTTCTAGTGTTTCCTTCTTTTCACTAGCTGGTCCTATTGTACAAATAATTTTTGTTTTCTTCATTTTATTCCCCTAATTCTTATTGGATTTTAGTTAATAGAGCCTCTAAGCTCTCATCTGGATTGTTTGGTTCAGCTAAGGCATCACTTAAGCTTAAATATCTTAAGCAGTTTTCGTGGACACCAACAGCCACACCATAAATTTGCTGATGAATCAAATCAACCGCATAAACTCCTAGTCGAGAAGCTAAGAATCTATCCTCTGGTGTTGGGCAACCACCACGTTGAATATAACCTAAAATAGTTGCACGACACTCATAGCCAGAGTAGTTTTCAATTTCCTTTGCCAAGCTATAAACATCAGTAATATTTTCTGATATTACAACAATGGCATGGCGTCTACCCTGTAATCTATTCTTTTTTAAATCCATCAATAATTTTTCTTTATCTAAGCCAGTTTGGCTAGTAACAATATATTCAGCACCACAGCAGATGCCAGAATACAATGCTAAATCAGGACAATGTCTTCCCATTACTTCAATAATACTACAGCGTTGATGACTTGATGATGTATCTCTAAGCCTATCAATAGCCTCACAAGCTGTATTAAGTGCTGTAGAAAAACCAATTGTATAATCGGTTGATGCAATATCATTATCAATAGTACCAGGAATACAAACACACTTAACTCCCATTTCTGAAAGCCGTAATGCACCAGTATAGGTACCATCGCCACCAATACAAATTAAGGCGTCGATATCATTCTTTTTCAACTGCTTTACTGCTAAGTCCCTAACCTGCTCATAAGCAAATTCAGGTAATCTTGCAGTACCTAAAATTGTTCCACCACGATTTAGAATTTCGCTAACATCCTTACGGGTAAATTCCTGTATTTTCCCCTCTACAAGGCCTTTATAGCCGTCAAAGATTCCGAAAACCTGATCACCGTATGAAAGTGCCGCTCTTACTACTGCACGAATGGCAGCATTCATACCTGGAGCGTCACCGCCAGAAGTAATTACACCAATTCTCATTAAACATCACCGTATCAAATTATAGCATAAATTTTTAGGTTTTAAAACAAAAAATATATAATAAACGCTGTTATAACGTTTTCATTAGTTATATATTTTAAAAAATGTATATATAACTTAAAAGACTATATATTTTTCTAAAAATAATAAAAAGCTATCAGAAAATCTCTAATAGCTTA
Source organism: Anaeroplasmataceae bacterium (assembly GCA_020025015.1). Classification (GTDB taxonomy): domain Bacteria; phylum Bacillota_I; class Bacilli_A; order Acholeplasmatales; family Anaeroplasmataceae; genus CALUXS01. Next base: position 40,554 of record JAHHSV010000007.1, read on the forward strand.
GGGCTTTTTTAGTTAAATTAAAGCTTTTAGGCCTTTTTAGCTAGGCTTTTCTCAAGCTGAATAACATAATTTTCAATTATTGCCTTACGAGTTACAATTCCAATGAAAACCTTTCTATCATCAACAATAGGAATAAAGTTTTGCTCAGTCGCTAGGGTTAATAGATTTTCAATAGATGCATCAATTGGAATAGCCTTATATGGTCTATGTAAATTAATATCATTATAGTGCATATCCTCAGCAATTCGCTTGTTGAAATCAACATCATGAATTGTCCTTAAAATATCACCATCTGAAATAGTGCCTACATATTTACCATCCCTTGATAAAACAGGGACTACACTATAGCGATGCTTGTTCATCTTTTCCATTATTTGCCTTACAGTAAAATCATCGTAGATATATTCTAGCTCTACCTTAGGCTTTAAAAAAAATAAAATATTCATTTAATACCTCTTAATTATGTGATAAATTGCTTAAAAAAGCCTGCGAGTACCTTTTTTCCTTTGGAATAAAGTATCTCCTATTATCCTTTATTAGATATGCACCTGTATCATAAAAATAGAAGGGAATTCCTAGCATTAAGGAATCAGCACTTAATTTTTTAATATGCTCATATCTGATTGGACGTGCATTAGTATAATTTTCCCCACCACAATTTATATAGCTTATATCAACCCCTGGATACAATACATCACGCAAATTAATTTCTCCTAATAAAGGACAAATCATAATTGTCTTTTCCTTACACCTTAGCTTTAAAAATTCAGGAACCCTGTCTAAAAAGCTTGCTTGATCCTCAATGCTTAAGGTTATACTAACATTAGGATAGCCATCATGCCAATCACTAGGTAAGCAGCCTTTAATTCTATGGACCCTTCTTGTCATAATTAGAAAATGTAGGTCCTTTCTTTCCTTAATCATTTCCCAAACTAAAGGCCTCCACATATCAGCTTCCTCAATAAAAAAATCACTCTTCTGGCAAACACTAACAGCCTGACCGCCTCTAATCACAAAGCGACCCAGCTTATCCTTTCTTACCAAAATAGAAAAGTTCTTATTTTGAATTACTCTATTATAATTTTTATCATTCATAAAGATATAACAATTATTACAGCCTGCACACATTTTGTGGCAGCCTATCCAAGGATTATAGGTGTATATAAAAATCACATCCTCTCTTTTTATTATACCATATTTAAATTTTTCTTGTAATAGTAAAGCCTAAAATAAAAAAGCATACCAAAATATGCTTTAATACCAAACCTTATATAGGGTTAACCCATAGCCTGGGGCAACCTTATGTGATAGCTTAGGATCCTGCTTTTCTAAAACATAGGTAATCCTATCTGGGCTTTCCTTATGCCTACCAATTTCAATAAGTAGCCCCATCATCCTTCTTACCTGATACTTTAAGAAGGCATTACCAATAAAGGAAAAGACCATAAAGCCATCTTCTTTAATTAAATTAATTTCATAAATAGTTTTATTTAAATCCTTATTTGGATCAATATCGGCACTACAAAAGCCCTTAAAATTATGCGTACCCAGAAAGGCCTTAGAGGCCTCAAGCATTAAATCATAATCAAGATTCTTGAAATAAGGCGCATAGCGATAGCTAAAAACATCATCAGGCCTTAAGCTAAAGCGATAGCGATATTCCTTCTTTTTCGCATCAAAGCGCGCATGAAAGCTAGAGCTTACCCTGGTTACCTCTAAAATTCTAATATCAACCGGTAAAAAGGAATTTAAGGCCCGCTTAACTCCATTAGCTTCAATTTCATTTTCTAAATCAAAATGAATAACCTGACCAAGGGCATGAACCTGCTTATCTGTTCTACCTGAGCCTACTACCTTAACCTCATAGCTAAGCCAATTTTTAAAAGCCTCATTAAGCTTGCCTTCAATTGTTTCTTCTCCTATTTGAGCCTGAAAGCCTTGATAGGAATAGCCATCATAGCTTACTACTGCCTTATATCTATACAAGCACATTCCAAGTAATCACTCCTGCTAAAACCATTATTGAAAATACTAAGGCTACATAATCACGTGCCTTAAACCTTAATAAATCTAATCTACTACGCTTACTACCAACAACATAGCCCCTTGTTTCCATCGCATTAGCCAAATCACCAGCCTTATTAAACGATACGACAAACATTGGAACTAATAAGGAAATAATCTGGGTAACCTTATCCTTTAGGCTTCCCTCATTAAAATCAACACCACGTGAAGCCTGAGCCTTCATTATTTTATTAGTTTCATCAAATAATAAAGGAATAAAGCGTAGGGTTAAAGAGAAAATCATTGCAAATACCCCAACTGGCACATGAATGTAGGCAAGAGGTGATAAAATTGATTCTAAGCCATTATTGATATCCGTTGACATTGTAGAAAAGGTTAATAAAGAGGTTATACCTACCATTAAAACAATTCTAATGAATATATAGCTACCCTTAATTAAACCACCCTCATAAATATCAAAGGTATAATTAGCCCAGACAAAGCTATCAAACCTTAAAAGCTGAAAGCCAAAAACTCCTACCGCAAATAAAAGGAAATATAAAAGATGAAGCGGTACATATTTTCTCGTAAAGAAATATACTAAAAATAAACCGATAATCATCAAAAACTGATATAGGCCAATTTGAAAATCTACTGAGGCTAAAAGCTTACCATCCTTAGTGTAGATAATTTGCAAAATAAAGGTAAACAGCAACAAAAAGATTATTGGCTTAATACCCTTAATAATTCGCTTAAAGGGTAGACCAGTTGTAAAAAACATAATAATGTATAAGCCTAGGCAGGCTAGCATACCATAAATATTAGGAATTATAAAAATAATCGCAATCCAAGCTATAACCAAAAGAATCTTTAAGCGTGGATCTAATTTATGTAGCCAAGAATTACCAGGAATATACTGACCAATTGTTATACTATTCATAATCCACATCCTTTAGCTTACTAATTAGCTCATCCTCTGTTCTAATATCATAGCTTAAATTTAAATTAAGCTTAGAATTTAAAAAGTCAATTAAATTTAAAATGTCAGGCTTACGCAAATGACATTCCTTATAAATATCACTACTAAATAAATCCTTAGCACTACCATCAAATTTAATACTACCATTATTCATCGCAATAACCCTAGTTGAATATTCATAAACAATATTCATATCATGGGTAATTACAATAATTGTTTTATGTAATTCCTTATTGATTTTTTCAAAGATTTGCATAACCTCTAGAGCTGTTTTTGGATCTAGGCCACGGGTTGGCTCATCAAGCAATAAAATATCAGGATTATAGGCTAAAATACCCGCAATCGCAACCTTACGCATTTGACCACCACTTAAATTAAAGGGTGACTTTTCTAAAAGCTCACTTGGAATATTTAAAAGCTCACAAACCTTTTTAGCATTCTCCTTAGCCTCAGCTAAAGGCAGACCAAAGTTTCTTGGCGCAAACAAAATATCCTTTAAAACAGTTTCTTCAAATAATTGATATTCTGGGAACTGGAAAACAAAGCCAATTCTTTTTCTAATTGGCTTAAGCTTAGGATTCTTACGCTTCTTTGGCGTAATAATACTATCATAAATTTGAACTATACCATTAGAAGGTAATAGTAATGCATTCATATGCTGTAAAAGCGTAGATTTACCACTACCAGTTTTACCAACAATTGCTAAAAACTCATCATTACCCTTAATATCTAAATTAATATTTTCTAAGGCATCTACATGCTCATTTTTATTAAAGCCATCATACTTATGGCTTACTTTTTTAAATGATATTCCCATAGTGTCTCCTCTAGCTTAGAATTATTCTTAAGCTTTTCATCATTAATAGCCCTATCATAAATACGCATATCAAATGGCATATCTAAATTAGAGCTTCTTAAAACTTCCTTATTTTTAAAGACTACCTCAGGCTTATCATTAGCGATAATCTTACCTTCCTTTAAAACAATTACCCTATCACTTAGCTTAGCTAAATCTAGATCATGTGTAATTGTAATAATGGTTTTATTATAGGTATCCTTCAAAGAGCAAATAAGCTTTGTTATATCCTTAACACCATCAGGATCAAGCATTGAGGTTGCCTCATCTAAAATGATTACATCACAGTTTAAAGCAAGAATACCCGCAATCGCTACCCTTTGCTTTTGGCCACCACTTAGGCTATTAGGCTCACGCTCTAAATAGTCAGCCATTCCAACCTCATCAGCCCATTTTAAAATAAGCTTTTGCATTTCCGTTCTTTCAATTCGTCTATTTTCTAAGCCAAAGGCAATATCATATTTAACATTTACCCCAACAAACTGATTATCAGGGTTTTGAAAAACAATACCGACATGCTTACGAATATCATCAACGGTTTCCTCGCTTAGCTTAACTCCATCATAAAAAATCTCACCCTTATTAGGTGCAAGCAAGCCCACTAATAATTTAGATAATGTTGATTTACCACTACCATTATGGCCTAAAATACTAACCCATTCGTGGTCCTTAATATCAAGGCTAATGCCATTAATGGCATAATCCTCCTTGTTATTAGTATATGAATACCATAAATCCTTAACTTCAATCATAATTAACCCCCATTAGATATCTATATCTAATAATACAGGTGCGTGGTCACTACCTAAAACCTGATCATAAATATCAGCCTTATTAATCTTAGAGCTTAAGGAATTAGAAACTAAGAAATAGTCAATTCTCCACCCTATTCCCTTTTCTCTTGCTCTAAAGCGATAGCTCCACCATGAATACTTAACTACCTCAGGATGTAAATATCTAAATGTATCAGTATAGCCCTCATCTAAAAGTAAGCCAAACTTAGTTCTTTCCTCAATAGAGAAGCCTGGATTACGCGTATTAGCTTTAGGATTCTTTAGGTCAATTTCGTTATGCGCAACATTTAAGTCACCACAATAAATAATTGGCTTATTTAGGGTTTTAAAGTATTCCTTTAAATCCTCCTCAAATTGCATACGATAATCTAGACGCTTTAATTCCTCCTGGCTATTAGGAACGTAGGCTGTAACTAAATAGAAGGTAGGATATTCTAGGGTAATCACTCTACCCTCATCATTATACTTACCATCGATTAAGCCATAATTTACACTAAGTGGTTCTTCCTTATAGAAAATAAGCGTACCACTATAGCCCTTCTTTAAAGCACTATTCATTACATATTTATATTGGCTAAGCTCAGGAAATTCCACCTGCTCTGGCTGAGCCTTAGTCTCTTGAATACACATAAAATCAGGATTTTCTGCATTAACAAAGTCAGTAAATCCTTTATTCATACAGGCTCTAACCCCGTTAACATTCCAGCTTATAAATTTCATAAAAAATCCCTCCATTTTTTGATTATAGCATATTTTACCACGTTTAACTAATTTTACTAGGAAAAAAGCCCTGAAAATCAATATTTTCAGAGCTTTAGTAATCTTTTATTAGCTTAATTTGTTTAATTGCCTCATTTTCGCCAACTGTAGCAATTAATTCTAGCCAAGAGCCAAGAAGCTTAGCACTATCAGGATGCATAAAATCCTTATCCGTTGTTCTATTAAAATAAGCTAAGGCAGCGTCCTTAGTATAATTCTTACCTAGATAAACCTTGCAGGCAGCAATACGATCACAAACCATTTCCTTAACATAGCGAATAGGAATTTTTACTGGCTCATTTTTCTTAGTTTCAAAGGAATAATCATACCAATATTCATAGTGATGCTTATTTCTACCCTTATGATGTAACCAAATTTCACTATACCCCTTATCTAGCCTTTCTGCTAGAGTTGGTGAATGATCACCCATAAAGTATTTACTACTGATCCAAAATTCAGTAGGTGAATATTTTGATAGGTCATGGCAAATTCCTTGCCAATATAGGCCCATCTTAAAGCAATATTTTAAAACAATAGCCTTATGCTTTGTTATAACCATAAAGTGCTTAAATGGATGCATAAAACCCCTCCTAACCCTAAGCATTTTAGCACAAAATTATTTATAAAGCAAAAATGATGACCAAAGGCCATCATTTTAATTCTTACTTCTTACGAGGAGTCATTTTAGTAAGACCACCCATATATGGTCTTAATACCTCAGGAATATCAACTGAACCATCCTCATGTAAATGATTTTCAAGTAAAGCAATTAGCATACGAGGAGGTGCTACTACAGTATTATTTAAGGTATGAGCAAAGTAATTCTTCTTTTCACCCTTAATACGAATACCTAAACGACGAGCTTGAGCATCACCTAAATTAGAGCATGAACCAACCTCGAAATACTTTTGTTGACGAGGGCTCCAAGCCTCAACATCAATACTCTTTACCTTTAAGTCGGCTAAGTCACCACTGCAGCACTCTAAAGTACGGCAAGGTACGCCCATTGAAACAAATAATTCAACAGTATAGCTATACATTTTCTTAAACCATTCCATTGAGTCCTCAGGCTCGCAAACAACGATCATTTCTTGCTTTTCAAATTGGTGAATACGATAAATTCCTCTTTCCTCTATACCGTGAGCACCCTTTTCCTTACGGAAGCAAGGTGAATATGAGGTATAGGTGTAAGGTAGGTCTTCCTTATTTAAAATTTGACCATTAAATTTACCAATCATAGAGTGCTCAGATGTACCAATTAGATATAAATCCTCGCCCTCAATTTTATACATCATAGCATCCATTTCAGCAAATGACATAACACCATCAACAACATTACCACGAATCATATAAGGTGGAATTACATAGGTAAAGCCCTTATTAATCATAAAATCACGAGCATAGGCTAAAACTGCACTATGTAATCTAGCGATATCACCCATTAAATAATAGAAGCCATTACCAGCAACACGACGTGCTGAATCTAGGTCAATACCATTTAATTTTTCAATAATATCTAAATGATAAGGAACCTCAAAATCAGGAGTCTTTGGCTCTAGGAAGCGTTCAATTTCAACGTTACAAGAATCATCCTTACCAATAGGTACTGAAGGATCAATAATATTAGGAATAACCATCATGTTTTTCTTTAGATGAGCTTCAACCTCAACTAATTCAGCATCAATCTCTTGAATACGATTGTTGATTTCAGCCATTTTTGCCTTAATTGCGTTAGCCTCTTCAATCTTCTTATCACGCATTAAAAGACCAATCTTTTGTGATTCACTATTACGAGTAGCTCTTAGGTTTTCTACCTCTGTTTTAAGCTCTCTTGTTTTCTTATCAAGCTCTAACACCTCATCAACTAAAGGTAATTTAGCATCTTGAAATTTCTTTTTAATATTTTCTTTAACTACATCCGGATTTTCACGGACAAACTTTAAATCTAACATTACTATCCCTCTCGTTATAAATTATTTTCTAAAATTTTTTCTATCGCATTACACTTTTCATATCTACTAGCCTTATTTAAAAGCTTACATAGATTATTTTTAATTTTAAAGTGCTCTAGGATATCATAAATAACTGCTATATTTCGTTTTTTAAAGCTCTTAGCATGAATTACATTAACTAAGGCCTCTTGATCATAATTATGGGCATATAAAACTAAGAAGTTATAAAGCATATCATAGCTTATATTTTCATAATTATCAATTATCTCAATTAACTCAAGCATTTCTATAGCTCTTACGTTACTTTCATTTTTAAAATCAATATTAACAGTTTTAAGAGTTATATTTTTAATTTTTCTAACCGACTTTATTTCTAAAGCATTAGTATAAATTATTAATGGTTCTGAATTAGCCTCAACTATACCTAAATTTAGAAGCATTTTTCCGCCAACTAGCATACCATTTTTATTATTATTAGTGAAAAATTTAACTATATCCTCAGTACTAGGCTCTAAGCTAGGATCACTACTATATGGTCTATAATACAAGCCCTTATCTAGCTTACCCACAAGCTTATTTTTGTATAGCCTCGCTAAAAGCTGGTAAAATGTTGTTTCATCCATATCCTGAAAGTAGTCAGAATAGGCATCCTTAGCAAAAAATATTTCGCCTTCCTTTAGCATTTTAACCCAAGAACGCAGATTCTCGGTAAACATTATTTTTCCTCCTTAGTAACTGCCTTTTTCTTTAAGCAGTTTAACCAAACAAGGAAAAATACCGCTCCAGCTATAATAAAAGCTAAGCCAATTAAAATACAAGCCCAAACAGGAGTGTTTTTCGAATAAGCCCATGAAACATATACAAGTATTAATGCCACTGTATAGCATATAGTTAAAATGAACTCATGTCTGTAATTTTTAAAGTCCTCTTTTTGTATATCAAAAAACTTCATAAAGCCCCTCCAAATAATACCAAGCTACATTTTACTAATTATACTCTCTATGTTTTCGACTGTAAAGCCGTATGTTTGAGGAATTTCCGCTAATGGCATACTTGCGCCAAAGCTTTCAATACTTAAAACCTTGCTAGCATACTTATACCAAGGCATACCTGAGCCCATCTCAATAGCTAAACGCTTTGTTAAATATGAAGGTAAGATTTCTTCCTTATATTCATCACTTTGCTTTTCGAAAATAAACATTGAAGGCATTGAAACAACACGAACATAGAAGCCATTTTCCTCTAGCTCTCTAGCAGCAGCTAAGCTTATAGCAAGCTCACTACCACAGGTAATAATAATATAATTAGGAGTGCTGCTTGGCTCATAGGCAATATAAGCACCATGACTAAAGCCTTCTCCATCGGTTTCGGCTAAAATAGGTAAATCCTGACGAGTTGAAACAATTACTGATGGATAATCATTATTGTTTACAGCCTGTAATAAGGCTAAGGTCATTTCCTTCGCATCAGCAGGTCTAACAACATTTAAATTAGGAATTGCTCTTAAACCAGCAAGCTGCTCAATTGGCTGATGAGTAGGACCATCCTCACCTACACATACACTATCATGTGAGAATAAAAACATACTTGGAATTCCCATTAAGGCTGCAAGTCTAATTGCAGGCTTTAAATAATCAGAGAAAACAAAGAAGCCAGCTCCAAAGCCCTTCATGTTATGTAGGGTTAAGCCATTAACAATCGCACCCATCGCATGCTCTCTTACACCAAAATTAATATTTCTACCACGATAATTATCAGTATCAAAATTACCATCATTACCCTTAACCATTGTTGAAGAAACTAAATCAGCGCTACCACCAATTAGGTTTTCAACCTGCATTGAAATTGCAGTTAAGACCTTACCCATAACCTTACGAGTAGAAATCTTTGAGCCCTCCTCAAATGAAGGTAATACATCATAATCAGTTACCTTAAAATCATTATAAACATAATGCATTAAATCTTCATATTCCTCAGGATATTTTTCTTCATATTCTGCTAAGGTTCTATTCCACTGGCTATCCGCATTATTACCACGCTCAATTACATTCTTACGATAGAAATTATAAACATCAGTAGGAATAGTAAAAGGCTGAGCCTGATAATGTAAATTATTCTTTAAGTTCTCAATACCCTCTTCTGATAATGGCTTACCATGAACAGAGCTTTCACCACTATTTTCCGCACCAAAGCCAATGATTGTACGAATTTCAATAATTGTAGGACGATTAGAAAGATTCTCGTGAACCTTTTCAATTGCGCTAGCGATGCTATCACAATCATTTCCATCCTCAACTAAAATATGGTTCCAGCCCATAGCCTCAAACTTACCCTTAACATCATCTAAGCAGGCTAAGCTTGTAGGACCATCTAGCTGAACATCATTAGAGTCATATAAAACTACTAATTTACCAAGCTGTAATCTACCAGCTAAAGAGGCAGCCTCAGCTGTAATACCCTCTTGTAGATCACCATCACCACATAAAACATAGGTATAGTGATTAATAACATCAATATCATTACGATTAAACTTTGCGGCTAAATGCTTTTCAGCAATTGCCATACCTACAGCACTAGCAAAGCCTTGGCCTAATGGGCCTGTAGATATTTCTACTCCTGGAACCTCCTTATATTCAGGATGACCTGGAGTAATACTTCCCTTTTGTCTAAACTGCTTTAAGTCATCAATTGAAATACCAAAGCCAGATAAATGTAGCATAGTGTATAATAAGGCACTACCATGACCAGCACTTAGTACAAATCTATCACGGTCAAACCAATTAGAATCCTCAGAATCAATATTTAAGAATCTAGTGAATAGAGTATGCATAATTGGAGCTGCACCTAAGCAAATACCAGGATGACCGCTTTTTGCTTTTGTAATAACTTCAGCTGAAAATACTCGAATAGCATTTACACTTTTATCATCAATAAAGCTCATAAACTCCTCCGTAAATTAATTATTTTTACTTTCTTCCTCAGAATCAGTTAAATCAACCACTTCTGCCTCTACCTCAGTTACCTCAGTAGCATCCTCTTCAGCTGCTGCCTTAACCTCAGTAACAATAGCTTCCTCAGTAGCCTCTTCGTTTGAAGCTTCTTCGCTTGAAGCCTCTTTATTTTCCTCTAAAGCTTTTTCAGCCGCTTCTTCCTTTTCTGCTTCCTCTTCAGCTAGCTTAGCTTGCTTTTCAATAAAAGCATCAATGTAATCATTTTGAAGCTTTAAAAGCTCTTCAAAACGAGAAGCACCACCAACCATAGCTTTAATTTCATCAACACTATCAGAATTAATTTGATTGATCTTTTCCTTAACCTTCTTATTTAATAGCATCATTACAACAATAAATACTGCTAATAAACCAAGCTGTACCCAAATTTGTGCACTTCCTAAAGGAATTAAGGTTACTAAGAAGAAACATACAATACATACAATTGCTGTTGGAAGCATAATTCTATAATTGTATTTCTTAGTTACATCATCACATTTATCCCAAAAATCTAACCAAATCTTATTAACTCGATCAGAGTATAGCTCTCCTAATTTTTCATAATAACCCTTTTCAACGAATAAACGATAGTTAAAGCCATCAATAGAAGCCCATACAGCAAATCTACCCTTAGGTAAATACTGATTAAACAATGCTGGAAAATCATTGATATAATAAACCTCAACTAAACGATTATCAAATTCTTGTTTTTCAACTGCTTCAATACCATCTGCAATTGAAAATATTTTTGCATTAAGACGCATAATTATCACCAAAAGCCTTTCTTTCAATGTGTATTATAGCACATTTCAAAGACAATAATAAAGTGAAATCAAGTTATTTTATGGTATAATTATGGCGTGGTGATAATTATGAAAAGTAAAAGTATATTAATAATTGAGGACGAACCAACACTCCCGAGTTTGCCTCACAAATTAAATAAACTAATACTTTCAGAGTGACTTATAAA
>JAHHSV010000008.1 GCA_020025015.1 Anaeroplasmataceae bacterium
GAGCTTGTTTTATTTTTAACAACCCATTTTGAGGGGTAAATCCCAAAGTCAGGTTATATATTAAGAGATGGCCTACAAAAAGTCAAATTAAGATTTTATTAAGATTTTATTAGCTATTAAACATTATTCTTTCACTATTAAACATTTTACTTAAAGCAAAGCCTAATAATACTGAATAAACCAAATTAGATAAAACTGTAATTAAAACTGAAATTCCTGTAGCCTCAAAGCTTAAAATGCCAGTTAAGCACATTGCAACGTTATAAAATGGGATCATAAATAAGGCATCATTTTTAGCAGTTATACCAAACATTGAAAGCATACCTACAGCAACAACTATAATCATAACTGGTGAAGCGTAGCTTGTTGCTTCCTTTATACTCTTACTATAGGCACTAATTAATGATAGTATTGCAACAAACAATAAAACTGTGCTAATTAAAATCAAAATTATGTAAAGGTAATCAATCGGTGTATAGCTTAAGGTTAAGCCCATAGCCTGATTCATTTGCATAAGCTTTGGTATTGATAGAGCCAAGCCAATAAATGTACTTAAAGCACTACATAATGATACAATACTTAGACTTACAATTTTACCAACGGCTAAGCTGGTTCTTTTCAAAGGAGTAACAAGTAGGGTTGCAATGGTACCTCTTTCCTTTTCACCGGCAATTGATTCTGGAACAATCGCCATACAGCCACTAAATAGCATAACCACCAATAAATATGGTAATAAGCTACTAATAATCATACCAGTTTTCTCTTTTTCGGAAGCTAAATCATGGCTTAAGCCCGCCTTTATTTCAAAAACAGGTTCATTTAAACTACCTTCTATTTGCGTTAGAACCTGAGTATAAATTTGACTTACTGATGCAGATTCCTTTTTAACAGAATTATAAAACACCTCAACATTTGGCTTAGTTTCTCCAGTAAATCCTATGAAATCACCATTATAGATAACTACAAGATCAGCCTCTTCATTTTTCACATCATCCTTCAAATCATCAATACTTTTATCATCTGGATTTAAGTACTCAATATTAATATTATTAAAGGCAGCTTTAAAGCTTTCAGGCTCATTAATTGCATAAACCTTATAGGTGTAATCCTGATCAACCTCTGCTAGCTTGGGAATAAATGTACCCATGGCATAGTATAAAACAAAGATTATAATACCAGGCATAATTAATGAGGCAAGCATTCTCTTATCAGTAAAAAATCTTTTAAGCTCCTTTTTTATGATAGTTAATATTCCCTTCATATTATTCACCTACAGCTTCCTTATATATTTCAAAGAATACATCCTCTAATGGTTTTTCTCGTGTTAAGCTCTTAACGCTAGCTTCCTCAACTAATTTACCATTAATAATGATTCCAACTCGATCACAAAGCTTCTCAACTAAGGAAAAAATATGAGTTGATATAATTATTGTTTTACCATTGGCCTTAAGCTCAGATAGATAATCAGTTACAACCTTTGCAGTTAGGACATCTAAGCCATTCGTTGGCTCATCAAATATTATAATGCTAGGATTATGAGCTAAGGATATAGCCAAGCTTACCTTTTGCTTCATACCAGTTGAAAGGTCACCAACCTTAACCTCCTTGAATTCATCAATGCCAAAGCGATTAAATAATTCATCCTTACGTCGTTTAATATCTTCTTCTGACATATTATGTAGATTACAAAAAAAATCAAACAAATAATTTGGCGTAAAGAACTCCTCAAGCTTCAACTCACTTGTTAAAAAGCCTATTTTAGATCTAACTAAATCAGGATTATTAACAATACTGTTACCAGCTAAAAGCGCATCTCCACTATCTGGCTTAATTAAAGTAGCTAGCATTCTTAAGGTTGTAGTTTTTCCTGCCCCATTTGGACCAAGAAGACCATATATTTCTCCCTCATAAACATTAAAGGAAATACCTGCTACAGCAATCTTTATTTTTTCCTTAGTATGATTAAGCTTTTGTTGCTTAGCAGATAATTTAAAGGTTTTTTGTAAATTCTCAACAACTAATAGTGCGTCCATATATTCTCTCCTTTGCAATTATCACAATTCTTTCTTAACGTTAAATTGTATAGCTGTATATTATACTATAAAGTTAAATTTGTAAAGTAATATATCTATCAAGAATAGCCAACGCAAAAAAAGACTAAGTAAGCTTAGTCTCCTTTACTATCTCTTTGAAGCTATAAAGAATAGAGCGATTGTTCCTGGTCCTGAGTGAGAACCAATTACTGGGCCAATATTATTATAGATAATTTTTTCACAATCAACCAATTCATTAACCTTGTTTCCCACATATAAGGCATCCTCTAAATCATCACCATGTGCAATCATTATTGTTTGCTTAAATGAAGTATCAATGGTTTTTTTCATTTCTGTAACTAACTGTAATAAGGCTTGGCGTCTACCAATTTTCTTATAAACTGCAACAAGCTTACCCTCATCACTAACGTGTAAAACAGGCTTAATCTTAGCTAATTTAGCAACAAAGGCTTGAGCATTTGATAAACGGCCACCTCTACGAAGTGTATCAATATCATCAACAGTAAACCAATGTGCTAAATGAAGCTTCAAATCTTCAAGCTTTTGATGGCATTCAAGAAGGCTAGCTCCTTCTGACTTGAATTTATTTGCGTAATAAACAAATAATCCCTCACCTAAGGATGCACACTTTGAATCAATAATCATTATGCTTCGCTCTGGGTATTCCTCTTTAAGCTCTTCAACTGTTAGTCTAACTGTATTAAATGTGCCTGATAAAGCACTTGAAAAAACAATTCCTAAAATATCTAAGCCCCTATCTAATTCTTTCTTGTAGGCTTCCTTAATATCCGGAATAGTTAGCTGACTAGTTTTAGAGACAGCACCCGCACGCATCTTATCATAAAAATCGTGACTGCCCATTTCGCGCTCATCCAAATAATTTATGTATTCCCTACCTTCTACCTGAAAATGCATTGGGATAACCTTAATATCATTTGCTAAGACAAAATCATTAGGTAAATCACAGGTTGAATCTGTTATAATTACATAGCTCATCTACTTCTCCTCCATTTTTTCTTATCATCGTTACGCTTTAATGCTTTAGCAAGCTTTTCAACCTCAGCCTGACGTTTTTTCTTATAGCCCGGCTTAACCTTTTTACTCTTAGGAATATGAGTTTCAGCAATCTGAATGTAATTTTTCTTAGGGGCTATACGGGCCTGCCTTGTATTTCTTCCCTTATATGGAAGAATTTCACCATTCTTAATTTCAAAGTACTCTGGTACTACACCTTTTTTATTTAAAAGATTTAAATAAATATCATCAAGCTTATCGTATAAGGCATAGCTAATACCAGTTTGTCCCATTCTACCACATCTACCACTACGATGAACATAGAATTCATAATCATATGGCAATTCATATTGAATAACGTGACTTACGCCTGGAATATCTATTCCACGAGCAGCTATATCAGTTGCGACAATATATTGATATTTTAGATTTAAAATTTCTCTAACTATTCTCTTTCTTTCTCTAATTGGCATATCACCATGAAGCATACAGCAATTGTAGCCTTCCTTAGTTAAGGCCTGGTAAACCATTGGAACATTTTCCTTCTTATTAATAAAGATAATTGCTAAATAAGGATTAATTAGCTTTAATAAATCATTTAAAACTACCAATCTGGTTTGATGCTTAATTGGTAGCCAAATATGACTAATTTTATTTTCAAAGGTATCATCTAAATCAATATAAACCGGATTCTTTAAATATTTTTTTAAGAAAGCTAAAATCTTCTCATGGATTGTTGCCGAGAAAAACATCATTCTACTATCAGCTACAATCGAAGCTAAATCATCAAGCTCAGCTTGGAAGCCCTCCTCAAAGGACATATCAGCCTCATCTACTATAAAATACTTAGTACGATAAGCCTTTAAGGCGTTACGCTTAACAACTAATTCATGAATTTTTCCTGGAGTACCAACAACTATTTGAGGTTGACGCCCCTCCAATCTTCTTTCTTCTTCATTACTATTTAAATTTGAATCATACAAACGAATATCTATGTTCTTTTCACTTTTTTGAGCAATTTGCTTAGTTACATTAAATAATTGGAAGGCAAGCTCATTAGTAGGAGCTAGGATTAAAGCTTGAATTTCATTTAAATCCTCAGCTAAATCATTGAAAATTGGAATTAAAAATGAATGAGTCTTACCGCTTCCTGTTTTAGATCTTACTAAAACATTTCTATTTTCCTTAAGTGCTTCAAAGGTTTTAATTTGCACATTTGTAAATTTTTTAAAGCCTAATTCTTCTAGGGCATTTTCTAAATAATCTTTTTTAATATATTGCAAATCTAACATACTTTCACCTCGCCGTCTAATTTTAACGTATTTTAGTAAATAATTCAACAAATTTTCAATATAGCCATCTTTATAATAAGTTATTTAGTTATAGTTTTCCAATTCTAATGCAAAAAATTACTTTTTTTGCTAAAATAAGGATTGGTGATAATATGAAAATAACTTTAATTAATCCCCAAGGCTACTGTAAGGGTGTAAAGCTAGCCCTAGATAAGCTAAGTGAGGCTATTACCTCTACTACAACAAAAAGACCTATCTATATTCTTGGAGAAATAATCCATAATGATTTTATAGTAAATAAATTTATTGAGGCTGGTGCAATTTTACTACCAGAGGGGCAAAAAACCAAAGAGGAACATTTGGAAGAAATATCATGTGGTACAGTTATATTCCAAGCCCACGGTTCAAGCCAAAAAGCCTATGAAATAGCAAGAAAAAAGGGGTTTGATATAATTGATGCAACCTGTCCTTATGTTAATCTTATTCATAAAAGAATTATTGAATATGGAAGCAAAGGCTATGCAATAATTTATGTTGGTAAAAAAAATCATAGTGAAACAATTGCTAGCTTAAATCAAGGAATTAAGGTTCATTTAGTTGAAAGCCCAGCTGATATTGAAAGCCTTAAACTAGATAATCCTAAAATTTATATAACTAACCAAACAACCCTTAGCCAATTAGATTTAGAAAATATCTTTGAGGCTCTTAGAAATAAATTCCCTCAAGCTATCTTTGATAATAAAATTTGTGATGCAACAACTAAAAGACAAAAAGCAGTTTTAGACCAGGATAAGGTTGATTTATGCATTGTTGTAGGCGATAAAAAAAGCTCAAATTCAAAAAGACTATTTGAGCTTGCATCTATAAATAATAAAGCTATATTTATTAGTAGTGTTTCCGAAATTAAGGATTACGACTTTACCTTAGTAAATAGTGTATCCATAACCTCAGGCGCTTCGACTCCTAGCTTACTAGTTGATGATGTAGTTAAATTTTTAGAATCCTTACCAAAAAATAAAGCATAGGAACCAAAACGGTTTTTGAAATCTTCAATTAAGGAGGAAATCTTAGCCGTTTTTTCTTTGTTATCAAGATTACTAAAAAGATTATAATCCTCTTCTAATTCATCATTTTTAATTAAATTACCAAAGCCTATCCCAATAAGCCTTAAATATGAGCCATTATAGTTATCTAAAAATAAATCTGTTGCAATATCAAATAAATAATAAAAATCATCACTATATTCTAAAGACTTACTCCTAGTTACTGTTTTAAAATTTATATCCCTTAGGGTGATACTTACCGTTTTAGCCAAATAATTTTCTTTAACTAGGCGCTTATGAATATCCTTAGCTAATAACCTAAGCTCATATAAAATTTCATCCTCACTATTTAACCTTCTATCAAAGGTTTTCATGGTTGAAATACTTTCACTTACACTATTTCTATCTAAATCAATATAGTTTCTACTATTACCATTTAGCTTATCTAAAATCTCAGTGTAATATTCTAATGACATAACCTCAAGGATTTTATCCTTGTTATTAGTGTTATAAAAATCACCAATTGTATTAATTCCCTTTTCCATAAGTAAAGGGTAGGTTTTCTTACCAATTCCATGAATATCCTTCACTGGAAGGCTTGATAAAATTTCTTTAGCTTCTCTTTTTCTTATTACAGTTATACCTAATGGTTTTTTATAGTCACTACCCATTTTTGCTAAATATAAGGTTGGTGCAATACCTATTGATGAGGATAATTTTAATTCCTTTAATAAGCGGGTTTGCATCTCCTTTGCTAGAACTAAGGGATGTCTTTGCTTTGAGGCCTCTGTCATATCTAAATAAGCCTCATCAATCGAAGCAACCTCAATTAAACTAGTATATTCCTTTAAAAAATCAATAAATTTATTGTGATAATAAACATATTTTTCATAGGGTAAAGAAACAATATTTAGATTTGGAAGTAAGCTAAAAGCCTCCTTTAAACTCATGCCACTATGGATTTTATACTTTCTTGCCTCATAAGAGCAGGTTGAAATAACTCCGTAATTAGAATTTTCTCTGCCTATGGCAAAGGCTGTATTTCTTAGGGCTGGATTATAAATCTCAGCGACAGCACAAAAAAATGCATTTAAGTCAATATGAAAGATTATTTTGGCTTTATTTTGGTTTTTTTCCATCTAACATCTTCCTTTTTTAGAGTTCTTAAGCTATAATATTATAGCATGTTGTAAGAATTTTTGGTAGGTGAGAATTATGTCAAAGAAAAAAAAGAACACATATGTAAAAAAAGAAAACACTACGACTAAGCCTGAAAAAAAATCATATGTTAGCCCAACTAACACTAAATTAGGTAAAATTCTAATTTGGATTTTAATAGCTTCAATGGTTGTTGGCTCACTAGCATTAGTAATCTTTATGATTGTTAATCAAATTATCAGCGTATAATTTATGATAAAATTAATTACTATCGATTTAGATGGTACTCTTTTTGATGACGAAAAGAATATTAGCGATGAAAACCTTTTGGCAATTGATAAAGCTAGAAGTCTAGGAGTTAAGGTGGTTGTTGCCTCTGGTAGACCCTTAAATGGAGTTTTACCAACTCTAGCAAAGCTAGGTCTTACTTCTTCTAGTGATTATGTTATATGCTACAATGGTGCTAAGATATTAAATGTAAAAACTGGCGAGGTTATCTTTAGTAGAGTTCTAGAGGGTTCTTCTATTAAGGAAATTACCAATGTTGCTAAAAACTTCAATATCGATATTCATGCCTTTAGAGATGATGAAACCTTAATAACTCCCAAGCATAATGAATTTACTGATGTTGCAACAAGAATAAATGAAATTAGAGATTACCTAGTAGACTTTTCTACAATTAAGGAATCTGATTGCTTCATTAAAATTGTTCTTCTAGCCAGCAAAAGCCATCTTGATTATATTGAAAGCAATATGCCAGCCGATTTATTTAAAAAATATTCTGTTGTTAGAAGCTCAAAGATATTCTTAGAATTTTTAAATAAAGATGTCGATAAGGGAAAGGCTCTTATTGCTCTAGCAGAGTATTTAAATATTCCTCTAGCTGATACTATGGCTATAGGTGATGCTGGAAACGATTTAAATATGATTTTAAAAGCAGGTGTTGGAGTAGCTATGGAAAATGCCTTCTCCTACGTCAAGGATGCAGCTGACTATATTACCTTAGATAATAATCATAGTGGAGTTGCAAACGCAATAAATAAGTTTATTCTAAAATAAAAAATATCACCCTAGAGTGATATTTTTTTTGTTAATTCAATTAATTCTTTAGCATGATTAATAGCTGAAGCAGTTATATTTCTACCACTTAGCATTTCTGCTAACTTATAAACCTTTTCTTCCTGGCTTAGCATTTTAATATGCGCCTTAGTTCGGTTATTCTCTTCTTCCTTATAAACATAATAGTTATAATCAGCAATCGCACTAACCTGTGGCATATGGGTAATTGAGATAACCATTTGATTTTTACTGATGGCCTTAATCTTTTTTGCAATCATTAAAGCCGCATCACCTGATACACCAGTATCAATTTCATCAAAGACAATTAAGCTTAGATTTCTTCTTCTCGCAAATATACTCTTAAATGCTAGCATTACTCTACTTAATTCTCCACCAGACGCTACCTTATTTAAAGGATACTTTGGCTCACCCTTATTAAAGCTTACTAAAAAGTTTATTTGATCTAAGCCATTAGGATAAAATAAATCTAGATTAGTAATTGAAAAAGGTGGAATTTCTTTAAATTCAATCGCAAAATCAATATCAATTAAATCTAAATCCTGGCATTCCTTAATAATTTGCTTTTCTAAGCCTTTTGCTAAATTCTTACGATATTTTGAAAGAAGGATACCACAATTATAGGTAGTATTACCAAGCTTATTTAAGGAAGCCTCTAGCTCCTTAACTAAGCCATCATAATTAGTGATTTTTTCGATTTCAAACTCTAAGCTATCACGATAGCTAATTAATTCAGCTAAGGATTTATGATATTTTTCCTTAATATTTCTTAATTCATAGCTTCTTTCCTGAAGCCTATCAAATTCCTTTGGATCAAATTCACTATTGCTTAATAGCCTATAAATTTCTGCCTTAGCCTCATCTAAACGATAATAAGCATCATTAATTTCCTCATATAAGTCCTTATAGGCAGGATCAAGATCCTCAATTTTTCTTAAATTAGCAGCACTATCATAAATGCTATCTAAATTAATGCTTTCATTATCTAATAAATTATAGCTTTCCTTTAGGCTTTCAAATATCCTATCATAGTTACTAAGCTTAGTTAGCTCTTGTTCTATTTCTAAATCCTCATTAGGCTTTAAATCCAAAAGAGTTAATTCCTTAAGCTCAAATTCTAAATAGCTAAGCTTATCCTGGCTATTTTTTTTGCTGTTTAATAAATTCTTATATTTACTATAGCATTCATTATATTTTTCTAAGGCTATAACATAATCATTTTTTAGCTTAGTTAATTCTTGGGTATCATCATCTAAATAATTAAGATAATTAGCCTCATCAATTAGCTTAAATAAATCATGCTGGACGTGAATATCTACTAAATAATTACTAATGCTTTTTAAATCTAAAAGCGTAACTGGCTTATTATTAACTGTTGCCTTACTTTTACTTTCTCTGATTTCTCTTGAAATTTCGATTTGATTAGGTTTTTCTAAATTAGCTAAGCCTAAATCACTAAGTAAGCTTAATAAATCTGGATTATTTGTAGTAAACCTACCATAAATATAGGCAAAGCTTTCACCGTGTCTAATTAATTCCTTTTCACTACGGCTTCCTGCAAGTAAGCTAATAGTATCAATAATTAAAGACTTACCAGCTCCTGTTTCACCAGTTATAACATTCATTCCCTCATTAAAGCTAACATTAATATCTTCGATTATAGCAAAGTTTTTAATAATTAAATTTTCAAGCATATTTACCCTCCCTATAATATATAGACATTAAAATAAATATTTTCTAATTATCCTTATAGCTATTTACAATACTTAAAAGATTTAAGCTTCCACTCTTATTTTTAGAAATTAGGGCAACAAATTCCTTATTACCACTACCTCCTAAAATTTTAGAATATTCAAGCTTATTAATATATAGTCCTTCTAAATTAAAGGCAGACTGAACCCTATTTAAAACCTCTAGATATTGCTTTTTATCCTTAACAACTCCGTTTTTAAGCTTAACCTTACCAAGCTCAAATTGAGGCTTTATTAATAAGACTAAATAGCTTGCTTCCTCTAGATAATACTTTAAAGCCGATAGCAAATTTAATACACTCACAAAGGATACATCCATTACGATTATATCAATCTTACGATCAAACTTAGGTAAAAGTAAGATATTAGTATTTTCTAAGGACTTTACCCTACTATCTGCTCTTAAGGAATCCTTTAATTGATTAGAACCAACATCAACGGCATAAACAAAGCTTGCACCATGCTTTAGGCTACAATCAGTAAAGCCACCAGTTGAGGCTCCTATATCTAGGATAACCTTACCGGTAAAGTCTAGCTTAAAATCAGCTATTGCTCCTTCAAGCTTTAAGCCTCCCTGGCTAACATAGGGTAAAACATTTTTAATTACTTCAATCTTTTCGCTACCATTAACCTCAAGTGAGCCCTTAGTAACAGTCTTACCATCAACTAAAATAGCCCCTTCAGTTAAAGCTCGTTTAGCTTGAGTTCTTGATTCAAAAAAATTATTTTCTACTAAATATAAATCAATTCTCATATAATTTTTTCATTTCCCTTAAAAAATCTTCATCTGAAAAGCCATAATCATCTAAGACCTCTTTAATGCTACCATGAGGTAAGATAGTATTAACATCAAAGTTAATATGGCTTACCTTATGCTTAGTGTTTTCTCTTAGGCTTGCATATAAAGAACCACTTTCAACTACCTCTTCAATAACTAAGTAAGGTAAATTTAAGCTTTCTAAATAGCTAAGCATCTTATAATCTAATGGCTTAATTAATCTAGCATTAACTAGCATTAAATCTAGGTTGTTATCTTCAATTAGCTTTAATATTCTATCTAAATTATTTCCATAGCTTAAAACAATTCCTTTTTTACCATCTTTAATTATTTCCCAGGCAAAAGGTGTTTCAGTTAAGGAAAAGGCATTAAAATCAACAATCTCAGAAGCACGAGGATATCTAATAACAACTGGTGTATCACACCTTAAGGCTGTATTAAATAAGCCCATTACCTCGTTGGCATCTCTTGGCATTAGGATTTTGACATTAGGCATTGATGAAAACATTGCCACATCATAAATCCCCTGGTGGGTTGGCCCATCAGCACCAACAACACCCGCTCTATCTAAGCCAATGACAACCGGTAAATTTTGCCGACAAATATCATTTAAGAAAAAGTCATATGCTCTTTGGCTAAAGGTTGAATACATTAAAAGCACAACCTTTTTACCACCTAAGGTCAAGCCTGCTGACATAACTGTCGCATGCTCCTCAGCTATACCAACATCAATAAAGCTTTCAGGATATCTTAAGGCAAACTTATCAAGCTTAGCGCCTACCTTCATCGCTGGAGTTATAACATAAAAGCTTTCCTTTTCTCTTAACTTACATAAGGATTCTGTAACTATTTCACTATAGCTATGCTTATTTAAAACTGGCGCCTGTAATGGCTTACCTGTTTCAATATCAAAGGGACCTACACCATGGAAATTTCCAAGATCATCCTCTTCGGCATATTTATAGCCCTTCCCCTTTTTCGTTAAAACATGGATAATAACCGGACCCTCTACATCCTTAACTCGATCTAAGGCCTTAGTTACTGCCTTTAGATCATGACCATCAATTGGACCATAATAGTCAAAGCCTAAATCCTCAAAAATATTATCTCGTTGAATAAAGCCCTTAATTCCTCGCTTAACCTGATGAAAATTATTAACCATTGCCTTAGGTAAGGCAGCATTTAAAAACTTTTTTAATTTAATAAGTAGCTTTTTATTACGTAATCTTCCAAAAACCTTTGCTAAAGCACCAACACTTTTACTGATTCCCATCTTATTATCGTTAAAAATAATTATTGGATGATATTCCTTAAGACCACCTAAATAATTTAGGCCCTCAAGGCTTACTCCATTCATAATTGAGGAATCACCGATAATTGATACAACATGCTTCTTACTATTTTTACCATTAGCTAAAAGTAAGCCTGCCATCGCGCTAATTGTAGTTGATGAATGACCGCTTTCCCAAATATCATAAGGAGATTCCTTACGATTAATGTAGCCTGATAAACCCTTATATTTTCTAAGCGTATCAAATTCCTGAGCACGACCAGTAAAAATTTTATGAATATAGGATTGATGACCTACATCAAATAAAAACTCATCATTCTTATAATCAAAGACATCGTACAAAGCTATCATTAATTCAACGATACCTAAATTACTAGATAAATGACCACCAGTTTTACTTACACTCTCAATTAAAAACTTACGTATATCCTCAGCTAAAATTAGCTTTTCCTTATAGGTCAAATCCTTAATAAACTCAGGATTTTTAATTTGATTAATATCAAACATAAAATCACCTATCTTCTTCTAATTTTTCTAGACCATTTTCCGTCATTTTCTCTAAAATTAATTTCTCACTTTGGTTTAAAAGCTTATAGCATAGCTGACTATATTCTAATCCCTTTGCATATAAGTCTACAGATTTTTCTAATGGAATTTCTTTATTTTCTAATTCTTTTACAATTGCTTCTAATTCTTTTAAAGCAGCTTCAAAGCTCATATTATTATTTTCCATCATAAACCTCCTTGACAACACTAATTATTTTACCATCATTCATAATGGTTTCTAATTCTTCGCCCTTATTAATTTGCTTAATTGATTTAATTGCCTTATTATCCTGCTTAACAATCGCATAGCCACGTTCCATTACCTTAACCGGGCTTAAGGCTGATAAAGCCTTAGCTAATGATTCATATTTACTACGATTTAAATCTATTTTATTTTGTATAAGCAAATTCAAATTCTTTTTGTAATTATCAATATATCTTCTTTTTTCCTTAAGCTTATTCATTGGATTATAGCTATCAACTAAGCGTTCAAGATTTGATAATTTAAACTTAAGCTCATTAAATCTAACTGTATTAAGCCTTATTAGGCTATTCTTTAAAAAGTCAACCTCTTTAGTTAACTCTATAACTGAGGGCGTAGCAAGCTCAGCTGCCGCAGTCGGGGTAGCCGCTCTTAAATCAGCGACAAAATCACTAATTGTAAAATCCGTCTCATGACCAACAGCACTGATAATTGGTAGCTTTGAATCATAAATAGCATCCGCTACTATTCTTTCATTAAATGGCCATAAATCCTCTAAGGATCCGCCACCACGGCCTAAGATTATAACATCAACTAAGGCATCAGCATTACACCTTTTAATGCTTCTAACTATATCGTTTTTAGCATCATTTCCTTGCACAAGAGTAGGATATAAAATCAATTTTAAAAAAGGATATCTTCTACGTATTGTATTAATTATATCCCTAATAACTGCTCCTGTAGGTGATGTTATAACCCCAATTGCCTTGGGGAAACGAGGAATTGGCTTTTTATGAGCTTGATCATAATAACCTAATTCCTTAAGCTCCTTGTTTAGCCTTTCAAATTCTAAATATAAATCACCAATACCAGAATTTTTCATTTCTAGTACAACTAACTGATAGTAACCGCCCTGCTCATAAACTGTTACATAGCCCTTAAGATAAACCTTATCGCCATCCTTTGGGAAAAATTTAACATTTCTAGCATAGGCTGCAAACATCATACAGCCAATCTGGCTTGCTTCATCCTTTAGGGTAAAGTAAAAATGACCACGTGAGTGATGCTTAAAATTAGAAATTTCCCCTTCTATAAGAACTTCCTTTAAATTAGTATCATAATCAAACTTATATTTAATATAGCGAGTTAAAGCACTAACTGTTAAATATTTTTCTTCCATGAACTAATCCCACCTATCAATTATTTTTTTAATACCTTTGAAACCTTATCTAAAACACTATTAATAATTTTAACTGAATTGTAATCATCGCCTTGAGTATAAATCTTAGCAATTTCTAAGGCCTCGTCAATTACAATTGGATGAGGAATCCTATCAATTAGCATTTCTGCTACTGCACCCTTTAAGATAATAACATCTAAGGTATTTAAGCGGCTTAAGCGATAATTAGTTAAATTTTCTTCAATTAAACCAGTAATCTCTAAATTAGAATCTAAAACCTTATTAACGTATTCTAATACAGTTTCATTAATTTTAGATACATCATCCTTGCTTTTTAAGGCCTCATCTAAGGTTTTGCCTGACATTTCAATTTCATATAAAAGCTCTAGGGCTGTAATTCTATTTTGTCTTCTTGCTGTAATCATATTTTCTTTCTTTTCGTGTTCAGTTTTCATTTTTATTCTTCTTCCTTCAAAAATTTTAAAACTATTTTCATTATCTTCTCTGCTTTACTACTTCTAAGCATTAAGTGGCTTAAGCCATCCATTATTACAATCTTACAAGTATTAACCGCAATTGATTCTAAATATTCAATTGATGCCTGTGGCACTAATTGATCAAGCTTACCCCAAATTATAAGAGTAGGTGGATTAATATTAATTAGCTCCTTATTGCACCTATTAATAACTGAAGCAAAGGTACTAACATTTCTTATAGTATAGTGAGGGAGTAATTCCTTTAAGCCAAGCTTTACCGCCTTAATGTCATCTTCGTTTAGATTCTTTAATTTATTAGCAACCCGCTCATAAAGCTCTTCCTGATTATTTTTAGCCTTTTTTAAAATAGCATAACACTCTGTTTTGTATTTGATTCTATTACTAAATAAATTAAAATTCAAATATTTATTTGCTGGAGACAATAAAACTAAACGATGAATTTTCTTTACACTTTGTAAGTAAGTAGCTAAGGCGCCACCCATAGAAAAGCCAATGCAATCTATTGTATCATATTCTGCTTCTAATTTATCATAAGCTGCTAATAAATTTTCAAATGTTGGTTTAACCTTGAACTCACTATATTTAGGAGGAATTTGATGACCAGGTATTATATATAAATAAACCCTATCATAGATTTTTTCTAATTCTGGAACAATCGGCCCAAAATCAAGCTCATTTGTACAAAAGCCATGAATTAAAATTACCGCCTTCACTGAATCACATCCTTATTTAGAAAATTAGTACTAGGATATTAGCAATAAAGTATATCACTAATATTAATATTAGCTCGTAATACCTTATTTTCTTTTTTTTGTTTAATAATGTATAAATAATATACATTAAAATTGTAACCGTCAACACGAAAAAGCTTATTATTCCGATTGACCAATTAGTATTTAAAAATACTGCTAATAATAAGAGTGGAATTAATGTTTTATATCCCCACCAGCTCTTAGATAAATCTCCAATATCTTCAGGCTGAAAGCTTACGTTATCCTTAACTGCTAAAAAATGTAGGAAAACGCCAATGCCAGCCATCGTAACTGGTACATACCAGTCATAGTAGTTAGAATTGACATTCGTTATCGCAACCTGAGGGAAAAATTTACAAGCCTTTTGGATTGCTCCAATATAGCTTATTTTTGACCACTCAACCGACTTATAATTAAATGCTACATACATTGTAAAAATAAATATCGCCGGTAAAATTAAATAAATCACATTAATAATTACTGCATCATAAATATTAGAGCACTTGCTTGTTATAAATGAGCTTAAAAAATATACTCCAATAAATATTAGTAAAGCATAGCCCATAAAGGAAAATAAGTGTCCATAAACCAAATCTAAGCCATTAATCATTAATATTAAAATACCAATGATATAGGTTAAACTAAATATTAGCATATTAATTACTAAATGAAAATATAAAGAGGTTCTATAAATATTAGCCCTACGATCTGGCAAGCTAAATATTACATTGGAAGAATTCTTTTCAAAATAAACGTGGTAGTCTAAAACTGGTACAACATAACCAATAAAAATCAATAATGCGGCTGGAATGTAAATTAAATTTTTAAGCATATACGCATTATCATTTCTAACGAAGGCTAATAGAATACTAAAGCTTGTTAAATAAACTAGGTTCAATAGTAAATAAATAGTCTTATACTTTTTAAATATGTATTTTAAATAGCTTATGTTCATGATAGATCCTCCATTTGATAAATTATCCAATCATTAAATGGGACTAAATCAGTAGATATTAAATTATCAGTATCCTTGAAAGCTTGCAGAATATCTTCTTTTTTATTATGCACATCAATCATATAATAATTCTCTTGGACGATCTTATTCAAAATATTTAAGCCTGGAATAGCTTTGAATTTTTCCCTAACAACTAAAACTCGATAAATCGGATCATCATAGTACAATTCATCGCCTAACATAATCATCTTTCCCTTGGTAAGATAACCAATATTGTCAGAAATATCAACAAGCTCCTTAACTGAGTGACTAGTTAAGATAACTGTCATATCCTTTCTTTTCATAAGCTCTTTAATTTCTTCTTTAAAAATATTTTTAGCAAAGGGATCGACCCCATCAAAGGTTTCGTCTAAAAATAATAGCTTAGGAGCAATACTCAAAGCGATAGAAAGATACAATCTTTTTTTCTTACCCTTGCTTAGCTTTATTACCCTTTCCTTAGGATTTAGCTCAAAGCGCTTAATTATATAATTAAAGTACTTTTTATCCAATTCATAAAAGGCATAATAAAAATCCATAACTGATTCAACAGTTGAAGCTAGCTCTAGGTAGGGATCATCAGGGATAAATAATAAATTTTGTTTTGCACTAATATTATCAAAAACAGTTTCAGTTCCAACAAAAATTTCACCCTTGTCTGGTTTTAAAACCCCACAGCAAAGCTTTAATAGGGTTGATTTACCTACACCATTAATACCAACTATTCCAAAAATCGTATTGGGCTTTACTCGAAAATTACAGTCTTCAAGTATTTGCTTATGTTCAATTTTTTTAGCAACGTGTATAACATCTAACAAAAACCCTCACCGTCCTTTATTATAGCATATTCTAGGAGCTATTACTCCTTTTCACTGTCAAAAACTGTCATTATCATTATTCCTTCACCCTTAAATCTTACTATTGGGTTACTTGATGCAGCCTCATTAGAGATGCATAAATTATCACAATGATTAAATTTATAATCCTCTAATTCATATTTAAAGCCCTTTAAGCTTATAATACTATTTTCACTAGCAAAGAAGCTATAGTAATAATAATCCTCATTTAAGCTAATATATTTTGGTATTGCCATTATTTTAGTTGCTTCATCAATAAATGTAACATTAGGATACTTTAAGCATAAATTGATATTTGCATATAAATGATCAATTCTTTTACCGGCAATACCACCATAAATTAAAATTTCATCTGCATCCTTAAAACAATTTATTGCATACTCAGTATCAGTTAAATCCTTATCACAATTTAGCTTAAGATAATTTTTAGCCTTACTAGCAATAAATTTCCTTTCCTCAGCAGTAACTGAATCAAAATCACCAATAGCGTAATCTAGGCTATAGCCATTTTTTAAGGCTATTAAGGCCCCACGATCAACACCTACTAAAATCTCATTTTCCTTAATTTCAGGTAATTTAGTTGAAAATGGTAAAATAAATAGATATCTCATTTTAATTCCACCACTGTACAGCCATTTAAGCCCTCGCCTTCCTTACCATAGCGATAGCTTTTAACGGAAGGTAGGTTCTTTAAAACCTCCCAAACGCGCTTACGAACAACACCTGTACCAAAGCCATGAATAATGCTAACCTTCTCATAGTTAGCAAGGCAAGCCTTATCTAAAAATTCTTCTACTAAATTTTCAACCTCTTCATAACGCTTACCACGTAAATCAAGGCTCATGCTAGCGCCAGCTACACTATTATAGCCACTAGCCTTAACCTTAGGTTCAATCTTTATAGTCTTAGGCTTTTCGGTTTTTACTAAATCCTTACGCTTAAAGTCCATAGTAAACTGACCAAAATTAACCTGATAGCTGTTTTTCTTGATAAGCTTAATAGTACCGATTTGATTATAAGACTTAATCATAACAAAATCGCCTACGGCAAGTTGGCTATTATCAATTACTTCCTTATCACTTACCTCAAGGGTGTTAGCCTCATGCTTTAGCTTAGCTAGCTCATGAGATTTAATTTCCGTATTTTTAGATAGCTCCTTAATTTCAGCTAATAAGGCCTCACTATCCTTACGCGCCTTTAATAAAATATTTTCCGCATCTCTTCTAGCCTTTTGTAATAGGAATTCTCTTTTTGACTCAAGATTTTGCTTTTCCTTCTTAATATCTTCTTGCATCTTAAGTATGCTTTCCTTTAAGGAAGCAACCTCATCTTCCTTATACTTAAGCTCTGACATTTTCTTTTCATAATCAAGAATTTCCTTGTTATCCTTATTATGAGCCAATAAAAATTTGCTATTTTCAATTATTTCATCGCTTAAGCCTAGATTTTTCGCAATTAATAAGGCATTACTTGCACCTGGTACACCAAGCAATAAACGATAGGTTGGCTTAAGTGTATTAGGATTAAACTCAACTGATGCATTAACTATTCCCTCATGATTATAAGCATAATTCTTCAAATCTGTATAGTGGGTAGTAATTATTGCCTTACTACCACGTTTAATTAATTCCTCAATTATTGCTAAGGCAAGGCTACTTCCTTCCTTAGGATCAGTACCACTACCAAGCTCATCTAATAATATTAAGGAATTGCTTAAATCCTCAGCTAAAATATTAATGATTTTAGTAATATGGCTTGAGAAGGTTGATAGTGATTCCTCAATTGATTGCTCATCACCAATATCAGCTAAAATATGATCAAACACGTGAAATACTGATGATTTTTTCGCATCAGCAAAGATACCTGACTGAACTAGCATATGAAGCAAACCAACTGTCTTTAAGGAAACCGTCTTACCACCTGTATTAGGTCCTGTTATAATAATTGTGCTCGTATTTTCCAGCATTTTAATGCTAATAGGTACAACCTTTGAAGAATCAATTAAAGGATGCTTACCTGAATCAATATTAAATCGCTTTTGACTAGTAATTTCTGGTCTATAGCTATTTTCCTTACTATACTTAGCTTTAGCAGTTATAGCATCTAGATAAGCAATAATTTCAAGATTATTAATTAGCTCTTCATAATTTGCACTTACTAAAAGGCTTAAATTCTCTAAGATTATTTTAATTTCCTTTTCCTCTTGTCGAAATAATTCTTCTAAATCATTAGCCAAAGGTATTATTGAATTAGGCTCAATATAACAGGTTGTATTAGATTGGCTAATATCATGGACAATACCAGGAAAGGAATTTTTATATTCAATCTTAACTGGCAAGCACATACGATTATTTCTTATTACAATCAATAAATCATTAAGCTTACTATTTTCCCGCTGCATAATTTGATTTAAGCCAGTTCGAATACGATTTTCCGTTTGACTTATCTTACGTCTAATTTGGAATAAGTCCTTACTAGCACCATCAAGAATTTTACCATCCTTACTGATTGCTAGATTAATAGTTGCCTTTAAACGATATAAATCAAATAAACCCTCACTAATTTTAGTCATTACTGGAGTCTTGATATCTCCTGATGTCTTTAAATCCTCAAAAAATTTTTTTAAATTATTACTAGAATTAATTAATGCTAGGATATCTAGAAAATGAATTGGTTCTAAAATTGAACCCTTCGAGGCTAAATCCAAATACTTTTTTACATCATCTAGAGGCTCAATAGGTAATTCACCTAAACGATAAAAAACAGTACGAGCTTCTTCGGTTTCATCTAATAGCGTATTAACAACCTCAATATCAGTACTAGGTCTTAAGCTCATTATTAAATTTTTTGAATATTTATTACGACAATAATCGCTAACATTCACTAAAACCTTATCATATTCTAATGTTTTATCTGTAAAATTCATACTATCTACCTTCAATAATACTATGTCTATTATAAAGATTTTCGTAAGTAATTACCTTTACACCATAAATTTCTTTATCATCATAAACGAAATTTAACTCACACTGATTAATAAAGCTTATTATTGCTTTGGCATTCGGGTAAATTAATACAATTTTAATTATATCCTTTTTACCTTGTTGTTCTGGAATATAATTAATGAAATCCTTTATTTTAGCATCTTGATGCTTTTTTTCGTCGATATGATTTACCATCACCCACTTGGTTTTACTCTCTAAAAATAGTTCTTTATGCTTGTAGTTAGGTAAAACTCTTATATTATAAATATGGGTTAAGGTTTCATAATAAATATCATATGGTTTTCTTTTAACCCAGCGAAGCTTATAATTAATTATTTTATTTTCTTTGGTAATTGTTGCTAAAAGCTCTAAAATATTTTTCTTCATTTTTATATGTCGATAATATAAATAAATGAAAAAGCAAATAAACAAAACCAATAGACTACTGCCTAAAACAACTAGCAAAATATATATTGGGGTTAAAACCAAAAAATTTAAATGATTAATATTCATAGAATACCTCCTAAAGAATATTATCTGTTACTCCATTATCTATTATATGCATTACCTCTTCGCCTAAGTCAAATGTATTTTTACCCTCATACATTTCCTTAGTTATAGGCTTATGGATTAAAACATGAACCTTTGTTCTATGGATTAATGGAGAATGCTTTGAAAGCTGGCTAGAGCCAACAATACTAACAGGAGAAATTGTTGCACCTGGCTTCATCGCTAGCTTAAAGCTACCAGCCTTAAAGCCAATCATTGTTTCAATCTCACGAGATTTAATACCACCTTCAGGAAAAATAAGCATATTATAGCCAGATTCTACCTGCTTCATAGCTTTAATTAAATCTTTCACACCCTGTCTATCATCACGTCTATTTAAAGGTACAACCTTGAACCAGTCCATAATTGAATGTAATAAAGGAATTTTATATAAATCATCCTTTGCTACTGCACTCATAATACGCTTATAGACAACATAAAGAATAAGCACATCTAAATCACTCTTATGATTACTATAAACAACAAAGGTTTCATTAGGAATATTTTCAAGACCTTCTACCTCAAGCTTGATGTGGAATAAATAGCGAGTTATAAAATCTAAAACTACCCAAGCTAATCGGTGCTTAAATTTATTGTTGTATGGTAATAATTTAAAAATTAGTAAGATGATAAGAGCTAAAGGAATCAAGGCTAGAATTCCAGTTAAAGCGCCTAAAAACAAGTATAAAAACCAATACCAAGCGCTACCAAGAGCTAGCAAGCTATAAGCATAGCTCGTTAAACCAAATACTATTAACATGTAAATAATTATTAGCATTCTTCCACCTTTTTCTTTAGAACATAATAGTCACATTCTTGACTTTCCCTTTTGCTTTCTAATTCAAACTTAGTAAAGTCAATTGGCTTTAAATATATATTACCTATATATTCCCCTTTAACTAGCGTAATATATAGGTAATCTGCATAAGGCATACTTAATTCATAAATTGTTTTGCCGCCGATAACCATTATATCTTCTTTAATATTTTCTAAAAATGACTTTAAGTCATTTATAATAGTTGCATCCTCTAATTCTATATTGCTTAAAGAAGCAACATAAATTTTTCCATATGGTAAAGGTCTATTTTTGTAATATCCCTTTAAGCTATAGTAGGTAGCCTCACCCATTAAAACAGTCTTACCCTGTGTTTTTTCTTTAAAATATAAAAGATCTTCCTTAATATGCCAAGGAATTAAATTATCCTTGCCTACTAATCGATCCTTTGTCATCGCCCAAATTAAGGAAATCATACTGCAACAGCTCCTTTAATTGCAGGATATGAATCATAATCCTCTAATGTAAAGTCCTCATATTTAAAATCAAAAATCGACTTTACATTAGGATTGATTTTCATTTTTGGTAGCTTACGAGGTGTTCTTGTAAGCTGTAAATTAACCTGATCTAAATGATTTAAATAAATATGTGCATCACCAATTGTATGGACAAATTCACCTAAGCCCAAGCCACAAACCTGAGCAATCATCATAGTAAATAAGCTATATGAAGCGATATTAAAAGGAATACCCAAGAAAACATCACCACTTCTTTGATATAGCTGACAGGATAATTTATTGTCACAAACGTAAAATTGCATGAATGAATGACATGGTGGTAGGGCCATCTCATCTACCTCTGCTGGATTCCATGCCGAGATAATTAATCGTCTACTGTTTGGATTTGTTTTAATTTGTTGAATCAGCTTAGTTAACTGATCTACTCCATTAAAATTACGCCATTGCTTGCCATAAACAGGGCCTAGCTCACCCCATTTACGAGCGAAATCAACATCCTTTTTGATTTTTTCAGCAAACTCTTCAATTGTTTCGCCTTTATAATCAGGTGAGTCCTTATATTTCGCATATGGCCAATCATTCCATATTCTTACTCCATTATCACATAAATATTTAATATTTGTATCGCCACTAATAAACCATAATAACTCATGAATTATACTTTTTAGGTGAACCTTTTTAGTTGTCAATAATGGAAAGCCTTCATTTAAATCAAAATGCATTTGATAGCCGAAGACTGAAATAGTACCAGTATGAGTTCTATCATCTTTGGTATGTCCATTTTCTAAAATAAACCTGCATAAGTCTAAATATTGTTTCATTTTTTACCTCCAAACAAAAAGCTTTCTACTTAAATTATAAATAGAAAGCTCGTTACTAAAAACTTTCTTTAATTATCGTCTTATAGATTGAGCCATACGATGGTAAACATGGAATCTACCTTTAATGGCTGTACCATAAGCCATGATGTTTTCGGGGAATGATACGCCACTAAAGCCAACATCACCAATGTGGTGAATATCAATTCCACAACGCTTGCTAGTTAAAGCGATTGTTCTTAAGGTGTCAACATCAGCACTCTCTTGGCTAGTACCGATTGAAGCTAAGGCTAAAGCCCCCTTGCTATGGATTAAATTAACAGCTTCACGCATATCCTTCTCTGATACACCGGGTACTGTATTTACAGCAGGCATTAAAATGATATCAGCTCCAGCATCGATAAACTTAGTAATTAAATCTAAATCAAAAGTCTTTTCCTTAACACCAGCCCCATGCATCTTACCAGCAATGATTAACCCATTAAAATGCTCACGGCAAACTTTAATAGCATCTAAAATACATTGATTAGAAACACCAACACCTGGATTACCTGTTAAGCAAATATAATCTAATCCCAATTTTTCGGCCGCCTCAAAAGATTCAACTGTAGCCTGACGTCCCTTATTAATTGAAATTCTATCCTCAAGCATAGCTCTATTCATATCAACTGGCTCTAGATTACAACCAACTGGAATACCAATATATGACTTTAAAAGCTTGACTGGATTTTTAACCTTTGGTAAGCCTACAATTGTAGGATATAATGTATCAAAAAAGTTTAATAATACCATATCAGCTCCGCTAGCCTTAGCTACCTCAGGATTAGAAATATCTCTTAAAACTGTATCATAAGCAACGATGGTTTCAGACATAATGCAACGTCCTTCAGAAGCAACTATAGCTTGTTTTAAATCCTCTCTTGTCATTTTTGCAACATCACTTGCTGCGGCACTGATTAATCTTTTCATGCTCTTTTTCTCCTCTTTTTTGAATTTTAATATGTATTTAAGGCCATTTTTAAGACCTTAACAGTTTCCTCAATATTTTTACCATTATCGGTATCGCGAACATGAATACGAGTTTCTGAAGTTTCAATAATTGTTGAATCAGAAATAATATCCTTGTTCTCAGTCACTACCTCTTCCTTAGATGAAAATTCACTATGTGCCTTCATTCTTAAACCATGAGAATTAGCAATTAAGGTGTAGCCTGCAATACCAGTTTTTTCATGGTAGGCCTTACAAAAGCCACCATCAATGATGATTAGCTTACCATCTGCCATAATAGGCTTTTCACCATTTTTAACCTTAACTGGTAAATGTCCATTTATAATATGACCATGCGCTGGGTCTACTCCAAATTCCTTCATAATCATATCGCAAACCTCAACGCTATTTCTAAATTCATAATATGGGTTACGAGGCTCAGCCTTTAGGCTCTTATCCTTTAAAAAATATATTTCAAAGGTCTTATAAATACGGCCTGTAAAAGGTGAATCATAGCCACCCCACAAATAATACATATAGTCTCTTTCTTTTTCAGAAGGCTGACCATAGTAATTTTTTCTAATTAATTCATCGATAGCATCAAAGTAAGCCTTACCTGATAATTTTTGGCCAAGCATATCTACCTTTTTAAATTTACCACCCTCTGTTACAGGAATACAACCATGATAAATTAAATTACCATTAAATTTCTTATAAACACAGCCCTTATCGATAATAAATTTAATATGTGATTGTAAGCGAATGCTTGTCTTAAAATCTTCACATAGGCGGTTAATTAATTTTTGCTCCTCTGGTGTTATTTCATATGGGTCTAAAGGATTAATTCCCTTAATGTTTGCATCCTTTAAATCATATTCCTTACCATTTAAAACATAAACCTTCTTTTCAAAATCAATATTATTTAAAACTAATCTTTCATTTAAACCAAATTCAGGGTTACGTTTAATAATATTACCCTCTAGCTTTAATAAAAGAATCAAGGTTGTTTTAACAATATCCGTTAGATTCTTTCGATTTCCATATAAGCTGTTAGTATAGTTTATTAGCTTACGAATACTAATACCATAGGAATTTTCAATTAAATGTAGGTTGCTATACTTTAGGTTATTGTATAATGCTGTGAAAACACAAACAGGAATACCACAGGCAGCACCAATCCATAGAACATCGTGATTTCCCCACTCAATATCAACTGCATGGTGAGTCATTAGTAAATCAACAATTTTATCAGGATCAGCTCCTCTATCATAGATATCTCCAGCTAAATGTAGGTAATCTACTGCTAGATTTTTAATTAAACGAGTTAATTCTAAAACAATACTATCAGCA
Organism: Anaeroplasmataceae bacterium; assembly: GCA_020025015.1. Classification (GTDB taxonomy): domain Bacteria; phylum Bacillota_I; class Bacilli_A; order Acholeplasmatales; family Anaeroplasmataceae; genus CALUXS01. The sequence continues at coordinate 24,468 of JAHHSV010000008.1, forward strand.
GCGCCAACATCTAAAATAGCATGTAAAATGTTATCATAGTATTTTTTAATATTTGTCTCAACATTGTCCTTACTATGTAATAATTCATCAATGATATATCTAAAATGGGGATTTATTGCTTTTTTTACCTTAGATTTAGTGTATTTCGAAGAAATAAAGGAAGTCAAATTAACTAAGTTTGTTATAGTTTGTAAATACCATTCATTGTTAACGCGATTTTGGCTTTTTAAAAGCTTAAGCTTTTCTTCCGGATAATAAATTAGTGAACAAAAATTATCTTTAGCACTTTCTGGCATATCAGGAAAAATCAAATCGATTTTTTCACGAATGACCCCACTACAATTATTAACCATATGTTTGAAGGCCTCATACTCACCGTGAATATCACTCATGAAGTGCTCAGTGCCCTTAGGAAGAGCTAAAATTGCCTCTAGGTTTATAATTTCAGTTTGTAAGGCTTCCTTGGTAGGATAGTCTTTTTTTATAAGCTCTATAAATTTATTACAGCAAATATTATCCATAATTAATCACCCAATTAATTATACCAAAAAACCATAAAAATTAAAAGTTTAGCACACAAAAAAAGTAGATAATATGCTTATCTACTCGTTAAGTTCTATTAAATCTTCCGGTTTACTCTTTTTCTTAAACAATAAACCTAAAATTATGCTAATTATAATCGCAATAGCAGCAATAATTACCCAACCAAAGCCAATTTTGTAGCCCCATAAATAGCTCATTCCCTCATGGAAGCCGCCTGTTTTAAAGCCTAAGGATTGATCAATCGCAAACATAATACTAATTACGCCTGTTGAGAAGATAGTTATAGGATATATAAATTTATTGTCCTTATATAAGAAATCAAAGGTTCCCAATAATATTAAAACAATACTCATAGGATAAATAGCATTTAAAACAGGAATTGAAATCTCAAGGATTTGATTTAAGCCTAAATTACAAATACCAAATGAGCCTAGGGTAATAATTAAAACCCACCATTTATAATGAACCTTCGGTAGCTTTTCTTGAAAAAAATTACTAATTGAGGTGATTAGGCCAACACAGGTTGTCAAGCAAGCTAAGGTGAAAACCAAAGCGATAAAAATCGCACCAAAATCTCCAAATAATGAATGAGTAACACCACGTAAAATAACCGCTCCATTGTCACAGCCCTGATAAATACCAGCTGTTTTTGAGCCAATAAATGCTAGCATTATATAAATAATCGATAAAATAATACCCGCAAAAATACCAGTTGTAATAGTATAATTAACAATCTTCCTATTTTCTCTTATCCCCATACCAACCAAGGTATTAGAAATAACTAAACCAAAGTTCAAGGCTGCAATAGTATCCATTGTTTGATATCCATCATTAAAGCCTTGAAAAAATGTATGAGTTTCATAAATTGGCGTAGGTAAGGTCATAACAGATTCGCCTTTAATCAAAAAGCTTATGAATAAGGTTACTAAAAGAATTAATAACGATGGAGTTAAAATTGTACCTATTCTGCTAACTAACTTTTTAGGATTTAAGGATAGCCATAGAGCAATTGCAAAAAAGATTGCAGAATATAAAAGCATAAATAGCTTAGGATTTAAATCCTCACTCAAATAAGGCTGAATAGCCATTTCAAAAGGCACAGATGCAGCACGTGGAATGCCAAGACCTGGTCCAATTGATAATAAAATTACAAAGGTAAATATTGGAGCAAAGTATTTATTGACCTTGCTAGAAAGCTTTTCTAAGCCATTAAATTTCGCAATAATTATAACACCAAGGACTGGTAAAAATACTGCTGTCACCAAAAAGCCAAACAAGGCTAGCGGCATATTTTCTGCAGCATTAGCGCCTAAAAATGGTGGAAAAATTAAGTTTCCCGCTCCAAAGAATAATGAAAAAAGCATGAAGCCAATTAAAAATAATTGTCGCTTATTTAGCCTCATATTATCACCCCTTAAAAAATAAGTATTTAGATAATTTTATCACGATGATATGATTATTACAACATAAAAAAGCTAACCAATTTTTGTATGAAAAAAGAGCTAACCAATTTGATTAGCTCTAATTATTAGCTAAATTTTCATTGCAACGTCCCAAGCACGCCAAATAACTGTACGTAGGTTACCAACCTTGTCAGCATCACCAACAAAGTGTAATGTACCATAGTCACCCTTTAAAATCTTGCCCGGTCTCTTATGCTTTGCTTTAGCCTTAGCTAAGCCAGCTTGTAATTTAGCCTTTAATTGTTCATTTAATAATGGGTTAGGTCTATAACCAATTGATACGATAGTAGTATCAGCTGTAATCTTATCTTCCTTACCATCATTACCTCGAACGATTACGCCATCCTCTTCGATTGCAACAACTTGAGTCTCTAAACGAATATCGGCGCCCATGTAAGGTAAAGCTTCTCTTAAGTATGAAGAGTTCGCTAAACATACACCCTTAGCACCAACTAAGTCATTTTGCATCTCAATTACAGCAACCTTCTTGCCTTGTAATAATAAATCTAAGGCGATTTCACAGCCTGTTAAACCACCACCAATGATAGCAACCTTGTCACCAGCTTTAGATTTATCTGATAGGTATTCACAAGCTTCAATAGCATGATCTACGCCCTTAATAGGTGGGATATTTGCAGTTGAACCTGTAGCAACGATAATTTCGTCAGCCTTTAATTCATTGTATGATTTAACCTCATGGTTGAATTCAACATTGATTCCTAAATCCTTAATTTGCTTTGCATACCACTTTAATAATGCTCTATCAGCAGTCTTGAATGATGGTGCAGCAGCCTCATTGAAAATACCACCTAAACGGTCAGATTTTTCATAAATTGTAACCTTATGTCCACGCTTTGTTAAAACAATAGCAGCTTCCATACCACCAATACCAGCACCAACAATGGCAACATTCTTAGGGCTTGTCGTCGGTACAATCTTATATTTACGAGTTTGCATTGTGCGAGGATTAATTGCACAACGAGCCATACCCATAGTATCCTTTAAGTCTTGGTCATTACCAATTCCCTTATGGTGACCCATATTGAAGCATCCATTATGGCAATGGATACATGGTCTAATGTCATCCATACGGTCTTCCATTAGCTTAGTTACCCATTCAGGGTCAGCTAAGAATTGACGTGCAACACCCATACCATCAATTTCATTATTTGCGATTGCTTCAGCAGCAACATCTGGTGTCATCTTACCAGCACAAACAACTGGAATATCAACGAATTTCTTAATGTGTGCAACATCGTCTAGGTTACAGTTTTCAGGCATATATCCTGGTGGGTGAGCCCAATACCACGCATCATATGTTCCGTTATCACAGTTTAACATATCATAGCCAGCATCCTGTAAGTACTTTGCAGCACGCTCTGACTCTTCCATGTCACGACCAACCTCAACATATTCTTCACCAGGTAGAGCACCCATACGGAAGCCCTTAGTCTTAGATACTACTGAATATCTTAGTGAAACTGGGTAGTCCTCTCCACATTCTTTTTTAATAGCCTTAACTATTTCTACTGGTAAACGATATCTATTTTCAAAAGAACCACCATATTGGTCAGTTCTTTGGTTGGTATACTTCATTGTAAATTGGTCTAATAAATAGCCCTCATGTACAGCATGAACCTCTATACCATCAACACCAGCATCCTTACATAGTTTTGCAGTTTTAGCAAAGGCATAAATCATATCATCGATTTCTTCTAATGTCATTTGTCTAGTCTTAATTTCATCAGACCAACGGTTAGGGTTAGGTGATGATGAAGCACATAAATAATCAACATCCATAAAAGGCTTTGCTAATACCTTAAGTACTTTATTAGTAGCAATTTTTTCCATTAACTCAGATACAGCCATTGAACGACCGAAGCCTGCAGTCAATTGAACAAACATCTTACTACCAGTTTTATGGAATTCATCCATAAATACTTTTAACTTTCTAAATTTACCTTCACCCTTATATAACCATTGTCCCATAAATGGATTTTTTATAGGGGCAATACCCGGTAAAATTAGACCAACATTATTTTTAGCTCTCTCTAATAAGAAATTAGCGGCTTCCTCATCGAAGTGGTTTGGCTCCATCCATCCAAAGATTGAAGTGCCACCCATAGAAGTCTGAACAATTCTATTTTTAATTTCGCAATCTCTTATTTTCCAAGGGGTAAATAATGGCTCATATTTCTTGTTCATTTTTCCAAGTAACCTTTCTATAAATTTTCATTTAGTATTATAGCATTTTAGCGATAATTTTAAAAGTGCTTTTACGATAAAAAGGCGAAAATAACCATATTTAATTCTTAGTGTAGAAAAACATTTATTTTTTCTACTGTTTTCCCAATGTTTCCTAACATTTTCACTTTAATTGTATCCTTTTGGCTGTTTATCTACTTGAAAGCCTTTTTATTTATTAAACTTCTACTATTTAATTCTATAATGTAAACATTATAGGCCATTTTAGTTGACTATTTACCTCCTCCTATGTAAAATAATGTAGGTTAGTATGGACTAACCTCATTTTTTGAAAGGAGATTTAGCTAAGAAATTTAACTATGAAAATAGAAAAGGAAAAACAAATTTCGTTCTTTATGATAGATTTATACTATAAGCATCATAAGGGCTTAGAGAACGAACGAGATGATTTAAAAGCATATGTTGCTTTAAGGCTTAGTAAATGTCCTTTTGGAGACAAAAAAACATTTTGTTCAAACTGTAAGATTCATTGCTACAAGCCTGAATACCGTGAACAAATCAGAAAGGTTATGCGTTATTCAGGGCCAAGAATGATGTTTTATCATCCAATTCTTGCTGTAAGTCATGTCTTTCAATCAATAAAAGAAAAACACAAACAAAAAAAGGAGATTAAAAATGATAGCAAAAAGTAGAATCGTGCGCTTGTTTTGGTTCATTTTAGGTTGGATAGCATTTATCCTAGGAACTATTGGTATCGCCATTCCTATTTTACCTACTGTACCATTCTATTTACTAACAAGCTTTTGCTTTGTTAGATCATCAGAAAAATTTAATACTTGGTTTTTACATACAAAGCTTTACAAAAACCATATTAAAGGCTTCGCAACAAATAGAGCGATGACTCTTAAAGGAGAGCTTATGCTTCTTCTATTAGTTAGTTTAATGTTAATGATAACTATGTATTTTACTAATAATTTACACGTAACTATTGTTCTAACAATTTTAATTTTTTGTAAATACTTATACTTCGTGTTAAGAGTAAATCCAGTAAACAAAGCTGAATTCGCCCTAATAAATAGAAATCATAATGGTGGTGAATCAAAAAATGATAAATAAAGATTTATTAAATTATTTAGGTAGTAAGAAAAGATGCATCTTTATAATCGTTATTCTAAACTGTATCGGCTTACTACTAAGTGTTTTAACAACTGGTTCATTTGTTCTTGCTATTTACTATTTTGTAAATTATGCAGCAAATAACAGTGATTCATTTGTTAATGGCATCTATGCCTTACTAGGAGCCTTGGGTTTTGGTCTTCTAAGAATCCTAGCTGGCTACTACTCAAGTAAATTCTCAGTAGCCTTAGCAGACTATGTAACCTATAAGCTTCGTCATGAAACCTATGAAAAATATCTAGAGCTTGATGGAAAAACTCCATTTACAACTAATGAAATGGCTCAGCTATCAACAGAAGGTATTGAGCAATTAAGATTATATTATTCAAATTACTTACCTTCATTCTTCTATGCAATGATAGCTCCTATCCTATTATTCATTATTATAATGTTCTTCGATTGGACAGTTGCTCTATTATATTTATGCTGTGTTCCATTAATTCCTATGTCAATTGTTGCAGTATCTAAATGGGCTAAGAAAATATTTGCTAAATATTGGAATCAATATACAGCCTTAGGTGATGGCTTCTTAGATAATACAAAGGGTATGAAGGAATTAAAGATTTTCTCATATGACCAAAAGAAGCAAGAGCAAATGGATGGCTCAGCTGAAGGCTTTAGAAAAATCACTATGAAGGTTTTAACAATGCAGCTAGCCTCTGTAACTATTATGGATTTAGTTGCTTTTGGTGGTGCAGCCGTAGGTATTGTCTTATCCTTAAATTCAATGCGTAATGGCTTACATTCTTTAGTAGCAATCCCTAGTGATTTTGCTTTATACATTGTAATGTTTATGATTTTAATTGGAGCTGAGTTCTTCTTACCAATGCGCGCCTTAGGTAGTGCCTTCCATATCGCAATGAATGGTGCTACAGCCGGCAAAAAGATTATGACTCTTTTTGATATTCCTGTAATTGAGGATGGTAAGAAGGAATTAACTAATATTGAAACTATTGAATTTGATCATGTTAACTTTAAATATGAGGAAAATCCTGTCTTAGTTGATGTTTCCTTTAAAATGGATAAGGGCTTATATAGCTTAGTTGGCCTATCAGGTAGTGGTAAATCAACAATGGCAAAATTATTAAGTAGAACAATTAGACCAATTAGTGGTGAAATTAAAATTAATGGCATTAATATTAATGAATTTACGAAAAAGTCCTTCTATAAAAATATAGCCTATATTAGTAATTCAAGCTACATTTTCCATACTGATATTCGTTCAATTTTTAAATTCTATAATCCAAATATAACAGATGAAAGAATTAAGGAATTATTAAAGGAGGTTAAGCTTGATCATCTTCCACTTGATTATGTTATCCAAGAGGATTACACAAACATTAGTGGTGGTGAAAAGCAACGCTTAACCCTAGCCTTATACCTATCAGGAGAATTTAATCTTTATATCTTTGATGAAATTACTTCTAATATTGATATTGAGTCTGAAGAAATTATTCTTGAAAAAATTAAAGAATTAAGCAAGGATAAAATCGTAATGATGATAAGCCATCGTTTAAAATCGACTGAATATAGTAAGGAAGTAAATTATTTAGAGGATGGAAAGATTATCTTAAGTGATACCTTCAATAATCTACTAAATAAGGATAATGAATTTAGTAGATTATATAAGCTTCAAGATAGTATGGAGGTGGTGCTATAATGAAAAGATCATTTTTTAAGCTAATAGCTGGGCTTTTAAAGCTAGTTGGTTCATTTGTTAGTGTAATTATAATGGCTGTATTTAATGGTACCCTTGGCTTCTTACTTTCAATATCTATTACTGCCTTTGGTGGTTTAGCTATTGTTGAATTTATTACTGGTATCGAATATATAAGCTATCCTATTCTATTTACAATTATTATTTGCTGTGGTGTGGGTAGAGGCTTATTAAGATATGTTGAGCAATACTCTAACCATTATATCGCCTTTAAAATTTTAGCTATTTTACGTAGCAAAATATTTAAGCAATTACGTAAGCTTTCTCCAAGTAAGCTTGAGGCTAAAAACAAAGGTGAAATCATTAGTATGATTCAAGCTGATATTGAAACCCTAGAGGTATTCTATGCTCATACTATTTCACCATTTTTAATTGCTATTTGTACAAGTATTACAGTTTTACTATTCATAGGCTTTACAACTAGCTGGTACTTCTCTTTAGCGGCTTTAGTAGCCTACCTAGTAATTGGTGGTGTAATCCCTGTAATTTATTATTTACGGAACAAAAAGGATGGTAAGGATTATCGTTTAAAGCTTGGTCGCTTTGAAGACTTCTACTTAGACTCAATTTATGGTAGCTATGAAATTATTTCTGGAAATAAGCAAGCTACAAGATTAGAAACCCTAGACAAGAAATCCGAGGATTTAATTAATACAACTAGAGAAATCGAAAATAAAAATACAAGCTTCAGAAATATTACAAATTATGTAATTATTATTTTAAATGTTTTATACATTTTAGTTGGTGGTTTATTAATTAAGAATAATATAATAGATTCTCCATATATAATTCTTGCTTTTATAACCTTTACAAGCTCATTTGGTAGTGTAGTTGCCCTAGCTAATTTACCTGGTAACCTAACTATGACCTTTGCTTCTGGTAATCGTGTTTTAGATTTACTTGAGGAAAAGCCTCTTGTACCTGAGCCTCAAAACTCACAAAAATTTGACTATGATAGCCTAGAGGTTAATCATGTTGAATTTAAGTATGATGATGAGATAATTTTAAAGGATGTAAGCTTTAAGGTTGGTAAGAATGAAATAGTTGGTTTACTTGGACCTAGTGGTAGTGGTAAATCAACAATCTTAAAATTATTAATGAAGTTCTATGAGCCAAATAAGGGTACAATTAAATATAATGGAATTGACCTAAAGAATATTGGCTCTAAGGATCTATATGAAAATATAAATTTATTCAGTCAATCTACCTTCCTATTTGCTGGTACAATTAAGGAAAATCTAATCATTGCTAATCCTGAGGCAACTGATGCGGAAATTATTGAGGCTTGTAAGAATGCTTCTATCTATGATTATATTAAGGCCCTTCCTGAAGGCTTAGAAACAAAGATTACTGATTTAAAGGATAATTTATCATCAGGTGAAAAGCAACGTTTAGGCTTAGCTAGAGTCTTCTTAAAGAAGCCTAAGCTACTTCTATTAGATGAGGCTACAGCTAATATTGATGCAATTAACGAAGGTGTAATCCTAAATGCCCTTAAAAAGCATAAGGATAATATGGCAATAATTATCATTTCTCATAGAAGATCAACTCTATCAATTTGTGATAGATTATATGAAATAAAGGATGGAAAAATAAATGCTTAATTTACTTACAATCTTAACCCTAGAGCATCGTTATATAGGCTTAATAGTTAGTGCCTGTGTAATTGTTCTATCAATCATTGCTATAGTTATTAGATACTTTAAAAGAACTAAGGTCGATGAAACAAATGTTGATATAGTTTATCCTGTAAAGCAGGTTAAGGCTGAGGATGAAGCTATAGTAAAAAATACTAGTGAAACAGAAACTAGCACTCCTGAGGTTCAAGAAACAAAGAATGAGGAAGAAAAAACTTCTGTAGAAAATAAATAAGTCAAGCAAGAAAAAAGGACACATGCTATGTGCCCTTTTTTTATAAGCCTATTCTTCTTTAGAATTATCTATTTCTTCTTTTGTAGCTACTTCCTTATTAGAAGCTTCCGTTTCTTTATCACGTTTAATAAAGTTGACTAAATGCTCATACAAGGATTTAGGTGATTTAAATGGGGAAATAAATGAAGCCTTAATGTGGCTTTCCTTAAGATCAGTTTGAATTGCTTCCTTAAAGTTTTCCCATTTAATAATAATCTTATTTTCCTTAGCAGCCTTCTTTAGCTTATTACCTAATTGTAATGATGAAGCAAAGTCAACAGCAAAGATACCATAATAAATACCCATTAGGAAAATAGCTAGGACGAACCAATCTAATCTAACAAAATCAGTTACTAAAAGCACAATATTGTCAAATAAGAAATAATAGAAAATGGCGCCTGCCGCCATCCATATTAGTGAAAATAAAGGACAAATTACGCCTTTATAATTACCCCATTGATTGGAATAATCCCAAAGCCTAATATTCATCTTCTTAATAAATATTAAACCACCTATTAATTCAATTAAGGTCATTAAAACACCAATACCACCTATTACTACTATGTCAAATAATATTTTATTAGGAAAATACTTTTCGACTGGCAGCAAGGCTAAAATATAAATAGATAAAGTTAGTACACCTATACCATATATTGGTAAGCAGGGTCCTTTTAAGAATCCAGGATTAACCCACTTTTTAGCACTAACGAAACGTCTAAAGAGAAGCTCTAAGACCCAACCAAGACTTGCAAAAACCATAAAAATAAAGCCAAAGACAAATACATAGGTTTCAATTTTATCGCCCATATCTAGCTGGTTAATTTCGTCAAAAATATTCAAAAATACCGCCTTCTTTCTAGTTTAATTATATAATCATCTTTAAGTTTTTGTCAAATTCCAAAAGAAAAGGACTAGGAATGCAATATTATTCTTCCTAGTCCCCATTAAATTAAATTTTAGTTATAACATGCTTCTTATCATGATGTTTTAATAACCAGTTGTAAATCTTTTCAACTAGCTTTAAATCAGCATTAGTCATATAAACTATGAATAATAATATGAATGTTAAAACAAATAATGAAGCTAAAACAATTAATAAAATCCAATACCAAGCCATGGTTTAGCCTCCTTATAATCCTTTTTGTCTAGCGTATTCAGCAGCACCTAAGGCTCCCATTAATTGAGGATCAATAGCTAAATCTACTACCTTAATTCTTAATACATTCTCAATAGCCTTCTTTAAGCCTAGGTTCTTAGCACAACCACCTGTTAAAGTGATTTGGTCCTTAGCACCAGCCTTTTTAGCCATTACGAAGCAACGCTTAGCAACTGCTTGTTGAATACCAGCTGCGATTTCATCACGTGGCTTACCTTCACCTACTAGGGTAATAACCTCTGATTCAGCAAATACTGTACATTGAGCAGTAATTGGAATTACGTTTTTAGCTGTTAATGATAGCTTTGAGAAATCATCTAATGATAATTCAAAGGCATGAGCCATAGCCTCAAAGAAACGACCAGTACCAGCAGCACACTTATCATTCATTGCGAAATCTCTAACTGTACCATCCTCATCAACAGAAATACCCTTAACATCCTGTCCGCCGATATCAATAATAGCCTTTACCTCAGGGTTTGTAACATGAACACCCATAGCATGGCAAGAAATCTCAGAGATGTTTTCTGCTGCTTGAGGTACCTTGTTACGACCATAGCCTGTACCAATTAGGTAAGCTAAATCATCAATTGATTTTAAGCCCTCAACCTGGGCAATTGTCTTTTCTAAAGCTTCCTTAGCGCTTTGTTCTGCATTAATTTTACTACGAATAGTTGTATTTGCGACCATTTTACCAGATTCATCAATAATTACACATTTAGTATAAGTTGAACCAACGTCACATCCACCAAAATATTTCATATTCTTCTTTTCCTTTCCCTATAAAAATTACCAAGTTAATGGATCTTCATAATCAACAAAAGTTGGATCCTGAGGTTCTTCTCTAAATACGTTTGTCATATATTTATTGAAGGCATCTCTCATCGCAACACGGCTTACTGTACGTGGGTCCATTAAATCATGTGGTACCCAAATCATATGACAACCATGCTCACGAGCTTGATCCTCATATAAACCATGCAAGCAGCCTACATTCTTGCAAGATACATGGTCATACATAATAACGATATCAGCGTTAAACTTCTTAACCATCTTCCATAATTCATCTAATGAATTTACATAACCACCATTAGTATGACTGCGCATCATCATACGCTCATAGCTTTTAGCCATATCAATCATAGCAGCCTTTTCATCACCTATATGGTAGAAATGATATGATAGCATACATTCCATATCAACTAATGTTTTAACACCCCATGTACTATCAGCCCAACTTGTGAAGTTAGTATAATAGTGAGCAGGACATGCCCAAACAATAGCGCGGTGACGATAATTCTTCTTGCCGGCCTTCTTATCTGCTTCATAGCCCTTCTTTGCCATTTCAGCAGTCTTAATTTGAGTTTTAGCAATGAATGGATCCATACATCCAGCACCCTGGAATTCATATTCACGAGTTAAGGATAAAGCACCACCACAAATTTGTGGGTAATCTGTTGTATTAATATCCCATTTATCAACGATAGCTTGAGTTGAAGCATTGTAGCGCTTTGCTTCCTTCCAAAAGTTTTCCCAGCTCCACTTTACGTTGTAATGCTTTTCGATAAAATCAATGCAGCCTTGTAGGTTAGCTACAGCAAAATCTTGAACCTCTGGCTCATTAAATCTTTGAGGAGGTGTAATTTGATACATTGGCACATCCTTAAAGTAACGACCCATAAATGTAGTTTGACCAATTGAACCATCACATGGCATTGATGATGTGATATAGGTTGTACCTAAAATAGGATAATCATCAGCAACCGCACAACCACATTCTGCCTCTGGTAATGGGCAAACATCTGATGCCATACCAAACTCTTCAATTCTATCGATATAGTACACATTAGCTTGTTGATCAACCTCACCAGGCATACCAATTGTCATCATGGCAATATCCATCCAATCTAATGTAGGGAAGCCCCACATGATATTCTTTGGTGCCATTTCATCAAACATTACTGTATTTTCACGTAGCTTACGAGCATGCTTAGAATTAGGTCTTAAATGCTCATCACGTTCAATAATCTTCTTAACATTAATGGTTGCATTACGAACGATAGAATATAATTCAGCACGAGTATAACGTAATTCACGTCCTCTTTGACCAATTGTATGTCTATCAACCATATTTGCAGCTGTTAAGTAAGAAATCATCCAACGGTATCTTAGCATGGCTTTAACTAATAAAATAGGATGTCCTCCTAATTTTAAGCCCATCATACCATATACTCTTAACCATTGAAAGAAGTCATAAAAGGTATCCTTAAAGCCACGCCATTCACGACGAGTCATCGCACGGCTATCGCCTCTATAAAGATTCCCTAAGCCACCTTTGCCTGTCTCCTTATTATATAGCATCCTACTTCACCTCTTTCTGTTGTTCACGAGCCGCTTTAATCTTTTTGATTTCAACGTTCTCAACAAATGCTTGAATACGAGTTCTTAATTGACCACTACCTGATACAGTATAAGGTCTATCAATAGATAAGGTAGGAATACCAAAATCATTTCTAATTACATATGCAGATAATGTTCTTTCATAGCTCCAATATGTACAGAACTTCATTTGCTCATAAATTACACCATCAGCATTATATTCATCAACTAATTGTCTTACATAATCATGACGATGTTTTACTCTATGCTGTGCACATTGACGAGGACATTCAGTTTCATGTAAATAGAAACGACAAATTTGAGTTAATGCATCCTCATCATCTGTTAGAGTAATTGGCTTACGGCCAGGTAAGCTACCATAGCAGAATCTATCAGCAACAACTAAAGCACCATTATCCTCAATTAGCTTAATTAAATCAGGATTATCAATTTCACTACCAACAACAACAACTCTAATACGTTGTGCAAGCTTTTCATCTGATTCTCTTGTTTTAATTTCTTCTAATGTTTCTCTTAGCATATCTAAAATCATATCCTTAGGGCAAACATATGTAGCTAAGCATAATACGGCAAATTCATAACCAGTAATTGGGGGATTAGGTAATTTTCTAAATTCACCAATAGCAGTTATAACATCACATATTTCATTATGTAATTTTACAGCCTTACGAATAGATTCATCACTAACATCAATACCATATTTTTCGTTAAGCTCCTTTAAAAGCTTTCGACTTAATTGTTCAACTGTATGCTTAACACTTACCTCATCATCGGAATAAACAACATCAGTGTTAGTCCAAAAATAATTCTTCTTATTTGGATCATGGGTTTGTAGTAATTCCATATTTTCCATACAGCGGTTCATTGCTTCACAAGCATCAACACCAGCCATTGCATCTAAAAATTGATAATTACCTTCCATCGCACGTTCTAATAACGCACGACTGTACTCACAGCTACTATTAGACATATAATATGTAGCAATTTCCATTGAGCCCGTATTTGGAGCTCTTAATCTTACTGAGAAGCAGTTGTCAAGATTTAATAAAACCTCAGGCATGTGGAAGCAAGTGTAGCCAATAGGATGGCGGCCATTTGCTTGAGCTTGTCTAACTAGATCATTATTTGCATCTTGTAGCAATTGCTCAAAGTAATACAAGTGTTTTAAGTCTTTCACTTTTCATTACCCCTTTAAATAATTTTCTATGTTTAAGTAAAACTAACAATTTCACTTGAAACCTAATAAGTCTAATGGTTAAAATTTATAATTCGCAACAAAAAAGGCGAAATCTATAAGGGTCTCGCAAGTAATATGTGTTGATATTCTTCTTTTTCAAGAAAATTTGCATATAAAAAATCGTTGTTTGTTAACATTTTTACCAAGTTTAAGTATATCATTTATAAAAGCGCTTGTAAATGCGAAAATGTATAAAAAAAGAAACTTTTATTACAAGTTTCTTCTGAAATTATCATAATCCTAAAGCTTATCATATTTTGTAGCAACGCCTTTAGCCTTTTCTATCGGATATTTAAGCTCATTCTTATCTATTTTTTTATTTATTATATCAATAATATCTAACCCTAAAACCTCTGAGAGCTGAATACAATAGTTCATCACATCTGCTAGTTCTTCCTTTACCGCCTTAAGATCATAATTTGTGTCACTCCACTGAAAGCACTCTAGTAGTTCTCCTGCTTCTATGCTGATTGACTTCGCCAAATTACTTGGTGTATGAAACTGATTCCAATCTCTATCGGCAGTAAATTTATTTATTCTACTAATAAGTAATTCTAATTTATCCATAGCATCCTCCATACAAATTCATAATTATTATACCACACGCTTATACAAATTACATTGTTATATTATTATATCTAAATTCTTTTACTTATAAAAATAACCTCCTGAAAAGCATTCGTTTTAGAAATTAAAATAACCTTTATATCTTTTAGGCATTAATAATAAAAAAGCCCACAAAGTAAAATATTTTATTAAAATTTATATACAAAAACCACCTTTAAATGTTTTGTGTCAGATATCATACTAATTTATATAGTTTTTAAAATCAACTTTAAGATGGCAAAACATTTAGTTAAAAGGGGAAAAATGAAATTTGCTTTTACAACCTCTTGTGCTTTTCGTAGCTAGCGGCTCTAAGCTTGAAGCAACAAAGCCAAGTCTAGATTCAAGCCATGAATAGCCTACGCTAAAAACGAAATTTATCAAGGCAATCTGTAACTATTACTCGACCACAATCGTACTTCTAGCATGCATTTAGCTAGTAGTCAAACTAAGGTTGCGTAATTCCTTATTGATTTAGGCCATTAATTAACTCTCAAGTCGTTAAAGGCAGTTGTTTATGTTCTTGTAGGATAAAGCTTAAAAATATGTTTTCGGAGCATTAATGCTTATACATTTGTTTTTTCAAATTAACACAGTCTCTTGTAAAGTACGCACGACATAAACGAATAATTCTTAAAAAAAGTTTTTTAAACATATTAGAGTTTTTTTCTAATATAATTTTGCATTCTTAAATTTTATAGCATTAAATTTTGGTAATTGGCTGTTTTTTTGTTTTTCTACTATATTTTGTCGTGAAAGAAAATAATAATTGTTTTCATATACTAATTTTTAAAACCTTACAACTTGCAGTAAAACCGTTTTTATAAAAGGGCTTTTATGTTATTCTATTCTTGGTTATTTTATAAGCTCATAACCAAAATTTATAAGGAGAATAGAAAATATGAAATTCAAAAAGCTTTTTCTTTTAGTTTTGATTAGTGTATTTGCTGTTTCAACTGGCATGATGCTATCTAAGATTGGATCAAACACATTCACTAAGCAAGCTAAAACAGCTGCTGAAAACTATGAAATTTATCCTACACCTAGAAAAATAGTGTATGATAATGGATCATATGATTTAAAGCAGGAAATTAACCTAATTTTTAGTAATTCTATTGATGAATTTACTAAAAACAAAGCCAAAGAGGTGTTAGGCACTAAGGGAACTACTTCTGTTGGCACTGGTCATAATCAAGAAGTAACAAACGTTTATGTTTTAACTAACCTTGATGATGATTCAAATACTCAGGCTATGAAAACAAAATATAGCACTGATTTAGCATCTGTTACCTTCGAAAAGATTGATGAATTCTTTTTAAAGTCAGATAACAATAATATCGTAATTTTAGGTAGACATACAAATGCTGCTTATTATGGTGTTGTAACCTTAAAGCACATTTTAAGTCAAATAGATAGAACAATAAAGAACTTCACAATCGCAGACTATGCTGATACACCAATACGTGGTTTCATTGAGGGCTATTATGGTAACCCATGGAGCCATGAGGATCGTATGAGCCTAATGAAGTTTGGTGGAGAATTTAAGATGACTTCTTATATCTTCGCTCCAAAGGATGATCCTTATCACAAGGAAAAATGGCGTGAAAAATATCCTGAAAAGGAATTAGCACAAATGGCTGAATTAGCTAAGGTTGGAAATGAATCTAAGACTCGTTTCGTATGGACAGCGCATCCATTTATGGGTAAGTTTAATGCCGCTGATAAGGATAACGAAATCAACCGTTTAATTGCCAAATTCGAGCAATTATATAGTGTTGGCGTAAGACAATTCGGTGTCCTTGGTGATGATGTTGGTCAATTAGATCGTCAAATTGTTATTGACATGTTAACTAAAGTTTCAAAGTGGGCTGATGAAAAAACAAAGGCTAATCCATTAGATCCTGTTTATGACACTGTATATTGCCCTACCGGTTACAATCATTCATGGCAGATTTCACAAACAAACTATGGTGAACTAAACGACTTAGATTCTAAATTCCCTAAAAATGTTCAAATCTTCTGGACTGGTGAAGCTGTTTGTCAACCAGTACAACAGGTTACCTTAGATCACTTCCGTTCTCACAACTTACCACAAGACTATCAATCAGCTGGTAAAAAGCGTCGTAGCCCATTATTCTGGTTAAACTGGCCAGTAAATGACGTTAACCATTCTCGTATGGTTATGGGACGTGGTGAGCAATTAAAAAAGGATGTTAAGCCTGAGGATTTAGCTGGTGTTGTTACAAACCCAATGCAAGAGGCTGAAGCTTCAAAGGTTGCTATCTTTGCTGTAGCTGATTATTCTTGGAATATTCAAGGCTTCAATATGGATAAGAGCTGGAATGATTCATTCAAATATATTGATGAAAATGCTAGCAAGGAATTACATACAATTGCAAAGCACATGTCTGACCCAGCTCCTAATGGTCATGGTTTAGTTCAATCTGAATCTGAAGATTTAAAGCAATATCTAGATGCTTTCAAGGATGCTTATACTAGAGGCGATAAGGTTGCGACTAGAGAAGCAAGAGAAAGATTATTAACTGAATTCAATATTATTATTGAAGATATTAATAATTTCCACAAAAAGAGTACTAATAAAAATCTAAAGGATGAACTTCTTCCTTATACTGAATCATTAAAAGAAAAGCTTCAAGCTGCAATTAGCTATTTAAATGCAGTTGATGCATTATTAGTCGCTAATAGTGAATCAGCAATTAATAACTATCTAGAAGGTAATGATTTATTAGCATTATCTAAAGATCATACTAAGCTAGTATTAAAAACAGTCCATGTAGTTGAACCAGCAGCTAAGCGTATCGTTCCATTTATTAATTGGTTAAGAAACGCTGTTGCTGAGCCTATTAATAAATTCATTGGCGCTAACGCAAATTCTAAGGTTGAAATTAGCGTTGATGCTCATTTCGCTAATGGTACAAGCCCATATGGTGGTAATCATTTAAATAAGGCTGTTGATGGTAACGCTGATTCTTACTTCTGGAATGGCGCGATGTCACGTGTTGGTGATTATGTTGAATTAAGACTATCTAAGCCTTCTACAGTTTATGGTGCAAATATTTTACTTGGTACTGAAGGTGAGGGCGCTAAAGCCGATTTATTCACTACTGCTGTTGTTAAGGTATTTACAACTGATAATTTAGAGGGTGAAGTAGTTGGCACATATGAAAACTATCAAAAACGTATCAATTCTGCTTTTGTTAGAACTAATGTAACTGCTATTCGTTATGAAGCTAAAGAAATGACGGAAAATAAATGGTTTATTATGCGTGAATTCAGTGTTAAATTAACACCTTCTGGTCAAAAATTTGGTGCTTCTGTTTTCAAGAGCGAAGCATTTAATAAAATGTATGAAAATACTAAAGATAGTAGTATTGTTGATGACAATCTAAATTCATATGTTTGGTACAATAATAGACAAGGTGATCCTAACAATGGCGATCATGTTTTACCAAATGACTATATCGGTATCAAATTTAGCCAGGTTGAGCATGTTGGAAAAATTTCTCTATATTTAGGTAAACAAAATGGTCACAACGACCACTTCCATAACTTTATTCTAGAGTATTCTTCTACTAGTGAAACTGATGGCTATAAGACAATTAAAGAATACAAAGGTCTTAAAAATGGACCAATTCTAAATATCGACTTAACTGAAGAAGGCGGTATTCATGCAAAATATATTAGAATGAGAGCTACACAAAGAGAGCAAACTTGGGTAGCAATTCGTAATTTCTCTGCTGAGTCATATATTCCATATCCTGAAAAGGCATATACTAATACAACTACTTTAAAGGATTTAGGAACTATTATTTTCCCTAATTATGCTAAAGTTCAACCAAAGGATAACATTACCTTAAAGCCTAATGAATTCATTGGTATTGATTTAAAGGATATTACAGGTATTAAAGAAATCTTAGTATCTGAATCTACAAATAATCCTAATTTAAAGGCTCAGGTAAGCTCTAGTGGCTATGAATGGAAGGAATTACAAGAAGGCACTATCAGCCGTTCTAGATATGTAATTTTAAGAAATACTGGTACTACTGATGCAACATTTAATTTATCTAACTTCCGTATCAATTTCTTCTACTATCCTGATATCAAGGTTATTAAGAATGATTTTGGTGGTTTAGATGGCAGCATCATGAACTTATTTGATCAAGATCGTACAACAAAGACTCAATTTACAGGTGATCAAAATAAAGGTAGAGAATTCATTATTGATTTAGGCCGTGTAATTGATTTACGTAAAATTAAAATTGTTTTACATGATGGCGAATGGGATTTCCCTCGTCATGCAAAATTATTTGGTTCAGAAAATAATGAACAATACAACGAATTAATGGTTATGGGTAACCAAGATAAGGAAAACCCAAATGAATCAGCTACTCAGGATGATATTAAGTTTGTTTTCCCTGATCATGAAACTTCTTATTATACCAAAACTGCTGACAACCTAAATTTAAAGGTTCGTTATTTAAAGTTCCAAATTACTAGAACAAAAACTGGTGATAAGAAATGGGTTCGCTTCAGCGAATTTGAAATCAATGATGATTATAACTTTGAACCATTTGAGCCAAGAATTGAGTCAACTTCAAAGAGTAAGGCTAAAACAAACCTACAAAACGCAATCGATGGTAATATTGCAACCTTCTTTGCTCCAAAGGACAATGCAGGTAGCTTAACCTACTATGTAAATGAAAATGCCTCAACTGCCCAAGTATTAAAGGTTGTTCAAGCTGGTGGCAAGAATACTTCTAATGCTTTAGTGAAGATTAGCTATGCAACAAAGGATAACCCTACAGCAGCTAAGGAATTAGTTTTAGGTAAATTAGATCATTCATTAAATGAATTTAAGCTACCAAAGAATATTATTCTATTTAGCGTGAAGATTGATTGGGAAAAGCCAATGCAGCTATATGAAATTGTTGTTTCTGATACAGAAGATAAATTCGAAAGCGTTCAAACTATGTCAAGCCTACGTGTAAGCTATGATTTAGACACTAAGACTCCTAATAAGGTTGATTTAAGATTTGGTGGTCTATTCGAAGAAAGCTTATACAATGAGCACACAGAATATGGTGTAATCGTTCTACCTAAGAGCATGATGAGCCAATTAGAGTTTGTAACATTAGAAAAATTAGCTGAGTTCAAGCAACAAGGCTATGCTCAAGTAGCTAAGAATATTGCTAAGGTTAATGCTCAAGGTCAAGCAGATGAAAACGGTGGTTTCCGTCAATTTGCTTGGGTAATCACTAATATGGAAGGTCATTATAGTGATGAATTAGTAGCTGTTATGTACTCATTAAATGGTGCTAAGCTGATTACTTCTAAGCCTACTACTGAAAGTGTAATGTCTGTAAAGGATAAAACAATCGCTAAACTAACTGAAGGCTTAGCAGAGCATCCAGAATACCAAGATATTATTGATGTTTTAAAGAAAATTGCTTAAGGAGATTTTATATGAAAACTTATAATAAGCCTATCTTAATTGAAGAAACAGTGGAAATTGAAGATATTATCGCTGCTTCTGGCACCTATGGTGGCCAACCAGGCGATAACGAACAAACATTCCCATTTGGTAGATAATTATTAAGCTACGAGGTCTTATACCTAAAAGGTATAAGGCCTTTTTTTCACAAAAAAAGTAGTCCGAAGACTACTTTAATTAATTCTATTAAGCTCTAGAAACATACTCGCCTTTTTCTGTTTCAACGATAATCTTATCGCCTTCATTACAGAATAAAGGAACCTTTACTAATAAACCAGTTTCTACAGTTGCATCCTTTAATGCTGTCTTAGAAGTATCGCCTCTTACAGCTGGTTCTGATTCTGTGATTGTTAATGTAACCTTAGCTGGAATAGTAATACCTAAAATTTCACCATTAAATGACATAATTTCTACTTCTACACCATCAGTTAAGAAGTTTAATTCCCATTTTAATAAATCCTTACTAATATTTAATTGCTCATAAGTTTCATTATCCATGAAAACAATGTCATTACCATCATCATATAGATAGTTCATTTTCTTTCTATCTACTCTTACTAAATCAACCTTATCTCCACCGATTAATGATACTTCAGTAACTGAACCAGTTCTAACATTCTTTGATTTAATTTTAACCTTCATTTTAGCCATTGCAGTCTTATTTAAATCAATTGTAATACATTGATATAATTGGTTATCCCAAATATAAATATTACCAGGTCTTACTTCAGTACAATTTACCATACTCATAATTATATTTCTCCTAATTTCTTATTTTTATCGCTTGTATATTAACACAAAAAGCCTAATTATTCAAGGTTAGAGCCAAAATTAGTCCTTTGATTTTAAGCTTACAAATTATTTTTTCATAGTATATTTACAATTAGGATAATTACTACAGCCAATGAAAGTTCCACTTTTCCCCTTACGTTCTACTAATTTTGCACCACATCTAGGACAAATTCCTTCTTTTATCTCATCTTGAGTTTTATGAATGTTTTCAACATGAATTCTATTACTCATCTTAATCTGTGCCTCTTGGATCAATGTATATATCTCATCCATTTCTTCAATACTATAATGAACTCCATTATCAAACTTCTTTAAATATGATTTTAAATCACTCAAATTAATTACATATGGTACATCAACCTTATCGGCATTATTTTGTGCAAAGACAATAATTGAATTAATCTTATACTTGCCACCTAAAGCCTGGCTTAAATGATAAATATGTGATTTATTTTGTTTGATAGGATTCAAAAATTGATGTTTCTCATTAAATAATGTTTGAGTCCAATTTTGTTGATTCTCGCTACCAAATATCCAGCCTTTATAATTTTTAGTTTCTATACAAAATATACCATTTTCTCTAATTTCAATATGATCAATTTGATGACTCTTTCCCATATCATCAACTAAGATCAAATTATTTATTTGTCGGTGCTCAACCTTACCAAATAATAATGGATTAAGTTGATTATCAACCTTAATCTCTCCTACCTTTCCTTTAACATTATTAACTAAAGGCTTAGTTAGATCTTTAACTATACTCTTTAACAAACCCACTTTAATATTCTCCCTTTAATTTTAGTAGATTAAATTTATAAAATCTAAATAATTTCTAACTTAAGCATCTTGCTCATATGCTTTAACAATTCCTTATCCTCACAATAAATATAACATCCTTTTTGACCTCTACTTAGTAGAGTTCTATAGGTGTTTCTAATGTTCTCATCAGCAAGCTTATAATTTTTCGTAGTTTTAATACCCTTTAAGGATGTATCTGTCTTAGCCCTTTTAGTAAAATCTGTTAAAACATGATTATCCTTATATATTAAATCTTTACCTATAATTACACCTACATAATCAAACTCAAGACCTTGTGATGTATGGATACACCCCACTTGATCAAATGATGTTTCATCAATAGCCCAAGTTGATGTATTACCAAAATTCCACTTAGCATGGAAATTATTTTCTAGGTTAATATCACATATATCACTATACATATCTTTTTTAGTTACCCAATTATAGCAGTAACCTGCAAGCATTCTTGATTTATTATTAATCTTATTCTTTTCTCTTAAAGCATCTCGCATTTTATTAGGATCACTAAATAGTTTTATATCATAATCCATATCTAACTCATAATTAGCTGTAGGTCTAATTTCTAGCATATTATCTAAAAATGCTAAATATCCATCACTACCATTACTCCTAAACTGAGAAACTAAATTTAATTCCTCTCCTGAATATACTGCACTACCCTCAATTTCTGCATAGTGCTTAATTAAATCAATTGAACCAATATCAGATGTTGTTACTCTTTGATTTTCATCAATTAAGAAAACTGATACACGGGATGTATGAATTATTTCTTTAATTTGATTTTCACCTAAATTTTGAAACATTCCAGACTTACTATTCAATCTGTGAGCTTCATCTGCTATTAAACAATCAAAGTAATTGTTAGGTACATCTATAAATGAACCAGATCCTTTAAATAAACTTTTTATATAATTTAATTTAAATTTATTTTGTTTTAGTTTTTCAAAATAAACATTACGAGGAGCTGCATTCTTGGTAACATAGTTTGCAGAATAACCTTTTTGAATTAAATCGCAAAGTAATTGAATAGCTACAACAGATTTACCTGTGCCTAGCAATAGTGGGGAAAATCATTAACTATTTAACAAAGCATTTTCAATCAACTTTAATTTTTTTATTAATTCATCAAATGTGATAATTTCTATATCCTTTAGTTCTCTTCTAAATAGTTCGAAATTCTTTAATTGTTCAGGATTCAAAGTACTTGCATTACCAATAATTAGATAAACTTTAGGATCTAACGCTTCATAATCCATATTTGCGGTTTTATATTTAAGCGAATAATATTCCTTATTTAATGAATCCTTTTGGTTTTTAGCTTGAATAATTGCTCCTGTCAATTCTGAACTTGGAGAATATATATTATTACGATAATCAGTATTATTCATTAGCTTCGTCATAGGTGTTTTAATTTCTATTAAACATGAGTTATTCGAACCAAACTTGTACATATAATCACTAATAATACCACTTTTATTATCAATACTCTTCCCACCTAGAAAGGGTTTGTCCACTATCAACTGGAAAACGCAAGGTATTACTGTTGATAGTATGCTAGGGTTAGAAGTAAAAAAATCTTGCCAAAAGTTTTCAGAGTAATTATTAATATTTTCTTCAATGTATTTTGTATTAATTAGCTTTGCTCTTACATTGTTATAGATATTATTTTTAGAATTTAAGTCTAATTTACTAATAGTCGCATCTACATTATTAATATCATTTAAATAATTCGACACCACCTCAGGGTCTAACTCAACTAACTTTGATAAAATATTTTTACCATTAGGATTTTCGAAAATCAAATTGATTAGTTTTCTTATATCTTCTAAACTCTCAGCACTGTCAACTATCATTACTCTTCTAGTATTTTTTAAATATTCTAAACCATATTCATTATTGATTTTTTTTAACTCTGAGCAATAATTTAAAATTATATCCAATGATTCACTAGGGATATCAACATTAAAGTATTCACCCGCTCTTAAGTCTGATAACTTTAAACTATTAAAATCTTCCCAATTTTCATTCTTTTTCTTCTTTTGAACAATTATTCTTGCTCTAACATTTTTAGTTGGATCATTAGGATTATCAACTAAAGATGGGACAAATATATATCTAAATTGTGTGTTGTGTTTTATTACTACTCCATTAGTAGTAGCAATATTATTTCCTTCTCGTTCAATGAATAAATTAAGTACTTGCATATTCTTACCCGATTATAATCCTATTTCATTTAGTGGCAATGTATAATAAAAAAATGAACATCCATGTTGCAAAATGTAACTTCTTACATCATCATATTTAGGATTTTCAAAAAAATCATTTAATATGTAAATATATTTAACTTTTATATTATTATGTAAAAACATTTTTTCATATTCTTCTTTCTTAAAATCACAAGTTTGCAACTTTTCATCAACCGAACCATTAGTAGATTGCCATTTCTTTTCAATTATATAAATAGTATTATTTCTTGTATTGTAAAAAGCATCGTCTGGTAATAATTTTTTAGAAATATATTTCTGCCAACCATTTTTTCTTAAATGTCCAAAATGCTCATATATTTTTCCTTTCGGCAAATTATATCCAACAATATAATCATTTTCATTTGTTACACTATTATCATCATTTACGGTATATCCATACGTTTCTAAACAAGATTTTAGTTGTGTATCTTGCTCAAACTTTAAACCATGTTTATTTGTATTTGCTCCCCCACCATGTGTATTTTTAGCCATAGTTAAAACCCTCCATACATTTTATATATTTTAATTAAAATATGTTATTTTACATTACATAAACATAATTTTTTCTCAAATAATTGCTAAAGATACCTTTCGGCATCCCGAAGACTTAGATAGAATCTATTCTTCTTTTAGAAATATTAAAGAACTTCTTATCTTTTTCTATACCTATATACTTTCGATTTAATCTTTTTGCCACATAACATGTAGTACCAGAACCACTAAATGGGTCTAACACTATATCATTTTCATTTGAACAAGCTTTTATAATTCTTTCAAGTAATGCTTCAGGCTTTTGAGTCGGATGATACCCAAACTTCTTTTCATGCATTTGTACAGCAGGTATAGTCCATACATCTTGCATTTCTTCATTATCTACGTTAAACATATCATCATAATTAAATGTATGTTTACCATCTTTTTTAGCCCATATTATAAGCTCATATGAGAATTTAAACTTGTTCTTGTAAATGAGTGGTGGTGGATCACTTTTATGCCACACAACAATATTAATTATTTTAAATCCTATTTCATCTAAATAGTTTTTAACATCAAATATATTGTGTATGGTTCCACTTACCCAAATACTTCCTCCATATTTAAGTACTCTAAAGGATTGCTGTAACCATTCTTTAGTAAATTCAAGATGATTATCGTAAGTAGATTTATCATCCCAATCTCCTTTATTAACAGATACAACTTTACCACTATGAATGCTTTTACCTCCATTAGATAAAAAATATGGTGGGTCTGCAAAGATTAAATCAATAGAATTAGGTTTAAGAGTTTTTAATACTTCTATACAATCTGCATTGTATAGCAATTATTTCAACCTTCTTTCTATTCTTTTGTCCTTCAAGGACAAGTTATTATAGGATTTTGTGTTGAAATATGAAATAACCGCTATTCATAATCGTGAATTTGTTTAATTCTTTTCATGAACTCTTTCTTAAAATAAAACGCATGATTTTTATTAGAAATATATTTTCCCATTAAATTAGAATATATTGGATGATATGGTTTTGAATCTTTACTTCTAACTTGCATTAATTCGCCACTTGAAGTGTGAATACTACCACTATTATCGATATGTTCTTTCAATTTGTCACATATTTCATAATAATCATTTTCAAGTTGCATATAAACTTCTGAATATTCTGCATTATTTCTACCAACAATATAAGCATCATAAAAATACCACTGTTTTGGATGACCAACTTTACATACAGGAACATAAAGTATTCTATCGATTTTGCTAAATAAGTAAGTGGCTTCAAAACGTTTATTTTCTAATAATTCATCAATAATGCTAGATATTTGACATATAAACATAGTTTCTAACGGCTTACCACTAGCATCACACTTATTAGTCTTTAATTCTCCATCTTCAAAATCTAAGCCACTACTTGTTAACTTAAGACCTAATGCTAATTCTAGTATTTGACCAGTTTTACCTTTAGCGCGAATGATATTATCCAATTCAGCGTCTGTAAATAATTGCTCAAATGGAATATTTATAATTGTTCGCATTTTATTTAAAGCATCAATTATTCTCATGATTTCAACCTCCTTCCCTAGTTTATAATTTTACCATTTTATAAACAAAAAATAAACCGACCTTCTAAAACGGTTTAAATTAATAATTTTCTATTTTATCTTTTTTATAAACAATCCACAAAATAAGTAATCCAATTAATAATGTTATTAGAATAGATGTTACAATTTTCAATATTAGAGGCCACGAATTAATCCAAGTTTGTATTTCTATTATTTTGCTATAAAGCCAATACGTGATAAGTAAAAGAATAATAAAGAATAATAAAGAATAATAAAGAATAATAAAGAATAATA
>JAHHSV010000009.1 GCA_020025015.1 Anaeroplasmataceae bacterium
AAACTGTTAGAGTATTATGTCTTTTTTAATAATGCTATAAATCTTACAATGTATGAAAAAGAGATTTGTTGACAAACTACCTTATTTTTAAAACAAATAAAATAAATTTATAAAAAGTGGTGAAGGCCTAATAAAACACGGGTGATTTTAGGCTGAAAATACCTTAAATTCAACTTTTTTATGTCAAAATAAGGATTAAAAAAGACCGAATGACCAAGTATGCTTGATGAGCACTTTGTCAACGGTCTGAGCCAAGAGTTTTATTCTCTTGGCAATCTTCTTATTCTTGATTAATTTTATTTACTTTTTTTACTAATCTTGTAATATTGAATCTTTCGATTTTCTTTGTAATTTCCATAATATACTTATCAGTAATATGCTGGCACTTATCATCAATCTTATTAGCTGCATCCTTAATAGCTGAATTAGCTTTTAAGATATCCTCTACTGATTTCTTTAAGTCTTCTAGTGGCTTATCTAAATAGGTATTCTTTATTTTTTCGAATTCTGCTTCTAATTCAGTTGTTTCAATTAATTCAAGCTTTTCCTTTTCATTCTTTAATAATAGGTCCTTAAATTTCATTGAAAGTGAGGTTACCATATTTAAGAATGTCATCATATAGGCAGGCTGTACTACATACATATCCTTATATTCTCTTACCTTATAAATAGGTAAAGCATTAGGTCTATCTGATTCTAGAGTTGAAACAAGTACTGCATACTTGCAGTTCTTTTTAATTCTATTCTTATCTAGCTCTGGATAATAATGACTATTTTTTTGTTTATTTTTAGAATTAGGATCCTCATCCTTCATATCTAAACAAACTGAAGCTAATAATTCATTATCTAAATGCTCTTCAGTTGCATAAACCTTATAGATAAAATCAGCCTTTGAGCCTTTCTTATCCCCTTCATCCTTAACTACCTTATTATCCTTAATCCAAGTACAATTTTCTAAGCCAACCTGTAGGTATGATTCCATTTCATTATTACACCAGGTCTCTAAATCCTCACCAATCATCTTAACGCTTAGGGCACTCTTCTGATTGTTTAATCTTTGAATTTCTTCTAGGTTTGCTTTAATTTCTAAATCCTTAGAATCTAAAGCTTTAGCTTGCTCTTCCTTTAAAGCAGTAATAGCTTTATTATGCTCAGCCTCTAAGGCTGTCTTTTGCTTTAGAATTTCTAATTCTAAATTAGCTTTATTAGCTTCCCTTAAGGTATTTAAATCACCAGTAAGCTTATCAATTTGGCTTTGATACTGATTCTTTAGGGTTTCAGCATTTAAGCTTAATTGCTGCTTAAAGAATTCATCCTTATTATTTAGTTTATTTTGAAGCTCACCAATTTCTTTTTGATATTTTAAATCTAAATCCTTAGTCTTAGAGTTTAAATCATTAATACTTTCTGTATTTTGCTCCTTTAGCTTATTTTCATAATAAGCCTTATTAGCATCAAGTAATGCATTAGAATCCTTAAGCTTTAATTCATACTCATGGCGTAAGTCTGCTAAAGCACTAGCCTTATCATTTTCAAAGGCCTTCCTTTCCTCTAATAGAGCTTGCTTTTCTAATTCAAAATTATGCTCTAAGGCCTTAATTGCAGCTTCACTATCTCTTTTAGCTAAATTTAAAGCCTCAAGCTGCTTTTGCATTGCTAATTGATTTTGATTTTTAAGGTCTTCAAGCTCCTGTTGATGGTTTGCCTTAACTACAGCTAATTCATTATCATACTGCTTCTTATAAACCGCATCCATTTCCTCTTGAACTCGTTTATTAATAAAATCTAGATCAACCTTTTGTAAATCGGCTAAATCAATTAAATCACCTTTATTAGCATCCTCTAGTAGCTCTAGAGTTTGTAAATCTCTAATTAATACCTTTACTTGCTTCATATCGATACCTCCGTTATTTTAATAATAGCATATTTTAGACCTAGAGTTAATGCTATAAATAAAAATATGCTTTTTTGAGAAAATTAAAGCAATTTCAAATAGTGTCGTAAAAGTTATATCTATACATCTAATTATAGACACTTTCTATACGATTTTTGTATTTTTATTTCATTTTGTGTTACTTAATCTACTAAAAGAATAATAAAATATACATGTAAATTTTAAGGAAGAGAAATACATGAATAAAAGAATGAATGAAAAGTGGGGATTTTCTCAATAGAAGCTTCATGAACTAGCACCATTCATAATGTGGTTTTCTTTTGCTGCAACAATCTTATCTATTGCATTATTAACTGCCTGTTTTGCTATTGTTGCTAACCTATTCTTTAATGTTGTGTGTGGTGTATTGGTTTTAGTTTTCTGTAAACCAGTAATGTTTGAGCGTTTAAAGCTAATAACCTTATTGACCTTAAGAACTATTATTGCTTTTTTCGTAATATTTAACAGGAATGGTGCAATTTATACTGACTTAGTAAGAGTCGCTCTATTCATTAATATTATGGAAGCAACAATGACTGACTTCTTAAAGAATCATCAACCATTTAATGGTGTATTTGGCTTAACTGGTCATTGGAATACAGTAGTTCTAAATGAAGCTCCTGCCTTCTATACTATTCAAGGTGTAATTTTAGGTGCAACTATTGCTTACGCAATTGGTTATACAATTTGGAACTGGATTTTCGTATCAGGCGAGTTCTCAACAAGCGTTACCTTAATGCATGTTGCCTTCCTAGGTACTCCTTTAATTGGTTCATTAATTATGTGGGGTATTACAGGTAGTCCTGAGATTGGCTTTGGCTGCTGGTTATTATTAAGAGCTAACACCTTAACCTTCGGTGGTATCATGCAAATTGGTGCTAAGCAATATTGGGAGGATGGCTTATATAATCCTAAATTTGCTAAGTTCATCGACTGGACTCATAAGAGATCAGTTCAAATCGTATGTATGGTTATCTGCTTAGCTTTAATGGCTTTCGTAATTGCTTCAAGATGTGCTTGGGGTACAATTGCTGGTCAAGGTGGCTTCTTACCATTCTAATTTAATAAAAAAATATGGCTGTAGAAAATTCTACAGCCATTTTTATTTGCTATTCTTCTTCATCCATATCATCATAATAGTCTTCCATCTTATAGCCATATGGAAGCTCATTTTCTTCAGCAATATATCTTAAGGCGGCTGCTAAATCCTCAGCGGCATCACTTAAGACTGCTTTAAATTTGTAATTTAATACCTCATTGTTTTCAAAGATAATATTTATTACAAATTCACCCTCATTATAATCATTTTCTGAATACTCATCATTGTAATCAACTATTGTATGCTTAATCGCATTACAGAAGATTAAAAATTTAGCAACATACTTACGATTATAATCACTACCATCAATTGTAAAGCCCTTGGGTAGATCTGAGCCCTTACCCTCAGTTACCTCAAAGCTAAAATTCTCACGTGTAACCTTGATTAAGCTTTTATAAGGATTAGGATAATACTCGCCATAATGATTACCTGTAATCGTTATTTCCTTATAATTACTTGAATCTAAAAAATAATTTAATTCCATATATCCTCCTAACAGAACTTATCTATGGCCTTTAGACGCAAATTATCTAAAGCCCTACTTAAATCCTTAAATATCTTATAATCCTTGGCTAAGGCCTTACTAACACGCTTATAATGTCTATGCCTTCTAAGACCTCTATCACAAGCGAAATCTAAATATGCCTGATGACACCAATAATTTCTTTTCTTAGCCATCTCATGCAAATAATTATAATCTTCCTTAGAAATAAATGGTTTTTTATCCGAATTATCAATATCACGTAGCTCAATTAATATTTGCGTTAAGCTCAGGTTATTAACATTCATTCTATTATTTAAGGTTTTCCCTTCAACCATAGCGGCATATATCCACTTTAGATTATTTTCAATAAGCTGAAAACAACAAATTAACTCACTATGCATTATTTTAAACTTCTTTAAATTCATAAAACACCTCTATAATTTCTAACTACTATTATAGTTTATTTCTTTTTAAAAAACTAACGAATTATTTTTTTAATTCATTAAATCCTCTAAAGCTAAATAGGAAGCTATACGCTTTGCATCCTGTTTGGTTTTA
Organism: Anaeroplasmataceae bacterium; assembly: GCA_020025015.1. GTDB lineage: Bacteria > Bacillota_I > Bacilli_A > Acholeplasmatales > Anaeroplasmataceae > CALUXS01. The sequence continues at coordinate 4,075 of JAHHSV010000009.1, forward strand.
CCATAGGCATAAAAGCTTTGGCTTGCCTCATAAATTATACAAAAGCAGCCCCACCTTTTATCCTCTCCTAAGGCATCTAGATTATCTGTATATTCATAGGTCGGCTTATTAATAAGCTTCTTTTGCTCTAGCTCATTTACCTGCTGAATAGCATTTTCAAGGCTTGGCTTACCAACCTCTTTTTCATATTTATTTATCCCCTTATCCCTATCCTTAATAAGCCCATAGCCTTTTAAGGCAGCCTCCTTACGAGCCTTAGGCTTACTTAAGCCCTCACCACTGCTTATATATTTTCCATCAATATATAGCTTAGCTATGAAGCTGTTTTTATCCTCATTTGATTCATATTCATAATCCGGAACCTTATTAAAATATCCCTGGGAATATTCTTGAACTAAGGCAACAAAATTAGAGTTTTTATCTTCGATTAGCTCTTCAAAATCAAAATCAGCAGTAATATCTAGCATTCTTTCAACAACCCTAACTATCACCTTAAAATCCCAGCCAGAATCCAAGGTGACTGCGCCTAAAATAGCTTCAAATAGGTCTTCCTTTACTGATGGCTCATCTTGAATGTTTTGACTAATGTCACCTTCATTTAAAATTAAATAATCCTTAAAGCCTAGCTTTTCAATTGCGTTAGCTAAATAGGTCTTATCAACTAAATTCATCTTAATATTCGTAAAAACACCCTCATCAAATTCTGTATGAAAATAGGTTTTATCTCCATAGCTTAAAAGCTTACCATAGCGGTCCATCATTAATTTAATAACCGCATTATCTAAGGCCTTATCCCCAATAAATTCTAAAACCTCATTGTTTTCCCCACCATTTTCACTTGAATAGCTTTTTCTAATAAAAGCCTGCTCTAATAGGCATTTATTAGAAAAATTATAGCCAATTTTTTCCTCTACCAATTTAATAAATTTTTCCATATACTTTTCCTCTTTTCTTAATTTAGGCACAAAAAAAGCCTTTAAGGATATCTATGCTAAGCATAGCCTAAAGGTTAAAGTACTAAAAATATTAGATATAAATTAAATCTACCTTCTACTAGCCTACTAGGCTAATAAAACCTAAAAATATTTTATATATAGCATTTCAAATACTAAGCCTTTTTCTACCTTACCCTTATTTTACATCTCAAAATTTTATTTGTAAATAAGTAAAAAAAGAAGGACCTATGGGTCCTTAAATTTTTTACTTATGAGTACAGCCACAAGGTGTAACAATAAAGCTTAAAAGCTCATCTAATAAAGCCTTATTAACCTCGAAGATACCATCATTTATAATAACTAAACTATTATTAGTTAAATTATGCAAGGCTAAATTGAATTCTTCCTTATTTGCATCAACAACCTTAGCTAAGGTATCAAAATTCATTTTTCCTCTATTATAAAGCATCTTCATTGTTTTAACTGCTGTTTCATTTCCTAAAGCTTTAAATAAAATACTTGCTTCTTGTTTATGCATAAATTTTCTCCTTCATCATAAAGTTTACAAAAAAAGCAAAATATAGTCAATTTATTTACTCAAGCTATTACAATGTAAATATTCCCGCTGCCCCACAAAGCATTATCGCAATAAATAAGCCTAAAATACTCATGATAGATGTCCACACTACTAATTGACCAGCTAATTCACCATCCTGGTGCATCTCATAGGCCATTGGCGCACTAGAAACGGCAATAGGTGTCGCAAACAAAGCTATTAGAGATGGAAAATATAGCTGAGGATCAGCATTTTGAGCCTTTAAAATAAAATAGAATGAAACTAAGCCTACAGCAGGAACTAAAAAGTTACGTAATAGAGTTCCTAAAATTATCTGCTTCTTTAAACGCTTAACGGCCCCAAAGGTAAAGCCTGCCCCAAGCATTATTAAAGCAAGTGGTGATGCCATATGGGCTAATTGCTCTAAAGGCTTAAACAACCAAGAAATATCAGAAAATCTAAATTCTATATTAGAAACAATAAATATTTCTCGGAAGGCTAAAAATAGGATACCGGAAAATACACCTATTATTAATGGATTTTTGACAATACCTAATAATATGTCCTTCACATGAACCTTATTACTTCCATCACCCTTATCAAAGATAGATAGACTGATAACTGCGAAAATATTAAATAAAGGAACAGATACAGCACTAACTAGGGTTGCAACTATTATCATTTGTGAATTACCACTATGCCCTAATGATTCTGCAATATATTCGGCTAATGGTATACCAATTAAAGCATAATTTGAACGATATAAGCATTGATGAACAACGCCCTTTTGCTTATCATCAGGAACTAAAAATTTAACAACTACCCAACCAATTAAGAATAAAACAAATAGGGCAACTGCTACATAAATAAAGAACAACCAATAATCAGCAATCTTTGTTATATCTTCTATTTTATAAATGTTATAAAATAGTAAGATCGGAATCAAAATTTTAAAGCAAAGCTTATTTCCTCTTTTTTGAAATTCATCATTAATAAAATGAACCTGTTTTAATATGTAACCAACAACTACCAAAATAACTATTGGTAAAATTGCGTTGCATGCCATCATAAATGAATCTAAAACACTCATATGATCATCTCCCAACACCAAAAGAAGATTATACCACTTTTAGATTCTATTACAAGAAAAAATAGAGATTTCTCTCTATTTTCTCCTTAGTAATTAACATCAGTCTTAGTCACATAAAGTGTCTTTTCTATTAATGCTTGATTTTCATTAACGTATGACCAACATTCATCCTTATTACCTTTAAATAGTACTTCACCTGTTGATAAAATTTTAACACAATACATTTCCTAGCACCTCTTTGGCTATCATTATATATTGATAAATTTTCTAAACAAGTCTTGACATTATGGTCTATTTATACTCCTTGCGAGTTTGACTTTTTTGAAACATTTAATATTTGTCTTAGTTATGAGGTTATTTGGAATTTGAGAATTTTTAAAATTTTTTTAATTTTTTTACTTTTCTAACAAATTATATATTTAATCGACTTTTCTTGCCTAAAAGTTACAATTATATACAAAAAGAAAAGCTAAAAAGTACATTTTTGGGCTTAACTACAATGTTTTTTGGAATTTCAATTTAATATATTCATAATTTAAAATGAATATAATTATTTTTTTGTCTAATCATAGATAGTTGTAAATAAAGCTAAAATTAGACAAGAGCTTCTTCTTTAAGCTTTCTTTCTCTCTTGTTAATTTCCTTAAAGAAAATGAAAGCGAAGATCACAGCTGTTAAGAAAGCAATCGCATCACTAATTGGAGCTGCCACTAAGATACCATTAATGCCCATGCTAAGTGGTAAAAGTAAAATTAATGGTAAGAAGCAAACAATATCTCTTACAACTGAGGTTACTAAAGCAAATAGTGGCTTACCTACAGCCTGGAAGAATATTGCATTGATTTTTATTACTGATGTACAAACTACTAGCATCAAATAAACTCTAAAGGTTAATCTAGCAAACTCCCAATAATCATCAGGATTAGGAATATTAGTCGGATTACCAAATAGCTTAATTACAAAGTCTGGGGCAAGCTGGAAAATCAAGGTAAATACCAAGGATACACCAATTGCTAAATATAGCATATACTGATAAATTAGCTTCAAGCGATGATAATTCTTAGCCCCCATATTATAGCTAATAATTGGCTGACAGCCTAAAACTATACCAACAACCAAATTGATTAAAATTGCATAAACCTTACCGGTTATACCAAAGATGGCAACTGGTATATCAGCCCCATAAATAGCTTCCATACCATATTTTCTTAATAACGAATTCGTTGTAACTGTAACTATTAATAAAGTAATTTGCGTAATTAGGGTTGAAAAGCCTAATTTAAAGCTTATAAATAATTCATGAAAATCAATTTTAAAGCTATTTAAATGTAGCTTAAAGGTCTTAGTATGACAAAAATAAATAATGGTTATGATTGTTGAAGCAACCTGACCAATGCCTGTAGCCAAGGCCGCGCCAGTCATACCCATATCTAATGAAAAAATGAAAATCGGGTCTAAAATTATATTTACTATCGCACCAGATAGCATTGTTAGCATAGAAATTAATGGACTACCATCAGCGCTGATTACGGTTGATAGCATGTTAGTAAACATAAAGGTTGGTAAAAATATTAAAATCCAATTTAAATATTCCATCGCATAATCAATATTTTGATCAGAGGCACCAAATAGCATTAAGACCTCTTTTTGTAGTGGGAATAATATAATCATCAAAATTACACTAATAATTAAGGTAGCACTAATTGCTGTTCCTACTGATTTATGGGCATGCTGCTGATCATTTTTACCCTGACAAATATTTAAATTTGTTGAGGTACCATTACCAATACACCAAGCAAAGCCTTGAGATAAAATTAGAACCGGAAAGACAACACCTGTTGCGGCATTTCCAAGGGTACTTAAGCTACTGTTACCAATAAATATTTGGTCAACTGTATTATAAATTGCACTTATCAAAAGGGATAAGATGCATGGCAAAGAGTATCTTAGCATTAGCTTAAATATACTAGCTTCGCCTAAATTATTTTTATTTTCCATATAAATCCTCCTTCTTCTTTTTTGGAGTCTTTATTATACTTGAAAGCTACCTGAAAAAGTCTCGCTTGATTTTAGCATAATTTCTAAGCCTTGTAAAGATTTTTAATATTTTGTAGAGAGAAAAAGTATTACTTTTTAATAATAAATTATTAAAAGAATTTTTACTAGAAAACATATGTAACCCCTCCTATTAAGCTATAAATATTGTCAGTCTAATTGACAAAAGGGCTTTTATTTTCTATAATTAAAACGCACTAATTAATACTTAATTAGCCATTTTATTTTTAGAAAATTTATGGGGGTGGATTTTATGAATTCTACAATTATTGCTTTAGCAGGTAAGGGTGGTGTTGGTAAAACTAGTATTAGCGCCATGATTGTTAAGATCCTTGCACAAAAATATCCTGATAAACGTGTTTTAGCTATCGATGCTGACCCAGCTATTGGTTTAGCAACAGCTCTAGGAGTAGAGCCTAAAATGACGCTTGATGATATTCGTACTGACATTATCAATCACGTTGAAAATGGTGATACAAAAACAGCGATGGAGCTTGTTTCAGAATCACGCTATAAAATCTTTGAGGCTATTGTTGAAAAGGATGGTTTTGCTTTTTTAGCTATCGGTAGACCTGAATCTCAGGGCTGCTACTGCCGTATTAATCAATATTTAAAGAGTGTTATCGAAATGGTTAGTAGTCAATTCGATTATGTTGTAATTGATGGTGAGGCTGGTATTGAGCAAATTAACCGTCGTGTAATGGAAAAGGTTACACATCTTCTTTTAGTTTCTGACGCTAGCCGTAAGGGTATTGAGGTTATTAAAACAATCGATGATGTTGCTGATGAAACAGTTAATGCGGACCGTGTTGGTTGCATTTTAAATCGTATTGAAGATCCAAGCTTAGTTGAAAATGTAAAGCTAGGACGTATTGAATTATTAGGTGTTATTCCTAGTGATAAAAACATTTTAAGCTACGATGCTCAAGCTAAAAACTTTATGGGCTTACCTGAAAACACTGTAGCACTTGAGGGTGTAACTAAAGCCTTAGAAAAATTTGACATTATTTAATAATTAGAGGAGTAAATATGAAGGACTTAAAACACATGATCTTCTTCGAGAGCTTATTAGACGATGCGCATAATAAGCTAGTTAGAGAAGCAAGAGAAAATGGTAAGCATTGTATTGGCTATACCTGCTTCCATGTGCCTGAGGTTTTAATGAATCTAGGCGATTGCTTTTCTGCAAGACTAAGAGCACCTCACACTGGCTCTACTGATATAGCCACTTACTATATGGCTAACAGTGCTTGTGAGTTTTCTCGTGCTCTACTAGAGCGTGCTCTTGAAGGAAACTATAAATTCCTAGATGCACTATGCGGGGTTGACGTTTGTGAACCTATGAATAGATGCATGGAAAATATTGAGCTATTAAAACTACATGATGAATCAAATAAAAACTTCTTCCGCTGCTACCTAGATATTCCTTATTCTGATGATGAGGATTGTGTAGAGCATGTAAAGGAACAAATTACTCGTAAGGTTTTAGAGCCACTACACAATAACTATGGTGTAGATATTAGTGATAAAGCTATAAGAGAAGCTGTAAAAAAATACAATGAGGTATGTAATATAATTCAAGAAATGGGCGAAATGCGTAAGGCAGATAATCCAGTTATCACTGGTAGTGAATTCCACAAGATTGTCTTAACTACCTTCGTTTGTCCTAAAGATTTAATCTTACCTTACTTAAGAGAAACACTAGAGGAATTAAAAACTCGTGAACCAGATTCAAAGCCTTGGTTTAAAACTCGTGTTGTCGTTGTTGGTAGTGAAATCGATGACCCAAGCTTAATCGAGCTAATTGAGGAATCAGGAGCTATGGTTGTTGCTGATAGATTCTGCTATGGTTCTATTCCTGGTCGTAACCCAATTGTTTTAAACGATGATGAGGATGCTTTAACTCAAATTTGTCGCCAAAACTTAGTTGAAACTGAATGTCCACGTCATAGTGCATATCATAAGGTTCAATATAGACATGATCACGTAGCCCAATTAGTTAAGGACTATAAGGCTGATGGTGTAATTTATGAGCAAATGAAATTCTGTACCTACTGGTCATTTGAGCGTGTCTTAGTTTCACAAATAATGCCTGAAGAATATGGTATTACCTGTTTATCTATTGATAGACCATATGAATCAGCTCGTTCTGGTCAATTAAAAACTCGTGTTCAAGCCTTTGTTGAACGTCTAGAAATCAAAAAGATTAAGGAAGAACGTAGAAAAAGGGAGGCTAAATAATTATGTATAATCCTAAAACTAAAAAGGGCTTAGGTAGATATTATGACAATAATCATAGAGCCTTCAAGAAAAGAGAATGGAAAGGCTTTAAGGATTCCTTCTATGAATATCACCGTTGGCTAAAGCTTTATGGCTATATGGCCTTTAAATTAGGATGTCATCCTATTTTAATGATTAAAGGCTTATTAAGATATCGTTGGATGATTTCTTATTTAACTGCTGCTAATACTATTGATAAGCATACTATTGGCTTATTTGGTAAGGAATTAAGATATACTCATGAGCAATTCTTCGCTGTCGTTAGAAATTCTATTAATAACGTTGCTTTATTCATTGTTCGTGATAAGAATTTAAGACCAAAGAGTAAAAAGGCTGCTAAGCTACGTGAAACAACCGTAATGTTTGATGAAATGATTCCAAAGTTCATTATGGCAGGCTTCCCAACCTTACAATGGTTAGATATCGCAATGCTTTCAGTTGGTCTACCTTCTGAAATTGATCAATTAGCTAACCCACATTATATCGATGCGATTGAGCGCTTTGGTTTAGCTGCGGATATTTGTCCATTCCCTGCTACTGAGGTAGGTGTGGCAATTTGTGATGACTATCCACGTGTTGGTAAAACCTTTATTACTTCTTCTATGCCATGTGATGGTTCTGTTCAGGAAATAAGCTTCATGGCTAGATTATTTAAGGGTATCCCAATGTTCCAAATTACCCCTCCTCAAAGATTCTTAGAGCCAGAGGTTCAAACCTATGCGGTTAAGAATTTAAAGAAGGCAATTAAATTTATTGAAGATAACTACAATGTTAAATGGGATTGGGATGCATTCTGGAAGGCATCTGAGATGTATAACTATTCTTGTCAATGTATGTTAAATAAATGGGATATCAACTGTACAGATTATCCTCAGGTATGTAATGGTACAATGGCCTTATATCGTGAATATGAATTCATGGGCGCTGGCTGCTTAGACCCTTACTTTATGAAGGTTAATAAAAAGGTTGATGCGATGATGAAAAAGGGCTATGAGTACGATAAGGCTCATAACATTAAAACCTATAAGCATCGTGCAATCGTTTGGGCATGTCCTGCTCACTATTATACTAACTTCACCTTCTGGGCAGATCACTGCTGGGGTGTTAGAACTATGGTCGATATGGAATGTATGCTAAGTCACCACTTCATTCACATTGGTGATAAGGAGCAAGCAATGATTGACCTAGCCTTATTATATGAAAAGATGATGATGCGTAGCCATACTAATGGTGGTTATGTAAATTCATTAGATGAGTGCTGGAAAATTGCGGAAAAGTTTAATGCTAAAATTGTTATTATGTATGACCACGTATCTTGCAAGAACGTAGGTGGCCTACATGGTATGTATGAAGAGGAAGGCCGTAAGCGTGGCTTACACGTAATGTGGATTCCACATGACTTAATGGATGCTCGTACAGTTTCACGTCGTGAAATGCGTGAGGCATTTAACAAATATATGGCTAACTGCTATCGTGAAGAACCTCAAGACCCAACTCTTGTAGATTATGAAGATATACTAGCTTGGTAAGGAGATAAGGAAAATGAAATATTTTGGTGGATGCGACGTTGGTTCAACTTATACTAAATGTGTAATTATTGATGAATCTGGTAAAATGGTCGCAAATACAACTATTCGTAGTAAAATTAATGCAGAACAAAGCGCTAAGGAAGCTTTAGAAAAGACAATTGCCCAGGTTGAGGGCTTAAAATCAATTGATGATTTAGCTTACCTAATTGGTACAGGCTATGGTCGTAACAAGGTACCTCAAGCAGCAGAAAACATCTCTGAGATTTCTTGCCATGCTATGGGTGTTCATGTTACAAACCCTGAGGTAAAGGCTATTATTGATATCGGCGGACAGGATGTTAAGGGTATTTCTGTTGATGAGGATGGTACAGTTAGAGATTTCGCAATGAATGATAAGTGTGCTGCTGGTACTGGTCGTTTCTTTGAGGCTATGGCTCATGCCTTTGAATTATCATTAGATGATTTCTCAAAGCTATCATTAACAGCTAAAAACGTAATTCCAATTACTGCTCAATGTACAGTATTTGCTGAATCAGAGGTTATTACCCTAGTAGGTGAAGGTAAGCCACGTGATGAAATCGCAGCTGGTATTCAACAAGCAGTTGCTAAGCGTTGCTTCGTAATGGCTAAAAAGGCTGGTGCTAAGGACCAAATCACTTTAACAGGTGGTTGTGCTAAGAACCTAGGCTTAAAGAAGGCTATTGAGAATGTATTAAGAATTAAGGTAGTAGATTTAGCTATTGATCCTCAATTAATGGGAGCCTTAGGTGCTGCTGAATACGCTAGACAAAAAGGATTATAAGGAGGCTAAACCATGGCTTGGTATTGGATTTTATTAATTGTTTTAGGATCATTAGTAGGCTTATATTTATTAGGCTTCTTATTCTTCATCACAAATGGTGATGGACATATGATTGAAAAAATATACAACATGCTTTTAAAATATCATGACAAACATAAGCGAGAAGAAAAGATTTAATTATGATTGTATATGATGAATTAATTAAAACAACATTAACCGTTTTAGAGGGCTATGAGCAAAAGCATCTAAAGGTTAATCCTGATGTAAAATGGAATTTATTAAAGGCTAATGAATATCTAATGGGTAAAGAGGTTGCCTTTGAGCTTGGCGAACGCTTTAAACCATGTACTACCTATAACCTAGCAACAGGGGATGAAAATTTAATAGGTAATGATGACATTATCCTAATTGGTAAGGATTTACCAGAATTAAAGGAAAATACAAACTTTACAAGAATTGCTCTATTTAATATTGATGATGAAAAGGATCAAAACAGAACCTATTTAGCTATTAAAAAGCTTGACTATGAGCGTTATAAAATCATTCCTGAGGGCTATATGATTTTATCATCAAGCTTTGAACAAAAGGAAAATATCAGAGTTAGTAAAAAAGCCATTAAAAACGGCTTAAACTTTGAAATTCTTGGCAATATCTATATTAATCACTATAAGCAAATGGAAGGTGTAAATAACGTTAAAATTATCTTCATAACTGGTGATTATCCAATGATTCCTGCTTTATGTGACTTAGCTAAAAAGACTAATGAAATTACAGAAACATTTGATCACGTACTTAAAAATGTAATTCTTGATTGTGAGGTTTGTCCATTAAAGACAATTTGTAATGATATAGAGGCCTTACGTGAGGAACACTTCAAAAAGCTCGAGGAACAAAAAGCTAAAGAGGAAGAGAAAAAAGCTCTTCTAAAGGCACAAAAAAAGCAAGGTTGGAAAAGAAGCAAATAATTGCTTCTTTTTTAATACCTTCTTCTTCTAATTATTAAAGGTGAAATTATGATTGAGATAAAAAGAAACCCTAATGGCGATTCAAGAACAGGTAATCTAAAGGTTACTAAGGATGAATTCCATGAGGCTAATTTAATGCATATTGCTGATGTTAATAGAATTACAGCATTTCTTGCCAATAAGCTTCTAGAGGGCGCTAAAAGGCACGATTACACGAAGCTTAGCAATGAGGATCTCTTCTATAAAAATTATCGTGAGGCCTTATTAAACCAAAAGGATTTTCGCGAAAATGATTTTTATAAGCTTCATGTAAGTACCGAAAGGCATCACCCTAATGAAAGTCTAAAGGAAGACTTTAATCTTTTAGATTTACTAGAGATGATCTCAGACGTTATGGCAGCAAGCCTAGCAAGAACTGGTAAAATGCCTGATGAGGTAAAGCTTAAGGAAGGAATATTAGAGCTTGCCTTTAAAAATACAGTTAAGCTCATTAAAGAAAATCTTGAATTAAAGGACTAATTAAAAAGCATTCTAGAAATTAATCTAGAATGCTTATTTTTTTAATATACACAAAGTAAAATACCAACAAATTGAATTACCGCGCCAGCTAAGACAAAGAAATGCCAAATAAAGTGGGCTCCCTTAACACTCTTAAAGGCAAAGGGTATCATACCTAAGGTATAAACAACACCACCACCAACAATCCACCATAATAATGGTAAATTATTTTGAATGAAATCAGGAATAAACATTATTCCACTCCAGCCAATCGCAAAAAATAAAATAAAATTCATAACTCTTACTCGCCCTGGGCCAAAAATCGCAACTAACGTTATACCTGTTATAATTAAAGCCCACTGAATACCAAATAGAGTAAAGCCAAAGGTATTACCAAAATATACTAAGAATAATGGGGCAAAGGTACCACCAATTAATAAATAGATACCAGAATAGTCAAAGCGTCTAAATAATCTTTTTACCTTAGTCTTACTACCAAAGGCATGATATAGGCAGGATGCCATCATCATTAAGAACATACTAACACCATAAACGATAGCGGCAGCTAGCTTTAAAGGTGTATCAGACTTTAAAATTAATAGAGTTAAAACAGCAATTGCAAATAAAGCACCAACACCATGAGTTACTGAGTTTCCAACCTCCTCTAAAACTGTTCTTTTAGGTGGAGTATTTAACTCATAGTATTTAGCCTTTTTAAGCTCCTTCTTACGTTTCTTTTCTAATAAAGCCTCTTCCTCTACAGTAAGGCTTATCTTTTCCTTTTCTTTTTCACTTACTTTATTATTTTCTAGGATCAATTCTGCATTCATATTATCACCTTTTTCGTTTCCATTTTAGGCTTCCAAACAACCTTAAACATAGTATAACACTGCATTACCTCATTTTCAATACTAGATATAATTATTTTGGAAAATATTTTTTGTAGTTCTATTCTTAAAACAAGGGATAACAAAAAGAGAATCCGAAGATTCTCTTAATCACCAATAAATGTTTCAAATTTTCTAATTTTACAATTTTGACCTACAACAATTAAAATATCCTTAGGCTCAATTAAATCGGTACCCTGTGGCATAATGAATTTATTATTTCTAATAATACCAATAACGTTAATATTATGCTTTTGTCTAACACTCAATTCAATTAAAGATTTAGGAACGAAATTATCAGCAACCTGCATTTGAACGATACCAAAGTCACCCTTAATCTCATAGTAATCAAGAATTGTCTTGCTGACAATTCTATGGGCTAAGCTAATAGCTGAAGCCTCTTCTGGAATAATAGTGCTTGTTGCACCTAGAGTCTTAAATACATCCTCATATTCCTGATCATCAATACGAACTGTAATTTCCTTAATGCCTAACGCGTGTAAATTGATTGTTGTAATAATACTTGATTGTAAATTATTACCAATTGCGACAATCGCATGATCAATTGAAGTAACTCCTAAAGCTTGTAAATCCTTTTTATTGGTTGAATCACAAATAGCACAATTGTTCATAAATTCTGCTACCTTTTGCACATTATCCGGATTAATATCAATTGCAAGAACATCATCTGATGTTTTAACTAATTCACGGGCAAGTGAACTACCGAAACGTCCTAAGCCTATAACAACGAAACTTTTTTTCATTAGCCAATAACCACCTTTTCTTCTACATATCTAATAGAATCATCTGATCCTGTTTTCCAATTACGATTAATTAAACTTAATATTGTTAATGGTCCTAAACGACCAAAGAACATCATAAAGCTAATAACAAATTCACTAGGAATTGAAAGCTTTTGTGTTGCACCCATTGATAGCCCTGTTGTTGAAAAAGCACTAATCACTTCAAATATTACCTCTTTAGGAGCTAGCTCTGGATCAAAAATTGCAACTAAGAACATTGACATACTACAAAAAATAATCGCTGTCATCGATAGGGCAAAGGCCTTAACTATTGTATTCTTGGCAATTTCTCTTTTGAAGACAATTGGTCTTTTACCAATTGCATAATAAAATATAGTTACGATTATAACAAAGAAGGTTGCTGTTTTAATACCACCACCGGTTGAACCTGGAGAGGCACCAATAAACATCAAAAAGTTAATAACTGCAAATTCACCTGTATTTAGATTTGCACAATCAATAGTTTGAAAGCCGGCTGTTCTACTTGTAACTGACATAAAGAATGCCTCTAGCCAGGTTAAGCCATTATTGGCAAGCTTCAAAAATAAGGCGCCAAAAACTATTAGGAAAAGAGTCGTAACAATAACTATCTTTGAATTAATATTAAGCCTCTTAAAGCGACGCTTAGTTAAAATATCATCTATAACATAAAAGCCTAAACCACCAAGAATAATTAAAAGCATTGTATTGATATTTAAAAACCAATCACCAGCAAATCTAATCATTGATGAATCACCAAATATATCTAGGCCTGAGTTATTAAATGAAGCTATTGTATGAAATATGCTTACGCCTAAAAGCTCACCAAAATCACTATAATATGGCATCAAGGCAAAGCAATTTAAAATAATACCAAATAGCTGAATTACTATTGAGGTTAAAATGATTTTCTTTACTAAGGCAACTATACCACGTAACGAATCCTGATTTAGTGACTCCTTTAGCAAGAAGCGATCATTTATACCAATTTTACCACCTAATATAACAATAAAGAATGTGGCAATTGTTATAAATGATAGACCACCTATTTCAATTAAAAAGGCTAAGACAACCTTACCAAAGATACTAACCTCTAAGCTTATATTAGGAATAACCGATAAGCCAGTTACACAAACAGCTGAGGTTGACATGAATAAAGCATCGGCAAAATTCAAGCTTCCTTCTACCATTGAAACTGGTAGCATCAACAAAAAGGTACCTATTAAAATTACTATCAAAAAGGTTAAAACAATCCTAAGATACGGTGAAATTCGCTTCATAGAATACCTCCCACAATAATACCAATATATTATAAATGATTTAAAAAAATTATACAAGTAAGTTAATTATTTTAAAAAGTCAAGTATACATTTTATGGCTAAAACAGGGCGTATTTCTTCCTTTAAAATAAGAAAAAGAAGGAATAATCCTTCCTTCTCCTAGAAAATTTATAGACTTAAAACAAATTTATCTAAAGGCCAATAATTACTTACTAGCCTCTAAACCTAAATTACGGCAAGCATCTAAAGCTTCACCATCAGGAGCTTCATTTGCGATAACTGGCTCAGCAACTAAATTAGCACCTGCGGCTACGCAACGCTCTTCCCAGTTACGCATCCATTCACCATCGCCCCAGCCATATGAACCAAATAAGCCAACGCTCTTACCAGCTAAGCTTCCTTCAAGCTCGCTCATAAATGGTTCCATTTCGCTATCCTCAAGCTCTTCTGCTCCCATTGCTGGGCAGCCTAAAATTAATGTATCATATTCTAAGGCTTCACTTGCACTAATATCTGAAACCTTAAATAATCTTGCTTCACTATGACCTTCGTTACAGCCCTGTAAAACAGCATTAGCCATTTCTTCAGTGTTTCCTGTTGAACTATAATATACAACTGCAATTTTTTTCATTACTTATTTTCCTCCTACTTTTGAATTACTAATTGCTTAAGACTTAAGCCCTTATTTAAAGAATCCTGTAAAACACTTTGGCATTTTCTATATTTTCTAAACAATTCAATAGCCTTCTTTTCATCACCATAAACCTTCCAATAGCCAGAAAGCTTATAATTTTTAGCATTATTATCAATAAAGCCTTTGACATCCTCTGGTGGATATCCTAAAAACAAACCTATTTCATGGGGAAAATCGCCGTGCTTTTCGATCTTTTGGCTTAGTCTTCTTAGGGACATAAAAATATCATTTGTATTGTACCCATACTCGGTTAAAAGCTCTTTAGCTATATTGTTATTAAAATCATTTTTTAAATCATTAATTCGATAAACATAAATCAAGGCTCTACCATTACCTATGGTAATTGGAATCATATTTAACCCATAGGATTTAAATATATTGTTGAAATTTTTAATTTCCTTAAGTAACTCATCCTTATCCTCATAGTACTCATTAAAAAGATTAGCTGTCTTTATTCCTACTAGAGTTGGGGCACAATGTGCTATTATTTTTTTGCTTGACATTCTATCATCCTTTCAGTTAGCGTTCGCTAACCTTAGTGATATTATATATTATTATTAAATAATGTCAAGAAATTCGACTCGATGTTTTACAATTATTTAAGCATAAAAAAATCTAGAGCAAATTGTATACTCTAGATTTTAATTAACTTAATTTATTTATTTTTTAGAATCTTCTTCTTGATTCGATTCTTGAGCTTCTTCTTCACTATCTACGATTTCTTCTGTTATTGCATCATGCTCAATTGCATCATCATCACATTCTGAAACCTCATAGAAGCACTTAGTTGCTTCCTCTGCATTAATTGCTAATTCTGCATTATGATGTCTAATTGCTAAAGTATTAGCTTCAACCTTATTCTTATTTAAGTTATACATAAATAATAAGATTAAGAAGCAGCAAATGAAACCAACTAAAGGTAAAATGATTGAAACATTTAAAATACCACCAGCAACACTATCAGATACGTTATTACCATTAACTAAGCCGTTGATTAAGCTACTATCAGTAATGTCAGGGTTTGCTTGAGCAATTTCATCAAAGGTTCTATAACCAGCCCAACCTAAGCATAGACCAGATAAAGCACCACCGATACCTTGAGCAATCTTACGTGATAATGAATATGTAGCGTAGATTGAAGCCTCATCACGGCTACCACTTTCTACCTCTTGCTCATCAACACAGTCTGCAACCATACTCCAAGTAGCTAGGAAGAATGTACCTCCACCCATCATGGCAATCATGAATAAGGCTAAGAAAATCCATCCACCAACTTCATTTCTAGGGAAAGCGCCACTTACTGACATAACTAACATAATAGATAGAACTAAAATACCAAGTAGGTTTGGCCAAGTTGAAATTTCCTTCTTACCCCATTTAACAGACATTTTAGCCATAAATGGAATAAATACCATCATACCAGCCATTGCTACAACGTTAGCAATTGAAATCATTAAGCCTTCAGCTTTGAAATAATATTGGAATAAAATTGTCATTGTAATAGTATAGCTTTGGATAAAGACAATTTGTGCGATTGATGCTAATGATAAAGCAACGATTGCTCTATTCTTGAAGAAATTCTTTAAGGTTGTTAAATAATTTGTTCTCTTCTTATTTGGATCATGAGGAATCTGATTACGCTCTTTACATAAGAAGATTGTTAATAAGAAGCCTACAATACCAATTAAACCAAATACTAAAGCTAACCAGAAGAAATTTTCAGGAACTGGTACAGAAACTTCTCCATCCTTCTTCATACAGAAAATAGGAACGAATACTAAAACAGGAACCATTGCAGCACCAGCACCGATATTACGTAATGCTGATAATGAGGCTCTTTCACCTGGTTTATCAGTTAAAGCCGCATTTAAGCTACCATAAGGAACGTTAGCTGCTGTATAAGAAACACTCCATACCATATACATAATTAATACATAAGCAAATTTACCAGCTGTAGAGAATGCTCTAACATCTAGGAATAATAAGGCTGTTGAAGCAGCTATTGCAAATGCACCCCAGAAAATCCATGGTTTATATTTACCATGCTTACCAGGTCTACGTGAGTCAACTAATGCACCAATGATTGGGTCATTAATAGCATCGAAAACCTTAGCAATGATAATTAAGATTGCCCAGTGACCAGTTGTTAAACCTAAGCCCTGAGTTACGAATAGCATTAGATAAGATGTAATTAATTGGAAAGACATATTACAGCCGAAGTCACCAAACATATAGCCAATCTTATCTTTTGCGCCAAATTTGTCTACTTTTTTTTCTTTTTCTTTTCTCATTTTACTTTTTTCCTTCTTCAGATGGTTTGTCTATCTTATTAAGAGCCTCGTTGATGTTAAATAACATCTCTTGAGAAATTTTATCACCAGCAAAGTTAGCGATTCTTTCAACAGTCATTCCACCTATCAATTTTTTTGTATTCTTTAAGAACTTTTCAGGATCATGATCTCCATTAGGAGACATCTTCTTTAATGCCTCTTCAATTAACGATAATAACACCGCTTTCCCCTCTGGTGTTTTATAAATCGTATTGAATTTATCCCTAATAGAAAATTTCCCTGATGGGAACTTAAATTCATATTTTACGCCATCCTTTAAGAACCAGTTTTGAACCTTTTTCTTTTCTTCCTTTAAATGATAGCATTTTTTAGCCAATAAGCAGCGCTTGAAGGTAGCCTCATCAGTAGCATCACCACTAACAGCTTTTACATGTGCAGCAAGACCTAATTTAATCTTAAATTCAAAAATCTTGTTACCTTCCTTTTCACAAACTAGCTTATTGTTTACATATAAACTAACCTTTGGTTGGTTAGAATACACCTTAATAGTTATTTCCTTATTGTTTCTATATTGATAGCGCTTTGAGCAAATGTGAACAAATGGATCATTTGACCAATATGCCTTATAAATAAAGAAGCTATCCTTCTTAGTTTGACGGTCATAGGTTACTAAGCCCTTATTATTACGACCCTTGCAGCCACCCTCATCACGAGAATCTACCGCAAAATCAAACATATTCCAAACATGAGTTGACCATAACCAAGGTCTTTCCTCAAAGGTTTTTAACATATTTTCATGATATAGGGCTTGGTATTCCTCAGTATAGTCACCCTTTTTTGGATTATCTGAATGTAGGGTTGTAATAGCCTCACAGCCATACTCACTTAAACCAAGTGGACGATCATTAAATTCCTCTCTAAATTCATCTAACCACTTGCCATTATCTGCCATTTCACCTAAATACCAGCCAAAGTAATGATTATAGCTAATAATATCAGAAACCATTGTAAGTGGTGATTTAGGATCACACATAGATAGACAAGCCATAGTTGTAATTCTCGTAGGATCTAATTCCTTAACCATTTTATTTAATTCCTTGTGGAATTCTAATTGGCTTGGTGTTTCACCACCAATTGTAATCTCATTAGAAATTCCCCAGAAGCAAATTGATGGGTGGTTGTACTCTTGGATAATTAATTCGCGCATTTGGCTTAAGGCATTCTCATTGCCATTATCCATATGAACAGAAATATATGGAATTTCAGCCCAAACAACCATACCTTCCTTATCACATAAATCATAGAAATAATCATCGTGCTGATAATGTGCTAAACGAATTGTATTAGCGCCTACCTCTTTGATTAATTCCATATCCTCATTATGCTCTTTTTTAGTAATAGCCCAGCCCATATTGATTCTATCCTGATGGCGGCTTACACCATGTAAATTATACTTTCTACCATTTAAATAGAAGCCATCCTTATCAACACTGAAGCTACGAATACCAAAATTAATTGTACGAGTATCTAAGATCTCATTACCATCAACTAATTCTAAATTAGCCTCATATAATGCAGGGCTTTCAACTGCATCCCATAATCTTGGATTATCAATTATAATATTTAAATCAGAATTAGCGCTTAAATTTAAGCTTTCATTAACTAATTCACCATTAAAGGTTATTCTAACATTAACCTTAAGTCTATCTAAAGGGTTTGTAACAAACCACTTAACATTAACGTTAGCGCTTTTATTTTTTAGAATTGGCGTAATCATTACACCTTCGCCACCATAGTAATCTAAATCAAAGCGGCTTGGATTAACCTCTAGTAAATTCACGTCACGATAGATTCCACCAAAAAAAGTAAAATCAGCAGTTTGTGGATACACATAATCGTTAGCGCCGTTATCTACTAAAACTCTAATAACATTTAAACCATTTTTTAGATTTTTAGTAATATTACTTCTGAATGTGCTAAAGCCACCACGATGCTCTACAATAAATTCCCCGTTTACGTAGACCTTCGCGATAGAGTTAACTCCCTTAAATTCTAAGTAATACTCCTTTGAATCTTTCTTGCATAAATCAATGGCTTTCTCATACACTGAGCTACCTCTGAAATAATTACCTCCACCATCTTGGCCATCTAAATTATTCCAAGTATGAGGTAAATTTACGCTCTCATATGAACTCTCCCCTAAGCTTAAAGCATCATTTTGTGCTTTAAAAAACTTCCAACCGTAGTTGATATTTTTAATGTTCATATTTCCCTGACTCCTCTATTAGATTTATATAATCTATAACATTATAAGTATATCAAATTATCAGCATTTTTACAATAAAACAAAATTGCAAAAATCAATTTATTTTAGTTTTTTTAGAAAAAACTTAAAAAAATGAAAAAAGCATAAAACAAAATAGTTTTTACGCTTTAATCTTAAGCTTATTTATAGGCTAATATTAAGTTATAATAATCTTTATCTCGGTGATTTAAAGCTCCAAAATTATAAGTTATTAAATGAGCCTACTACTTGATTAGAAAAATATAAATTGCCATTCACTTCAATATACGCAATAGCTGTAAATGAATAATCCTCATGGCCTAAAACATTATTTATAACTGCAGCATATTGATAATAAAGACCATTACTATTAAGGCTACCCGCCATATCAACACTAACTAAATTATCAATGAAAGCAAAATTCTTAACTCTAATATTAGAAAGGTGGGAAAGTAAGCTATCCACATTATTGATATTATTTTCCCTAGCAAAACCGTTAAGATCTATTCCTTGTAAGGCTTTAGTTGAAGTAACTAAAATACCTACTCTATTAACATTGGCATATACAGTTTTAGGGGCAAGCATACCAAATCTTATATATTTGTTTTCATTTAAAACAAATGATTCACCAATTAACTTTTCATTTTCAAATGGATTAGTAGGAATTGAATTCTTCTCTACTACTCCATAACGCAATTTTGCCAATTGAGCTCTAGCTTTGCTTCCTTTTATTGCAAATACAAATCTTCCGTTTTTTGAATTTGGTAATTCAGCTGTAATCTTCATTTTTGCTGTTACTCTACCACTAGAAATTTTTTCATAAATTGAAGTATTTTCTTCTTTAAATAAAACCTCATATTCAAACGGACCACCAAATACTGCTTCTACTTCTAAGCTGAAATATTTTAGATTTTTAGTATTAAAGCTAGGCTCTAAATATGAACCGGTACCATTAATACCAACTGAAGCCAGATTAGATGATGCTTTATTGTGGCCTAGCCTTACATCACCATTAGCTACATAAAGATCTGAAGCATAAAACGCTAAATTGTTTACTGTAAATTCAGCATTTTTTTGATATCCACTACCAACACCAGTGATTTTATCTGTAGCAAAATTAATAGCTACATCATTTTCATTTTCAGGAATTATAGGTTTATTAGGGTCTGGAGTAGGATTGGGATTCACTGGTTTTTCTAAATCACTAATTGTTTTAATTGCCTCATTAAGCTTATTTACATTAGTTACTAACGTTTTTTCTTTATAATTTAATTTATCAAATGCATTTTTAGCCAACATTACAGTCTCTTTATCGGCAAGAGTTACTACACTAGGAATTTCATTAATTAAATAAACAACATCATTAACCTTTGACTTATCAACAGTTTGATTAGAATATTCATTAGGATAAGCTAAGTCAACCCACTCTGGATGATCAATATATGGGTTACGGTTATGCTGAAATTTATCATAAATTACATTATTACGATAAACTTCTTCCTTACTTACTGGATCCTGATAATGCCATTTAATTAAGGTTTGTAAGCCACCAAAACGTCCATTAGTATCACTTAATGAGGTTTTTCTATCATTTACAAGCTTTAAATTATAATCCTTCTTATATCTTGTTTCCATATAGAACATTATACGAGCAACATCGCCCTTTACCTCATCACGTGGTTCAAAAACATCACCCTTTTTATTACCATATTGATCAGCACTTACACCTGGTAATTCACCAAAGTCTAAATTACCACGATCACTATTAATTTTATTAATTGTTGGTCTTAAATGGTGTGCATCACAATAAGGTGCCGCACCACTATTAGGAAAGCCATGGCTCTTAGCCCAAACGTGCTCCTTATTCCAAGCACCTTCTGATAAAGATTGACCAGAATAAAAGCCAATAACCTTTCTTGGATGCTTTGGATCTGGATCAGTATATTTTAAAACTGTATTATTTTCCTTATAGCTATGCTGATGATAATTCTTTGAAATAATTGGACCTAATACATTCTTAAAGGCATCGCCAGTTAAGCTTGTATCAATTCCATCATAATAGCCTGTCGGAATAGTTGTATCATAGTATTTTTCATCAAAATATTCATTAGCGGCATTTACATTAACCAAACTGGTTAGCCCAATAGATAATGTAGCCATACCTGCTACTAATAAAGCTTTTATTTTTGAAAACCTCATATTGAACCTCCTATATTATATTTATAGTAACATTGATCTTACCATTATTAATATTATTAACCCTTAAGCTAAAATTATTTAAAAAAACACTATCGCCAGGATTAAATAAATGCTTACTAGATAAAGTATCATATGAAGCAGTTACATTATTAGGAAGAATCATTTCAATAAATGGTAAGCTTGTATCACTATTATCATATTTGAAGGTTGTCCAGTATTCTCCTTCATTATAAACAACCTCGCCCTGGCTATTTTTATTTAACTCAGCACGGGCTAGGGTGATTCTAATACCATTACCATTTTTTATTGCTTTATCATTTGCATTTAAACCATCATTAGTATAATACTCAATTAAATAATATGTATCGTAAATGTTATCTAATTGATGATCTGCGATTATTATTGCTTCCCCACTTGTTGTAAAGGAAGCTAAATCAAGAGAAATTTCTCCTCTACCAGTTATCTCAATAGGGTCAATCCAATCTAATAATAGCTTATTAATTACACCATGGTCACCAATATTTGCATCCATCATATCGGCTCCATATAAGCCACTATTTGAACCTTGATTATAATTATAATCATAATAATCATCTAAGCCCATTAGATGACCAGTCTCATGAATAAAGGTGTGAGCATCCACCTTAATACCAGCTGTTGGATAATTAGCCATGTTAGCATTAGGATTCATGAAATCAATTCCTGCCCAAGCATAGTACATTGCATAAACACCATCTCTAGCCTTAGTATTATCCATACCATTTGGTTTAGTTTCATCATACCATTCATATGATTGAGCACAATAAGCCCAATACATTGATTCCCCAGTAAAATCAACTGGTGTATCGTAAACGAACCAAACAGCATCAATGAATTGATCGTTATTGCTATCAAACTTTTTATAATCAAACTTTTGATTATATTTATCTAATACTCTAGTTAAGAGAAAAGTGTTTGGATCTATATTTGATATTCCATTCTTATAGTCAATATCCATTTTATTTAAAGAAGCACTAGTGATTTCTTTATCATAAAACCACTCATCATTAACTGTTATATCTAATTTTAATTTGCCATATGAGCTTGCTTCATAATAAGAATTCAAGCTTTCCCAACCAGTTTCTTCCTTAGTACCATTAAAGGCAAGCCTAATAGTATCTAAGAATTTCACATATTCTAAATTAGAATAGTTATTTTGTAGCTTTATAGGAAATACTAAAATTTGGGGATTTTTTCCATTAATAGATTTGCTTGGTAAGCATCCTTCTGTTAAAGGACCATTAGGTAATTCACCATCCTTAGATAATGAGTTATTAAAATTTCTAACTTCCTTTTGCGCCTCAAGCTTATTTTCAAATTTAGCTACAAGAATATAATCAGTATAAATAGGTTTGCTAAAATCAAATTCAGTATTATTTAAATACCAGCCCTTAAAAATATAGCCTTCTTTAATTGGATCTATAGGTTTAGGAACTATTTGTCCTTCATCAACTGTAATTTCCTTTAGAATAGTATCACCATCCATAAAGGTTACTTTGCAAACAAAATCCCAACCTTCTTCTTTATCACCTGGCTTTAAGCCATTAGTTCTCCAACGGGCAACTAAGGTTATATTAGAATTTACCTGACTTGTAAAATCATATTTTTGACCATTTAAATACCAACCATCAAAGATATATCCTTCCTTTGTTGGATCTTCTGGTCTAGTAATCTTTTTGCCAGCTGAAACTATTATATTTTCAATTTTAGAGCCACCCTTTGTATCAAAAACAACAACAAAGCTTTGAACAGTTATTTCTTTCCATTCGGCTTCTAAGGTAATATCCTTAGTTATAGGTGTTTCAAAATCAAATTTAGTTCCATTTAGAAACCATCCAATAAAAGTATAACCATCTTTAATTGGAGCTTCTGGCTTAGTTACCTTATTTCCCTTGTTTACCTTTTGAGCTTCAACCTGACTTCCACCATTTGTATTAAAAATAACAGTAAAACTGTTATTAACTATTTCTTTCCATTTAGCTACTAGGGTTATATTAGAATTTACAGGGCTGTTAAAATCATAGGCCTCATCATTTAAATACCAACCAACAAAAGTATAACCTTCCTTTGTTGGATTTGTAGGTTTAATTACCTTATTACCATCAACTACACTTTGTAGGTCAACACGACTACCACCAGCTGAATCAAAAAAGACCATATAATTATTGATAATTACTTCTTTCCATTCGGCTTCTAAGGTAATATCCTTAGTTATGGTTGTGTCAAAATCAAATTTAGTTCCATCCAAATACCAACCGCCAAAATTAAATCCACTCTTTTCTGGATTAGCTGGTTGAATTACTTTATTTCCTTCAATAACAGTTTGAGCAGGAATAGAAGTTCCACCATTGCTATCAAAAGAAACTGTATATTCATTTGGTAATATTTCATTGTTTCCTTTACATGAAACAACACCAAAGCATAAAGTAAAAATCATAAATAAAATTGCTAAAATTCTTACAGTTTTTGTCCTTATCATTTTACTACCCTCTATTTTATATTTTTTCTTTTATTGTAATATTATACTATATAATTAATATTTTATATAGTTTTCAAATTAATTGTTAAAGATAACATTTAAAATATGGAAAAAATGTGGAAAAACTCTAGTCAATCATGATGCCAGCAAATTATTTATTATTTTTAAAGCAAGTGACTGAAATAAATTTATAATGTGTACTTAATTAAATAAGAAAAAAACGCACCAATTTTAGATATTAATCTAACGGCGCGTTTTATTAATAAACTAGAGCACTTCTACAAAAAGAGCACTATTACTACTAAATTTCTATCCACTAAAAATATATTGTTATGCTTTCTAAAGACAAAAAATTGGTAAAATTTTTAGCTACTCAACTATTATAACCTACCCATACAATCATTTTTAATAGTCTAAACCGAAAGCCAATATTATACGAATTTAGCAATCATGGCTTATTTATAGGCTAATATTAAATTGTAATTATCCCTGCCATGGTAATTCAAAACTCTGGAAAAGCCACAAGCTTCTAGTTTTTTAATAACAGCCTCTACATCATATTTACCAAAGTCAGAAATCATAAAAACTCCATCCTTTGTTAAAGCATTTTTAAGCTTTAAGAAAACCTTATCTAGGTCTTTCCAAAATCTAACCGTACAAATCGCACTAATAATTTGATATTTATTTTTTTCTAATTCAAAATCTAAAATATCACTATTTAAAATATTACATCTTAAATCTTTTATTGCTCCTTTATTAGTGCTGATGGCAAGCTTTACTGCTGTTTTGCTTATATCTATACCAGTTGCTCTACCTAAAGGAGCTAGGCTTAAAAACTTTTTAATAGTCGCACCACTACCACAACCAACATCTAAAACATTGACATCTTTTTTTATCTCTATATGCTTAATTGACCAATCCACTAGGTCATTATGACATTTATTCATTTTTCTTAATAGTATTCGACCACGAACCCCCTTAGGATTAGCACGTTGCCAGTCTGGAATAAATCGCATATAAACTCCTACTAATTTAATTTATTAATCCTCAAGCTCATATCTAAAGGTATCCTTGTCAAATAATTTTGATTCATATTATCATCATTTAAGGCCAATGAGCTTATAGTAAAATTATCATATGTTCTATAATAGTAAATACCTAAGCTAGTATTAATACAGCTTGTATAATAGGTTTTATCAGGCAAGCCCTTAGCAGTTAAAACACTACCTGAAACCATTGATACAGCTCCTAAAATATGGAAAAATGAGCTTACACTAGCTAATTCATCACTACTTTTAGTTCTAAATCTTCTTAAAAATTCTACCCTTACAAATCTCGACATACTACTATAATCACCAGGTAAGCCTACACCACCTAAGCCACCACAGGTATAATTTAAGCCTTGAGGCTCTTTATATTCGTTCGTTAAAGTAATGTATTTATTAAGATTTTCAACCTGTAAGAAAAATTCAGGGTTGTTAGTCATAACGCCATAAGGGTTTTCATAAATTTTTAAGCCAGTCTTAGTTTGCTCTAAAACGATACTACTATTTTCATCACTTATCATAAAATGTAAGGTGGCAACTGGTAATTTTTCATTATAGGTTAAATTTGTAATATTTAAATTAGCTAAATCAGCCCTTAATGACCTAATATCCTTATAATTACCTAGTATATAAGGAACCAATTCAAAGGCAGCTAAATTTAGCTTACCCTCAATTGGATCATTATATTTAGCGTTATTAGGAAAATTTAAGCCAGCCATTGCCAAGCCACACTCATTAGCCGCCTCATAATAAAAAGGATAATCTTCTACTACCATTGCCGTACCAATTAAGGCATATTTAGTGTTAAATGTATTCCCTTTACTCTTAAACTCATAATTACGTGGAGTAATTACTGCTTCCTCGTTATAATGATATTCTAGATCTAAGGTTCTACCAAAATAATGGTGCTTATTTGTAAACTCTAAGCATGTACACATATTATTCACGTATAATTAATTTAGTAGTAATTAACCACAAATTAATTATTACTCCTTTCTTTCCTTTTAATAGTTTATACCATCCATTTAATTGTGGATGTTATAATATAAATGCACTGTGGATCTTTTTCTGTATTAATAAGGCTAATTTATTAGTTAGACCTTTCGATGGTGATTATTACCACAGTCTTTTTTCTAATTTTAATTAGGTTAATTAAGGCTTTACTGACCTTTTATGAAAAACGTGACTAATTGATTAGAGACACTATGTGGATTAGAACAGTGCATAAATATTTTATTTTGGAGGTGTCTAACATGACATACTATGTTGGCATAGATATTGCCAAGTTTAAACACGACTGCTTCATAGCCGATGAATCGGGTAGTGCAGTAAGAGATTCATTCTCTTTTAAAAATGATAAAGATGGATTTGAATTCCTTTTATCAATCTTAAATGATTTGAAACCAAAAGGAAAAATAAAAATAGGATTTGAATCTACCGGACATTATCATTTCAACCTAAAACTATTTCTAGAAGCTAATGGTTTTGACTATGTTGAGTTTAATCCTTTATTAGTTCACAATTTTGCTACTAAACAAACTTTACGTAGAACTAAAGCCGATAAAAAAGATCCTAAAACAATAGCCAAATATTTAATGACAATAGATTACAAACCCTATGTGAATTCATTTTATCACATAAATAATCTAAAGTCATTATGTAGACTAAGAAAAACTTTAGTAACTGATAGAACTAGATATATAAATCACCTTCTAATTAAAATAGTTAATGTAATTTAATTATACCATACTTTTAAGCTATAAAAAAAGAAGCATATTGAACGCTTCTTAATCCATTATTTAGCAAGGCTTCCCATTGGATCCCAAGGCTTTAATTCAATTGGGTCTTCATTTAAAGCAGCAAGCTCATCTTCTGTTAAATATTTCTTATTAACAACTGCCTGATAAACAAATTGATCAAACCAAGAAGCACTCATAATGTAGTAACCATCCTTACCATTTTCAGTGCCCCAGCTATTTTCAATCTTCCATTTAGTAGGAGTCTTACCTCTTAGGCTAACACCTGTAATACACATTGCATGATTCATTGCGCTAGCACGATAATCAAGAGATTCACCCTTATTCATTAAATAATTTAAGCCAGTTGGAGTTTGGAAATCATAAACTGTATCTGACCAAATGCCACCCTTACGATCACCAAAGAAAGCAACGTCACTGCCAAACCAAACAATTTCATTGTCCTTTAATTGATTAACAATTAAATCCTTCATTCTCTTCATCTTTAAATTTAAATGAGTAACTGGCTTACCGCCACAAACATTGCCTAAATATTTAACAGTAAATGTTTTATTGAATGGCTTATCAGCTGTAGGTGCATTAATTACGCTCACAAATGCATCTAAATAATTTCCTAAGTATTTTTCCTTAAATTCTAAAGGTGATGCAACCCTAGTACGATGACAATTTCCATCCTTATCAGTATACTCAAAGTTAAATTCCTTAGGTGGAATTCCATATAAAGAGATTAATAAATTATAAAATTTCTTTAAATATTGATCTCTTAACCGCTTAACAGGATTCATACCCTTCTTAGCATAGGCAGCCTTAGCCTCACTAGTAAACTTACGTAGGTTAAAATTCAATAAATGATTTAGCTGTGCAGAGCTACTAGAATTAAAGGTTTCATTATAAACGTTCTTAGGGCAAATACCATATTTATTAACAACATTTACTAGCATATCCCATTGACCACCATCGCCAACTCCTGATGAAAGTAAGAAGGCTAGAGTTCTATCATCATAATCCTTTTCAATTAACTCAATTACACTTTCCATAAAGTAATTACATTTTTCAAGCTTATCATAGAAGGCTAAATATGATTGAGAAATCTCAAAATTAGGAATATTTAATTCCTTAGCAATCTTTTCTCTAATAACATTGCTTCCAGCAAAAATCCAGCAACGACCACTACTCTTTTGATTAGTTGCCTTCATTGTTTTAACCTCAATATCAAAGTTAAAGTCAATATCAGCAGCCTCATCAGCTGACGCTACAGCATCTAGTAGGCTTTGCCTTACTAAAGCATGACGAAAAACAACTTGGGTTTTATCTTCTTTATAATTTTCTAATTCTTTTTCTAAAAATTTAAAACTAATTTCTTCCATTTCACTACCTCCACATTAAACAATAGCGATTATAATACTTAAAATATATATAATCAATAAAAGCACTAAATGAATTATCTTTATAAAGTCTAGCTTATCTACAAAAAAGCAGGTAAATTGGGTTGATAATTAAAGCTCATTCTTAAATAAGCAGCTTGAATACTTATAAACAAGAATAAACAAGGTATCCTCAACACCATTAAATTCCTACATAGTTTTATCTCTTTTATTGATATATAATATACTAATTTATATAAAAAAGCAATCACTTGCACTTTTACTACATATTGTACAATTTTATATAGTATAATATAGATAGAAAGAGGTATGCATTATGAAAAAATTAATTGAATTTTTACTATTATTTATAATTGTATTAGGCGTTACAAGCTGCAGTTCTGAAACTAATAACAATCATAAAAATCCTGAGGACCCTAATATCGTTGAACCTGAGACTAAGCCAAATGAAAAGCTAGAGCTTAGTGAAACACTAAGCTTAGTAAATTTAATGGATAGTAAAGGCTATATCACAGGAAAGCTTAACCATTTAAATCCTAGAATTACAGCAGCGATAAATAATCAAATGAAAAACCATCCCGTTCTAACAAGTATTAGTGGTAATGTTGATCGTAGTGAAATAAAGGATGTTGACTTACCGGATGGAAAAATCACTAATGTCTTAAAATTAGGTAGTAAGAAAGGTAATAGTGAGGCTGTATTAATATTTTCAGAAAATATTACAAGTATCAAAGTTAAAGCAAGATCATACTACAATTATGTAAGCTATAACCAAACCTGGGTTAATGATCAAAACTCTAAACTAATTATTAAAACAGCGGAGGATAATAAGGAATTTGTCTTAACTCCTTCCTTAAATAGTATTCCCGAATTATTAACCTGTGAATATACCTTTATTACTCCAACAAATAGAATTGAATTTTGGAGTAATAATACTGAAAATGGTAGAGTAATAATTGAGGAAATAACAATCAATTACACTAAAGTAATAAAAGGTGTTAAATAATTCATCCCCTATTAATAGGATAGAGAAAAGTTTTATTTAACTTTTACCTCCCATTACACCGTACGTACGGGTCTCGTATACGGCGCTACATTTATATTTAACACAAACTATTGAGATAATATTCGAAAGGGAGAACCAATCCGGGTCTTCCTTTCTTTTTGTTTGGGGTAGCCAATAGTTTTGGACTAATCATAAAGTTTATGACATCTCCATTGCTTTTAGCGTACCAACCTCTTCTAGAGTTTGCTACCTTGTATATGGATTCTTCATCGAAACCTAATTTGAATGTCTTATTTATTTTTGTAAGGTTTCTATAGATTGTTTTTATATTTTTCCATTGTTTTAGAATAATACACCTAATCTTGTGCCTTAGCCATTCTCCAAATATTTTCATTTTCACTCTCATTTTACCAATGCGAAAATAGTTAATCCAACCAATTACGATTTGGTTTACCTTAGTAAATGTTTCTCCCAGTGTTCTTGCGACTGCGTGTCTTCTTGATAGAACCCTTTTGATTTTCTCGTATAGTTTCTTAGCTCTATCATCATTTGGTTTTGGTTTCCAACCTTCTATTTCACGGTTCTTTAGGAATGCTCGTATAAGGCTTAGGGTTTGTGAATCATTAACCTTTTCTCTCAATATTGATATTAATTTATCGTGATTTACTGCATCAAAATATTTCTCGATATCTAAGTCGACTACCCATTCATACCCTTCATTAAGATACACTAGCACCCTTATTCTTAATAACTCGATTTAAGGCCTCGGCTACGTTTTGATGACTCAAAATCTCTTCAATTAATTTCATTTGCTGCTCCTCCTTCAATTCGTAGATTTATTCAAGACCATCCCTAGATACTTTACCATCTAGTTCATTTACGTTTAACTAGTTCTAGGCTGTTACTCTATGTCGGATTACTTGAGCATTGCTCATAGTGATTCGCACTATATAAACATTAGGTCCTTCAGTATTTGGTTATGCCTACTATGACCTCAGCTGACTCCCTAACCATAAGCCTTTTTATCGGACAATATCAACGATATTGCGTTAGGGCCTCCCAGGGTAATTCACTAATCTTTCATTTTCCAACCTCTTAATTTACCGTTTTGGTTTTACGTTTGTCATCGGACTTCAGTTTGTTATGAAACCTTATCCACCATTTGGCCTCATTAAGTTTCTGTTCGTAGGCTCGGAATTTTGCTATGTGCTTCCTTCATCTAATAACATTACTATTATTGACTTGCACTCCGCTACGCTAGCGACAAATACTCACGACTGGACTTTCACCAGTAAGATTAGTGCCATACCTGGCACACATAAAGAAAATGGTGTGCCACCCGGCACACCATTTTCCTATCTTCTTGAGAAATTAGTATTAATCACAGAAAATTAAATGCTTGAATAATAAGCACCATACTAAGTCAATCCAACCAAATACAATACCGAATACTGTAACTAGAATTGCGATAAGATACTTAACTAGACTACCTCTATTAAGAGCATGACTCCATCTTACAAGGATTTCAACTACCCAGTTAACACCAGGAATTAAAAGTAATAAAACTTGTACTAATCTAGATTGTTTTTCAAACCATTTTTCCATAAAAATAATCCCCTTTCACCTTAATATATGTATATTATATACCATTTTTTTGGAAAAAACACTATTTTACTAAAAAAATGTAATTTTCTATATTATTGTGTATATTAATATTTCAATATCTATTTTTGGTTACTTCTACGCTTATTTTTATTTCTATTTATAGTCTTTCTACAATTATTATTATGCTTAACTA
Source organism: Anaeroplasmataceae bacterium (assembly GCA_020025015.1). Classification (GTDB taxonomy): domain Bacteria; phylum Bacillota_I; class Bacilli_A; order Acholeplasmatales; family Anaeroplasmataceae; genus CALUXS01. The sequence goes on from JAHHSV010000009.1 coordinate 34,712, forward strand.
TAACATAAGAAATACCTATAATTACGAATACTGCTAAAACGCCCACAACAGCCCATAAACAAATCATAGTGCTTGAGGCGGTGTCGTTATTATCTTGGTTAGGTTCTACCGTACTAGCCTTAACGATAACTGTAATTTTCTTTTCTAACCTTTGATTACTTGAGGTTACATATTGATATTTAACACTATAGCTGCCTGGCTTATTGGGATTAACATCATTATATACAATATTCTTTTCAGTTAATTTAATTTTTTGATTATCAATTACGATAAAGGCATTAGCTAAAGGATCAAAGTCTTCTCCAATGCTAATTTCTCTATCACTTGCCTCGATTTGAGGGGAATCTATGCTATCCTTGTCCTTAACAACGACTATAGTTTCAGCAAAGGCTGTAATTCCTACTTTAGATGTATAGGAATATTTTATCTTGTAGCTGCCAGCAACACTTAAATTAACATCATTATAAATAATGCTTTCCTTAGTTAGTTCTATCTTAACTCCATTATCGATAGCATAGATATTACTCAACGGATTAAAATCATCACCTATTGTTAATTCTATATTTTGAGGGGCCATAATTTCAGGTGGAAAAATTACATTCGTAATATCTACGCCTGACTTTGCCTTAACTGTTACCATTATTTCTTTAGTAACCTTAATGCCAATGGAATCTACATACTGATATTTAACCTTATAGCTACCTGCTTGACTAGTATTTACTGTACTACTAATAACATTAGCTAAGGTAAGCTCTACTCTAGTACCATTATCTAAAACGTAAGCATTTGCTAAAGGATTATAATCATCACCTACAGTTAATTCTAAATCCTCTACCATGATAGTAGGAGTGGCTATGATTTCCCCCATATCAATGCTTGGCTTAGCCTTAACTATAATCTTAGCTTCCTTAATTGTCTTTACTCCGGTCTTAGAAATATACTCATATCTTACTGTATAGTTCCCAGCCTTTTGTATATTAACGTCATTAAAGGTAATATTAGCCTCAGTTAAATCTATCTTTCGACCATTATCAATAACATAGGCATTTTCTAAAGGATTAAAGGCATCATTAACAAAAACCTCAACACTTTCATTAATATAAATTATTGGGGCCATATTCTGAGCTTCAAAAACAGGCTGTAGGACCAAATCCTCAACTAGCCTAATTTGGTCACCAGTTCTATAGGTTCTCCCCTTTTCATCAATGAAATAAAGGAAGTTAGAATCTGGCCGACTAAAACCATTAGAAGGAATTTTTATCATTGCATTTTCGCTAGACTTAATAGAATTCATACTACCAGTAACCAACGGGTCATTCGAAGTAAAGCTAATCGTATATTTAGGAATCCCCCATTTAGCCTTTAAAAAAAGCTCACCCTTAACCTTATCAGAAATAATGTCTTCATCCTTCCAATGACGATTGTATTGATCAATCCAATATAAGAATTTTTCACCATCCTTTTTGAAGGTACACTTTGGTATTTTATTACCAATTATAATAGGAGCCTTATTCATATAGCCTTCAGCATAACGATCATTTTTATCAAAGGTCATATAATTGGTTTTCTCACCAAAATAGGTTTTAAAATAATCTGTCCCACTTTCTAAGGTTGTCATATAGCTCATAACACCACCAGTGTTATTATCATTAGTAGTCATTACAACTGAGTTTGTACTATCGCGATGAATTCTAAAACGGGAAATACCCTGATCAACCGTTTTATTGTCATCTGAGTCAACAATATAAACCGCACTTATACTGCCATCGCTGGTATTAAATTCTGCACCCCATAAGGTAATTACGTGTGATACTGCACTAGCCTTAAAATCAACTGTAACCATTTTACCAGCTAACAAGGCTGCCTTAAGGTCTCTTGCGAAGGCGTCAAAGGAATTAATATAATCAGCTCTTCTAGTTAAGTTTTGTCTGCCAAAAACATCATAGAAAAAACCACCACCAACAGCTGGACCATTTTCATCTAATTTATCTCCCTCTATCCAAGTAGGATCATTGGTTGCATCTGAATCATTTAAGGGATAACCATTAATAAACCAATCTAAAACAATATCTTCATAAGAGCCAACTGGTCGATTATAAAAGAAACTATTAGATAAAAAGTATTCATATATTGCGCTATCATCCTGTGATTTGAACGAATCAATGAATGTTTTTAATTTTTCTCTTTTAATATCATTTGGCTTTTTAGCTATATATCTTAAAATATATTCTTTATTTTGGGCAAAGAACCAATGCAATAAATTAGTTGAAGTCGCCGTAAAGCATAAATTTGCATCTACTGTCCAATGCTTATTCATATCATAATAGCCAGAGCCATTAACAAATGGTGCAGTGTAGGTTTCATATTTAACGTGATTTGCATCTTCAGTTTCTGCATAAACGAAATCTTTTTCCATGCTAGGAGGAGCGATAACTCCCTTAGCCCAAATTATCTCTTTTTCTTTATGATCATCTTTATTAATGTAAGTCTCTCTAACATTATCAAGAGAACTAGCTTTAACATCAGCACTAAAGCTAAAGAAAGGAATAATTAACAATAAAATTAAGCTAATAAATTTCTTCATTTTTTTCTCCTTTTTTTTAATTAAGCTATTCTAACACATTTAAAATTTTTTGCAATAGATATACATAGATATATGAAAAATAATTGCTTTTGCCAAAAAAATCCAGGGTTCACTCCCTGGATTAATTAGCTTATAAAACTGTAACGCTACCTTCAGTAAATATAATCATCTTCATAGCATCTTTAGAAAAATCATCTGCCTCAACCATTAAAGCCTTATCTAAGCTTCCTCTTGCTAAAACCTTTATTCTCTTAGTTGACTTAGGAACTAAATGCTTTTTAATTAAAGCTTCTAGATTTACTAAATCCCCCTCTTCAAATTCGTGAGAAAGGGTATCAACATTAATGATTGCCATCTTACCACTACGATTTAATTTCTTATAATTAACAAGATCTCTTAAGTCCTCATCATCTACCATTAAATCTGCATCACTAGCTGATGCCTCTAGACTATCATCATCGTCCTCATCATCGTCGTCTTCTTCAGACTTTGTACCATAAACCAAAACATTCCTAGTTTGTTTTACACGATATTCAACAACTAAGCCTTCCTCTAATAGCTGTTCAATGCTTCTAGGCATTAATAGCTCTTCATAGTCATAATTTAAAATCTTATCCTCACTTAGCTTCTCAATCTCTTCATTTGCCATTAAAACTTCAATAAGCTCCTTAGCATATTTAACTGAACGTTGAGATAAAACCTTATGTAGGGTAGGAAGCTTTTCTCCAATCTTCTTTTCTGAAACATCAATTATATGATATTTAGAATCTAGCTCATTAGGATTTAAAGCATAATAGATATAAATTCTCTTACCCCTAACAAACATCTTTAAAAGATTTTTTCTACCAAAAGTAAAGCTTTCACATCTAAAGCTCATACGAGCATGAACCTTTTTATAAGATAAAATAAAATTACGAATTTCTGCATAAATATCCTTAAGCTCGGGTCTTAAAATTAATTGAGCTAAGAATGATTTACGATACCTTACTAAGGAAACGGTTTCCTTAACATTCTTATTTTCAGTTGGCATCAATTCAGTAACAGTAACTACCTTAGTTTCAGTTGAATCACCATTCTCAACTACCTCATCAATAGTGGCCTTTATTTTTTCAATATCAGAATCAGAAAGCTCTTTAGCTTCAATTTGCTTACTAGCCTTATTAACCTTAGCTTCCTCTTTATTTACTGCATTATCAGACTCATTGTTTTGTTGTTTTGCTTCTTCAATAGCCTTACTATCCTTACGATTTCTTACCTTAGTAGCTATAACCATTGATAGAATAAAAATTATCAAAAGCGCCGCTAAAGCAACAAAAACCAAGTCTGAAGGCTTCATATTTGCAAAATCTAAAAAATTCATATTAACATCTCCTTAAATTCAATCACTTGTTATAAATTATACAAGAAAAACCAGACAAAAACAAACAAAACACAAAACAATTTAAAAGAAAATTCATATAATATATAAACGTTTCCTTTTATACCTAAACAAATAAAAAACACCCTATTTAAAGCATTACTGGTAATCCTTTTTATTCGGTGTGTCTTATATTACTATAAAATAATCGGTGTGTTTTATATGTGAAAGAAAGTCTCCTTCAAATATAGTGGAATTTGTGAAAGTTCATTGTATTAAAGGAGTTTTTTCAAATGGATAAAGAATCCATCTATAGGTTCGGTTTAGAATTCATTAAGACTATTGATTCAAAAATTTTTGATGAGCTTTATAACCAGACCCGTTCTAATCATATCATAGTATTAAAATTGTTTAAAGATAATCTTCTAATTTATCTTTTAAAAGACAATTTTGTTAATCGTTATATGATGCTTGTTCAATATCAAATTGTTGAATATATGTTAAGTATTGACCCAGAATTAAAAGAGGCATATAAGCTTTTGAATGACTATAATATATTATAGATTTAAAATGTTTTTAGCATTTGGATATTTGTAGTCTAAATTAATTTCTGGCTTTTCTCCATTAATGTAATATGATGTGTAATTATATTCATCAATACTAACCATGCTATGTAGATTCCAACTATATTCTTTAAAACTAAAAGAAATATCAAAGTATTCATCCTCTAAATAATTGGCAAAATGCATAACAATTAAATCGTTTTTAAATGAAATTGAAAATATTTCTGCACCATTAAAATCAAAGCTGTTTTCTTTACTCATCTCTTTGATATTTACGCCGTTAAAAGTACCATCTAATATGGCAATATGATTTTTATCAGGTACAATATTTAAATCGTCTTGATATTTTTGCAAAGATAGTCTTAATTTTATAGTGTCTTTTGTATTACTAAAGGCTATCAACTCCATATCATGAAAGGTATTTGGAGCTGGTTTTAAATTTAATTTTTCATTAATAGTTTTTGTATCTAACATAGCTTTCTCCTTATTGTTTTACAAAATCTCTATCATATGCTGCCAAATGAGAATCATCCGAACCTTTAGCACAAGCTTTACCATAGCGGTTTCTATAAAGAACCGCATTCTTTTGATTCTTGATCAAATGCTCAGCATCACTGTTATACCAATGGTAAAAAAATGATAGAATATCATTGGATGATAGTTTATATCATTTTGAGCGTAACTAATGGCGGCTAGTTATGCTTTTTCTTTATATATTTATATGATATGCTTAAAAAAGATTTGTGTCAACCTTTTGGTTTATGTTCCTTTGTTCTAAAAAAACACTGTAAAATAATCAGTATGTTTTATATGTAAGGTTCTTTTCAAGATAAGTACTGATAATTAACTATTTAGCTTGGCTAAAAGTTCTTTTGTTATTGCATTTTGCAGAATTTTAGAGCGGGCTACATACATACATATATCCTTTTCTACAGTTAGCCAACCATCTCGCTTCATTCTCTGAAAAGCCACATCTAACAAGATTTATAATTCTCCTTTTTGTGACCTTCCATTGTTTCCAAATTATCGTTCTTATTCTTATTCGTAGTTTGGCATCAACTTGTGCTAGGAATGTTTTCATCTTTCCTATTCTAAAATAATTTACCCAACCTCATATAGCCCAGTTTAATCTTTCAAAACTTTTATCTAAAGTCATAATTTCACTACGTTTTGTTAGGCGCTTTAGCGTACTTTGAAATTTCGCTTTTGCTATAGCGTGAGGTATGCATTCCTACATTTTAGCTTTACTATCTTTGTAAAAGCCAAAGCCTAGGTATTTAACATCATTAGGCTTACAAACCTTTGTCTTGGTCATATTCACCTTTAGCCAAGTTAGTTCTCTATGTATTTTGTTATAGATTGCACTACTCTATATGCAGCCTTTTCACTCTTAACTAATATAATTGTGTCATCGGCATATCTAGAATGCCTTTTGTCTTGTGTTCCTGCTCGTGGGGCCACGATTTCACTATCGCTTCTTTTCAAGCTCCATTACTGGTTTACGCTTTGCGAGTTGCTATCGAGTTCGCTACAAATACGCCTCTTTAGACTTTCACTCAAGTGATATGATATGCCCGTCATACTAAAAAAAGCTGCATATCTCAATATGTAACTTAATAATTATAAATTACTAATATCTTTTGACAAAGCTTCAGAAGCCAAAATAAATTTATAATCCATTTTTGACTCATAAGCTAATTCCATTGCAGCGAAGGCTTTTGCTGCAACGACTTCATCATCTTTCTTATTATCACCTTTTATTTCAATAAGATCGTAACTGCCATCCAATTTCTTTACTATAAAATCTGGATAATAAGTTCTTACTATATTTGAAACAGGATCTATATATTCTACTGAAATACCATTATGATGCCCAGTAAACATTCCGGTAAAATAAACTTCTTTAATATTATCACTTTTTAAATATTTTAAGAAAGCAATTTTTTCCGGCTTAGAATCAAAACAATAATTATCCGTGTGAAAACTCTTTTCATTCCATTTCAAAACATCAGAATCATACATGTTAATCAATAATTCCTTTGAGCATTTAAATTTATATGGCTCACCATTATCTTGATAATCAAGTATTTTCACATCTTTTTCTTTAGATATTATCTTTGTTTCTATATTGTAGAAATAATGAAAAATTGTAGGAATAATATGATCATATAATAAATCATTATATTTAGAAACAGTTTTCAAAACTTTATCTAAACTATCTTTACAATTTAATAATAAATCCTCTATTGTCAAACAAGACATATTCAAATATCTTGCTATTTCAGACACAATTTGAATTTTACTATAACTAATATTATTTAAATCTTGAGAATTAATCCTTTTTTCAAAAACAATAGAATTATTGCTAATACCTTGTTTTTCAATTACTTTAGCTTCATATTTAGAAAAATCAAAAGAATCTAAATTAAAATTAATAGGCAAGTGATTAGTTACTTCATGCAACTCATAAATATGTTTAATTTCTTTTATTTTTAATGTTCTTACTGGATGATTAATTTGTACATCGACAGAAATTTTATCATTGTTTTTTTGCGGTATATCAGAGATTGTAATATTAAAGTTTTTATTTAATTCATTATCTAGAATTTTATAATTTTCCTTTGATAAATAAATATCTGCATCTTGTTGTACTGATGTTATTTTACGTAAACAACGCATTGTAGATTGCAAAACGAAGACTTTAGAATTAGGGCTTCTATAAAGTGCCACAGAAAATAATGAACGACAATTCCATCCTTCACGACCTTTATTAACCATTAATATGACTTGCTTTCTTGAACCCTCAGTACCAATAACGTCTAAATTATTAAAATCGAAAATATCCGAATCTTTTGTATACTTGGAATCTCCAACATTCACCAGAATTTTATCAATAGAAACACCTAACTTAGTAAGGATTTTCTCAACATTAGGTTTAACATCATTAATTAATTCTGTAACCGTAGAACCAAAAATTGCAATTTTAGGCAACAAACCTTCATAAGTTTTATTTTTATGCTTATTAAAAAAATCCTTTAAGACTAATGTTAAAAATTCTTCATTTTTTACAGCCTCAAAGCCATGAATAATAGGATACTTTAGATATTCCATATTAATAGCTTCTTTTAAACCACAATATGATACAACTTCAGGAAGAATAGACTTGTCAACATATGGAGTACCAGTATAATTATAACAGGCTATTAAATCAGTACCATTTTCTTTTAATTTTTTTGAAAGTTCATTAATAGTATATCTCAAAGATGTACTTCCAGTATCAGTTAAACTTTTCTTTAACTCCGTTCCAAATAAATGATGTGCCTCATCAACATATACACCTAGTTGTCTTAACCTTTTTATTTTTTCAAATCTTTGATTTTCAATAACATCCTGATCATTTTTTATTTCAATATCTTCATATAACTCACCAAATAAATTTGTAAATTCATTATTATTCATATTGAAGAATTTATCTGATGGTGATAATTCTGTATGACGCTGCTTTAAAATAATTTTTTGAGTGTTTGAAATTATAATATTAAAATTTGAACCATCAATAGTATTTAAAGTTTTTGATGAATCATCTAAAAAATAAAATGATATATTCGAATCTAAAATATGCAAATATTCATGTGGAACAACTTTAGACTTATCAAAAGTCATAATTTCTTTTAAAGACTGTAAAACAGTTTTATCAGGTGCAAAAACTATAACATTATGGCAAAATCTTTTATCATTAGGAAACTTAAAAGATAATAAAAATTCATAAAATATGCATGTAGCCATTAAGATAGTTTTTCCTAAACCCATTGTTAAAGCATAAATATAATTAGGATATTCAGATGATTGTTCTTTTAAAAAATCAAAAATAGTCGAATATTTTTCTGCATTATAATCATACATTGAAATTTGTCTACTTTTTAAAGATGTGGGTGCATAGTAAGACCGATGGCTGAAAACTCCACTTCTCTTATACCACTCATCAAATATTTCATAAATTCTTTTATTATCTAAAAATTCTTTAATGAATATATACATTTCTAAAGCTTCAAATTGAGGTCTTCTTAAAAAAGCATTGGGGTTCACCTTTTTATCATTAAAATCTAAAAACTTTCTAGTTATTGACTTATAATTTCTTTTTATTTTTCCTTTACTTTCTTCATAAAACATTTGTAATGCTTGATAAAAAGGAAAATCATTTATGAACTTTTTTCCTTCTACTGCCATATTAATCCACCTCAATTTCTAAAGACTCAGAAAGAATATCAGTTATTTTAACTCTTATTCTAGTAGAATTTTTAGGAATAGGATAAACTCCCATAACAAATTCATTTTTTTGTGGTACATCTTGAATAGATGGTTGTAAAACATTACCATCATAGTTAAAATCTATCATAACAGATTCAACCAATTGTTTCCAATCTATCACATTTTCCTTTTGTAAACTTAATTTTTGCATTAAATTCATAGGATAGAAAGACTTTATAATAATATTATTATTTTCTTTAACAATTTTAGCTTCAGCCTCTCTTTTCAATTCAATCATTGATTTGTCTTTTAAAATGTCTACTATTTCAATATCAATCTTATAAGGCTTTAAGGCTAATTCAAAACTTGCTTTTAAATCTGGTTCATGTCCCATACAAACTAAAGTGATAAATTCAACAGTTTGGTTTGGATTATCTCTTGTTAAAAGCTCATATTTTTTAAAAGGTAAATTTGATTTTAAGATTTCTAAATCAACTTTAGTCGCAATTCTATTAACTGGTAAAATTTTTACCATTCTACCATCTTTTTCTCCATCAAAAACATTACCTTTTGAAAAAGGTTGAATATCTAATGCTGCAACTAAAAGTTCTTTTGCTTCTACAGGATTTCTGAAAAAATCATAATTGTTAACATTATAAACTTCAAAACCAGCCATATCTTTATTCATTAATCCAGCAGATTCATTTTGTTTATAAAGATTTAATAGTCTCTTAGTTGTAGTTTGAATTGAACCTAAATTAATATCTGCTCCTATGAACTTTCTTCCATTTTTAAGTGCTACTGATTGTGTAGTCCCTGAGCCCATAAAACAATCAAAAACAATAGACTCTTTGTTGCTAGATGACAGCAATAATTTTTCGATTAATTCTTCAGGCTTTTGGGTTGGATAATCTAAACGTTCAGAATCGGTTGATGCCATAATTGGTACAAAAATAATATCTTCTATTTTTTTACCAAATTCGTTCGGATAACACTTTCCATAATAAACTGAGCCATCAGTTCTAACTCTTTTTATAAGAGCATATTTTCTTCCTTCTTCATCAATTTTGTTATATCTTCCCATTTTTTGATCTTTATATTCAGAATATTGCTGATTCCAAATCCAATTGGAAGTTTTCGTGTACCAAAAAATAGTATCATGACATCTTTGATATACATTTTTACTTTCAGTTCCTCTAAAACCTTTATCCCAAATAATTTCTTCTCTAAATCCAGGAGCATCATTATCTTTGCCTACACATCCAACTCCAAATATTTCATCTAACAAGCACCTTAATTGATGAGATTTATGATAATCGCAATGAACATATATGCTTCCTTTATCTGATAACAATTCTCTAAGAAGAATTAATCTTTCATACATAAATTGTAAATATTCATCGTTAGTCCAAATATCACCATATTGTTTTTCCTCAAAGGCAGTATTATCATTTGTAACTTCTTTACTTTTTATTTTTATTTTTTTCTTATAGTCTGCTTTAGAATCAAATGGAGGATCAATATAAATAAAATCAATGGTTCCTCTGTATTCTTTTAGCAAATGACTCATAACTTGAAGATTATCTCCCCAAAATATTTTATTAATCCATCCTGTTTCATCTGGATTTCCGTATTTTTCTTTAAGCTGAGCTGGAAAATATTGAGTTGATGTATAAGCTCTTTTTCCTGTCCATCTTAATTCTGGATAACCCTTAATTATAGGCTCATCTAAATTAAATAAATTTATTTCATCTATTTCACTTTTTTGCATTTTAAACTACCTCATTTCTTTTACAATAAAAACGCAAATCGCAATTTTTACAAATTTTTTTATCATTTGTTCTTACATTAAAACAGTGATTTTCAATCTTAGCTACAATATCATCAAAAGACTTAATATTGTTATCTAAATCCACATCATTCACATTAAAACTTATCATTGGATTTCCTGATAATTCACTAGTATAATATAAAGAAATTTTTGAAACTTTAATATTATATTTTTTTCCTAATAAATATGCGTAAACTTCCAATTGTCTCTTATTTTTAATAAGCTTTTCAGTTTCAAAATTTACTTCAGGTTTTTTTTCAGTTTTAAAATCTATAATTTCATAATCTCCATTTTGAACTTCAATTAAATCAATTTGCCCACGTAAAATATAATTATCTCTAACCAAAGAAATGGGAATTTCAGCTTCTTTTATATTTTCCCATTTATTCTTCTTATTTTCAACATAATTTAAAACTTGCTTACACGCAGATTCAATAAATGCTTGAGATAAATACTTATTTTCTTTTTTTGATATACTACTATAATTTGATGATATAAATTCTTTTATAATATCATTTGATATTTTATTTTTTTCACCATTTAGAACAAGTTTATGAATATCTTCAATAGTTTGATGAACTAAAGTACCAAAAATAGTTGAACCTACACCAACTGGTTGAAAGCCTAGTTCTTTAAAAAATTTATACTGTAAAGGACAATGCTCATAAACATTTATATCACCTGTAAATGAAAAAGACTTTTTTATATTACCTTGTTTTATTTCATTAAATTTAAAACTATTAATATTAATATTTGTATTTAAATCGTTATATACATTTTCAAAATAAATAGATGGTTCTTTACGGATAGCTGAATCACTTTTATCTGCAACAAGTACTAAAAGATTTTGAGCTCTAGAAAAAGCCGTATAGTATAATCGCCAAAAATCATAATATTTAATATCTTCTCTAGTTTCAAATGGTGGTCTCTTATAAAAAGAGTCTTCAATATCAATTAAAATAGGATCTAATTGTTTTCTAGGAGAACCCAAATTACCTAAGAATACAATCGGAAATTCTAATCCTTTTGCTTGATGAATAGTCATAAAAGATATACATCCACTAGGTGCATAATCAAAGGAATCTTCATACTCTGAAATTCCACCATCATATAGAAACTTTAAATATTGATTAAAATATTTTTTAACTATTTTTAAAATATTTTTAACTGTAAAAACTGAAATACCACTTAAATATTCAAATCTAATGGTAGCATTCAAATATATAGCAATATTTCTAGACTCTCTTGTATTAATAATCGAATCGTTTTTAGAATTAACGTAATTATTAAAAGGAGTAAATTGTAAAAACCTATAAATTAACCCAGAAAAAGAATAATCTAATGATTTATCAATATAAACATGATTTTTTGCTGTAAGTTTAATAAAATTTTTAAGTTCTACGTTATCCTTATTAAAAATAATTGTTTGGGCAGCATATAAACAGTCGGCATAATATTTAGAAATTTTATTTGAATATTCTCCGGTTTCATCTTTTTTGATAATCAAATCAAAAAATTGAGGAAATGTTAATAGAATACAACCAATAAGCTCTTTAATTTCAGCACGAGTAAAAAACATATCTGAACGTGGAGAATAAACATTAAATCCTTCATTTTCTAAATATTCAGCCAATTCAATAACTTTTGAATTTTTGACTGATTTAAACAAAAAAGCAATTTGATTTAAATCTTTAATTTTTTTGCTTAGTAACATATTTTTTATGAAACCAACTATTTTATCATAGATATTTTCATTACCATGAGCTTCCAATTTAATAACAGTATTACTATCCACTTGTTCTTGTTTAGCAGAAATTATTCTTTTATCAAACCTAAAGTTATTCCAATCAAATTCAAACAATTCTGAACTAGTAGAATTCATCCACATATTATAAAAATCTACTATTTGCTTTTCAGACCTATAATTTTTTATTAATTTTATAGTTTTACAA